>JAJYFE010000056.1 GCA_021785435.1 Planctomycetota bacterium
GCGCTGGTGGCCGCGCAGGTACAAGTAGGGCCGCCCCGCCTGCTCAGCCAGGGCCTTGGCGTGGGCGGCAATACGCTCGGACTGGGCCTTGGCCCAACCCATGACATCCTTCCGGCGGATCCGCAGGCCCCGGTCCACAAAATACCGGACGCCCGCTGGGTACGAAAACAGCCGCACATGTCCCTTGAAGATGACCCGGTCGAAGCACCGCCGCGTTGCCGTAATCTCGGTGTTATACTTGCACAGAAAAAGGTGCGTCTTGTTCATGGCGTTCCGCTCCACATAAGAGGCTAACTATGTGAAAGCGGAACGCCCTTTTTTTGCAAGCCCTTTTTGGTTCCGGCGCAGCCGGGTTAGGTTATAGGTTTTGGGTTTTGGCGTCGGCGCGGGATCTTGGCGGTGGAAGGTCGGGGGCGAAACGGGGCATACTCCCCACGGGTCGCCGCTCGCTGGGAATTGATCGCTGATAGCTGAAAATGGATAGCTCACCATTGATCTATGACCAACCTTGAAGATAAAGAGATCGCGCAGTATCGCGGCCTGTTGGAAACGCCAAGCTCGTTCGGCGACGGCTTCGATTTCCGCTCCGTCGTCGGCTGCCTGTTCATCGGGCTGGTGATGATGCCGGGATCGATGTACCTGGGCCTGCTGGCGGGAGGCACGTTGGGGCCGGCGGCACAGTGGGTCACGGTGATCCTGTTTATTGAGCTGGCCCGGCGTTCCTTCACCACCCTGAAGAGTCCGGCGATTTTCATTCTTTACTATATGGCGGGGGTGGTGGTTATCTCCCCCTTCGCCAATCTTTTGTTCGTGCAATATTTTGTTTCCTCCTCCGCCGCCAGGGCCTACGGCCTTACGTCGCTGATTCCAGCGTGGGTGGCGCCGGGGCCGAAGGTGCTGGCCGAGCGAACCTTTTTTGTCGGCGCCTGGGTGGTGCCCATGGTGCTTCTGACGGTGACCTATCTGTTGAGCCGATTGAACGTATTCGGCCTCGGGTACGTATTGTTTCGGCAGACCAGCGATGTGGAAAGACTCCCTTTTCCCATGGCCCCTATCGGCGCCATGGGGATTACCGCGTTGGCGGAGAGCAGCAGCGGCCAGGCCACCTGGCGCTGGCGGGTTTTTTCCATCGGCGGCATGCTGGGACTGATCTTCGGGTTTTTGTACCTCGGGGTGCCCGCGATCACCGCGACGTTTCTGCGGCATCCAATTGAGCCGCTGCCGATTCCTTTTGCCGACTTCACCACCAACACGCAGGGCTTCCTGCCGGCGACGCCCATGGGCGTGAGTTTTGATCTCGGCAACGTGATGATTGGAATGGTGCTCCCGTTCTCCGCGGTGATCGGCTCATTTTTAGCCACCGTGCTGACTTGGCTGGCCAATCCAATTCTGGTGCACTTTCACCAAATCCCGAACTGGAAACCGGGTATGGGCGCCCTGGACACCTGGTTCCAGGGGTTCATCGATGTTTATCTGAGCGTGACCATCGGCTTCGCCCTGGCGATCGCCATCATCAGCTTTTACGGCATCGCCGCGGCCCTGCGTCGTCGTAAAAACCGCGCCGAAGTGTTGGCAGCACCGGGAGCGGCGCCGGCGGAGCCGGCTTGGCGCCGGTTGTTACACCCGCCCCGGGGCCGCGGAGATTTTTCGCTGTGGATAGGGTTGGGAATTTTTGTCGGCTCAACGATCATCTCGACGGTGCTGTGCAAGATTCTCGTTCCGACGTTTCCGTTATGGCTGCTGCTGGCGTATGGCTTCGGTTACACTCCGATCATGAGTTATGTGGCGGCGCGGGTGGAAGGAATGGCCGGGCAATGGGTTGACATTCCGTACGTGCAGCAGGCCACTTTCGTGCTCGCTCACAAAATGGGCTACACGGGGGCTGGCATCTGGTACGCCCCGATACCGATGGCCAATTATGCAGGGCAGGTCGTGCAATTCCGTACGCAGGAACTTACGGGAACCAGGATCAGCAGCCTTATCAAGGCGGAGTTGGTGATGTTTCCCGTGGTGGTGATCGGCAGCATCGTATTTTCCCAGTATCTGTTGCGTATCGCTCCGATCCCGTCGCCAGCCTATCCGTATGCGCAGCAATATTGGCCGCTGCTGGCTAAGCTGCAGGCGTTTTGGATGTCCGGCACCCTGGCGGGCGGACATAGCGCGCTTCTGCACGCCTTCAAGTGGCCGTATGTGGTTGGCTCGATGGGCGCCGGCTTGTTGCTGTACATGGCACTGGCGGGGTGGGGAGCGCCGGTGATGCTGGTTTATGGATTGTTGCGCGGTCTGGGCGCTGGCCTGATGTTCGGGGCGATTCCGCAGTTGCTTGGGGCGTTCTTGGGTCGCTACTACATGCAGAAAAAATTCGGCGTGACGCCGTGGCGGCAATACGCGCCCGTGCTCGCCGCCGGCTTTGCGTGCGGGGTGGGGCTGGTCGCCTCGTTGTCCCTGGGCTTTGATCTGGTGGCGAAAGCAGTGTTTCAGTTGCCGTACTGACGGCGGGTTTTAGGGTTCTGGTTTGTGGTTTCATGGTTTGGCATGGAGGGCCGGGCACTTGGCATTTAGCATCTGGCACCTGCAGCTAGAACCGAGAACCTAAGAAGCTGGTTCCGAGAGGCCTTATGACGCGACAGCCGACGTTAGGACCTGACCGCCCGAGCCGGCCCTTCAGCGTCACGTGGCGGGCGGGCCTGCTGGGAATCGGCTTGTCGCTGTTGATGGCTGTGCTCACACCCTTCAACGACTACATCGCGCACAATACTTTTCTGATCGGAAATCATCTGCCATTGTTCGTGGTGTTTGTGATCACGGTGCTGTGCGTGGTGGTCAATCCCCTGCTGGGGCGGCGGCGGCTGCGACAGGGCGAATTGATCGTGGCGGTCGGCATGATGCTCCTGTCCTGCGCCCTGCCCAGCTCCGGTTTCTACCGATATTTCTTCCCGCTGCTGGCCGACAGCGTCTACCTGGCCGGCCAGAGCGCCATTTTCCCGGCCTTGATTCATCAACTGCCCGCCTGGATGCTGCCGGTGCGGCGCCCGAACAGCGGCATCGTCAGCAATTTCTATTTGGGTTTTGCCCCCGGCCACGGGGGTTGGAAAGATTGGGCCCCCATGCTGGCGGCGTGGGCCAAACCGCTGGCGATGTGGTCGCTGTTCGTGCTTCCCATGTTCGGGGCGATCATGTTTTTCGTACTGATCATGCGCAAACAGTGGGTCAACCGGGAACGCCTGCCGTTTCCGTTGGCCGCCATTCCCCTGGAGATGATGGCCGATCCCGAAGGCTCGCGACGGCTGAACTGGCTGTGGCGCAGCGGCGCCTTGTGGATCGCGGCGGCCATTCCCTTTCTGATTGAGATTTATAATGGGGCCACCTATTTCGGCCCTTTTCACAGCCTGCCCCAGATACCGACGGCGTACAATATCAGCCAGGATTTTACGCAGTTTCCCTGGACCACGCTGCCGTGGAGCATTCAGGCCAACCGGATCTATTTTTCCGTGGTGGGCGTTACCTTTTTCGTCCCTACGGAAATCGCGTTTTCGATCTGGTTCATGTATCTGGCCTACAATCTCGGCTGGGCGTATGTGGCTTACACTGGCCAGCCTTACAATATGTGGGGGGATCTACGGTGGCAAGCCGTCGGCTTTTACGCGGTCTACGGCGTGATTACTTTCTGGATCGTGCGGCGGCATCTGGGGCAGGTGCTGCGGGCGGCGCTGAAATTGGCACCGCGGGAAGCGGATGAATTTCTCCCCTATTGGCTCAGCACGCTGGGGTTCCTGCTTTGTCTGGGCCTGGCCACGACGTTTCTGATGCTGGCGGGTCTAAACTGGTGGCTGGGTCTGCTGACGGTGGGGCTGCTTTTGTTCTACTGCATGGTGATCACACGGGTGATTGCCGAGGCCGGACTGTTGATGGTGGACTTGAACAGCGGTCCCTTTGGTTTTCTGGGAGCGTTGTTTTCCGGCACCTCGGCGCTGACGCTCAAGCAGTGGTTGGTCACCAAATTTTCTATGGCCGCGATCTATACGGACGGGCGCGAAAACCTGATGCCTTTCACCGCCGACGTGCTGCGCATGGGGTCGGATGGAATCATCCGGCGTAAGCATCGGTATATGGCGCTGCTGGCCGTGGCGCTGCTGGCGTGTCTGCTGGTCAGCGGTGGTGTGAACATGTATTTGAGTTACACCTACGGACGGGCGGGATTCGACGGCTACAGTTCCAACAGCTTCCCCTGGGGCACGTTGGCCGCCGCGTCCCGCGCCGCGCATCCCGGCACGGCCAGTCAGACGCCGCTGCAACACCTTCTGGAGATTGGGCAGGGCGCCGTGGCGATGGCGGTGGTGGCGGGATCGCGGCTGCTTTTCGCCGGCAGCCCCCTGCATCCGATCGGTTTATTGCTGCTGAACAGTTACGCCATGAATGTGTTCTGGTTCTCCATTTTTGTCGGATGGCTGCTAAAAGTAATGATACTGCGCTGGGGCGGCGCTGAGATTTACCGGCGGGCCAGGCCGTTCTTCATCGGCCTGATCGTCGGAGAAGCTCTCGCCGCCGTGTTCTGGATGATGATCGGATTCAGCGTTGGCTGGCCCACCGGCAGGGCGCCGTTCGTCCTTTTACCGCTTTAGGTGCGAGTGGAGCAGCCTGTAACCACGAAAGACACACATTCACTTGGCGCAGACAGGTAGAATATAATGGTGGCGGATATATTTATTTTTCGCTGGGTGGCACAAGGCAGCGCCCCCGCCGGCGGAGTTATCGGAGCGGGATACCCTTCGCCGGGAACACCCGATGCCGCCCATCCAGCGCCAGTTGGCGGACCCGCCTCGCCGATCGCCCCATACCCCGGCGAGCCGTCGGTCTCGCGTCCGACTGCCGCTGTTCAGCGTCAGGCAGGGGCCTTAAGTGCACAGCTCTTGGTTTTCGGCGGTTTGATGCTGGCGGATCTTGCGGTATCCATCCGGCAAACCATGGGGCTGTTTCTAGGTAGCACGCACGGGTGCCTTACCGAAGACTTGCGTTTCCAGCGGTCACGCCGGATGGACCACGGCCGGTTTGCCAGTCCGGCGGCCTTCCGTGGCACCTTGCCGAGCACCGTGGCCGCGGAACTGGCGATTGCCTTCGGTCTGCAGGGACCCCTGTTGGTTTATGCCGGCGGGGCGGCTTCCGGCGTTTTGGCGATAATTCGCGCGGTGCGCTGGCTCGAAGCGGGGGCGGTTCCTCTGGTGCTGGCCGGTGCTGCCGACGACGAACATGGCGATGGGGTTCGCTTGCTGCGGACCACGCCGGCCGGAGCACAATCGACGGCGTACCCGCGGCGCGGCAGCGGGAAAATCCTGCTGGTCCTTCTGGGGCGTGCCGAGGCGTTACCGACCTTCAAACCAGTGGCCAAGATTGGCCGCGCGGAACTGCGCGCTTCCAGCCGGCGCAGCGGAACTGATACCGACCACAGCGTTGCTGCTTTGCGCAGCGCTCTGCGGCACCCTGGCACCCGGGCCGCGGACATTCGAATCGATGCCGGCTTAGGGGCATGCTGCCGACTGACCGTGCTTAGGCCGTAGTGTCGAAAAGCTGTGCTTCTGGTGGGGCTGCGTCGAAAAGGGCGGGGTGGGGGCGTCATCGGAGGACACCACCCTCGGCAAGGTCTCCAAAGGCGACTCCTCAATCCGCCGGGGTGGATCCGCCTCCGTGCAAACCGGGAGCTATATACCCAGGGTTGACACCATTTTTATTGGGCGCGGGTGTCCGCAGGGCAGGGACGACCCTCCTGGAAATGGAAACCGCGAGCGGGACGGCCGCGCCACCCATGGCGCCGTCTATCTGGGGGCAGTGGCAGGGGCGACGGGTGCAGGGGCCGAAGAGGGCGTTGGATCCGTTGGGCCTTTCGCCGCGAGGGCTTCCTGGCGCAGGACCTGTTTCCGGGAGAGTTTGATGCGGCCCTGGTCGTCGATGGCAATGACCTTGACGCGCACTTCCTGGCCGATCTTCACCGCTTCGCCGACATTCTTGAGATATTTGTCGGATAACTCGCTGATATGGCACAAGCCGTCCACGCCGGGTGTAACCTCAATGAACGCCCCGAAATCCTTTACCGAGGTGACG
This sequence comes from Planctomycetota bacterium, assembly GCA_021785435.1. Classification (GTDB taxonomy): domain Bacteria; phylum Planctomycetota; class Phycisphaerae; order WQYP01; family WQYP01; genus JAKCCC01. Next base: position 6,097 of record JAJYFE010000056.1, read on the forward strand.
CGGCCGGTATAGATTCGGCCAACCTTGACGTCTTCCGTAAGGCGTTCCACTTCTTCGCGGGCGCGCTCGGCGGCCTCCATACCGACGGCGGAGATAAACACCGTGCCATCATCCTCAATATCAATTTTAGCGCCGGTGGTTTCCACGATTTTCTTGATGGTCTTGCCGCCCGGCCCGATCACCTTACCAATCTTCTCGGGATTGATATGGATGGTCAGCAAGCGCGGGGCATAGGCGGAGATCTGCGGACGATGCGTGGCGATGGCGGCCTTCATTTTATCGAGGATCGTCAGACGGGCGAGACGGGCCTGCTCCAACGTGGCGGCGATCAGCGCCATCCGCAGGCCGCGGATTTTGAGGTCCAACTGAATGGCGGTGATGCCCTCGGTGGTTCCCGCCACTTTAAAGTCCATATCGCCGAAGTGATCCTCTTCTCCAATGATATCGGTCAGCAACACGTCGCGGGAACCGTCACCGACCAGGCCAATGCTGATGCCCGCGACGGGGCGGATCAATGGCACACCGGCGTCCAGCAGGGCCAGCGTACCGCCACAAACCGACGCCATGGAGCTGCTGCCGTTGGATTCCAGGATGTCGGAGACCAGGCGAACGACGTAAGGAAATTGTTGGGGCGTCGGCAGGACGGGTTCCAAGGCCCGTTCGGCCAGAGCGCCGTGGCCGATCTCGCGGCGGCCTGGTCCCATGATGCGTTTGACCTCGCCAGTGGCGAAGGGCGGAAAATTGTAATGCAGCATGAATTTTTTGGCATATTCAGGCCCTAGGCCGTCGACAATTTGTTCGTCATCACCTGTGCCCAGCGTGGTGGTCACGAGAGCCTGGGTCTCGCCGCGGCTGAAAATAGCCGAGCCATGGGTGCGGGGCAGGATGGCGACGTGGCAGGCCAGCGGGCGGATGGTGGTGGCATCGCGGCCATCGGCGCGGACGCCGGCGAGGATCAATTCGCGGACCAGCTTTTCTTCCAAGGCATCAAAAAGCAGCTTGACCTGCGCCGGATCATGGGCCGGGCGACCAGTGGCGGAATCCACCGCGGTCAATTGCGCCAGCGCTTCACTCTTGATCTTATCGACGGCCGCGGCGCGTTCCTGTTTACCGGCGATCCGCCGCGCCTGGCGGAGCGGCTCGGCATATCCGTCAATGCGGCGACGCAATTCCTCGGGTGGCTGGTGCAATTCGCAGTGCTTGGTTTTACCGGCTTTGGCGGCCAGTTCCTGCTGCAGGGCCACGATCGTGCGGATAATCTGGTGGCCCTGTTCCAGCGCCTCAAGCACGGTCTTTTCCGGCAGTTCCCGCGCTCCCATTTCAATCATATTGATGGCGGAATCGGTGCCCGTGACCAGCAAGTCCATTTCGGAGTGATCCAACTGAGCCGTGGTGGGCATGACGACAAATTTGCCGTCGAGACGTCCGATGCGGACGGCGCCAATCGGGCCTTCAAAGGGGATGCTGCTGATGGCCAGAGCCGCGGACGAACCGATAATGGCCAGCACGTCGGGATCGTTCTGGCCGTCGGCGGAGAGGACCAACACCTGCACGAGCACTTCGTTAAAATAGCCGGCGGGGAACAACGGGCGAATCGGACGATCCACCATGCGGGCGGTCAAAATTTCCTTGGTGGATGGACGTCCCTCCCGTTTGATGAAGCCACCGGGAAATTTACCCGCGGCGGAGGTTTTTTCCCGATAATCGACCGTTAGCGGGAAATAATCAATATCGGGACGGGGATCGCTCGATACGACCGTGGCCAGCACGACGGTTTCACCGTAGCGCACCAGGACAGCCCCCTCGGCCTGCTTGGCCAGATAACCGGTTTCCAAGGAAAGATTACGACCGTCGATTTCCGCTTCAACTTTGATCACTGTCATACTGCCACCTGTCAAACTTGCGCCGCGCTGGAAAACGGTTATGCCCTTCGCATCAGCGCCGCGGAGATGTTACTTACCTGCCAACAATGATTGCCGATTCCAACTGCCACCACCGGGTGATTCCCCGGTGCTCCAACTATTTGCGCAGCCCGAGTCTGGTGATGACCGCCTGATATCTCTGGGGATTGGTGCGGGTCAAGTACTTCAGGAGGCTGGCGCGCTTGCCCACCATCTTCAGCAAACCGCGGCGGGACGAGTAGTCCTTGCGGTGCGCTTTCAAATGTTCCGTTAATTCGTTGATGCGTTCGGTGAGCAGAGCGATCTGAATCTCAGCGGATCCGGAATCTTTCTCATGGGTGCGCGATTCTGCAATGATCCGCCGCTTCTTTTCCTCGGTGAGCATGCCGTTAAAACCTTACCGATTAACCGAGCGGGACACCGCCAGCACATGCCAGCACGTTCCACGCGAATTCCGTAGTTTAATTATTATAACCGCTCCAGGTTTAGCCCGCAAACTTCCCGCCAACGAAGTATAATGACTGCCATGCGCGATAGGCCCGGAGTTTATCCAACAGCTGCGCGCGCCGGCCCCGGCGGGATTAGCCGCAGGGGACGGGTGCGCGCGGTATCGGTGGTGGTGCTGCTGGTCTTCGGGGCTATGCTTGGCGTGGGACTTTATCTGACCCCCGATGGTTCAACCCATACGCAGTTGGGCCTGCCGCCGTGCGGTTTTTACACGCGCTATGGGGTCCCCTGCCCCAGCTGTGGTTATACGACGGCGGTCAGCCAGGTTGCGCATGGCCAATGGCTGGGGGCTGTTGCCACCCAACCCGCGGGAGCAGCGTTGGGCCTGCTGGCCGTGGCCATGGTCATTCTTGGCGCCATCGGTCTGATCACGGGCCGTTGGCACGGTCCCGATTTATTTTGGCTTTCCTGGCACTGGAAACCAGTTCTTCTGGCGGTATTGGCGCTGGTTTTGATGGCGTGGGTGTACAAAATTGCGGTGACGGGCGCAGGATTTTCACGGCTCTGGTAAAATATCCGACTTCTGGCGGCTGCCGGCAAGGGTACAGCGCTGCCGCGGCGCGAGTGAAGGACCAGCCATGACACGGCGCATTGCAGGACAAGGGACGAGAGGGCGCCGGAAGCGAAGCGCGACCGGGTGGGGTCTGCTACTGGCTGGTTTGATATTGGCCACGGGTGGCTGCGGTTGGTGGGGACAGCGGGCTTACCAAGCCGGCGCCTCCGTCAACTCGGCGCGATATGATGGACTGGCCCATCGCCGCGTGGCCGTGCTGGTCTACTGTGATTCCGCCACATCATTTCAATATCCGCAAGCGCGCCGGGAAGTGTCGTCTTTCGTGACGGCACGGCTTGCCCGCGCGGTCCCCACGGCGCGACTGGTCGCGTACGATGCGATCATTGCGTATCAGGACGACACGCCCAACTGGCAGATGCTGCCGGTGAAGGCGATTGGTAAACATTTTTCTGTGGATCGGGTCTTATATATCGAGTTAACCTCCTACCGCTTTCATGCCCGCGGGGCGAAAAATCTGCTGCGCGGCGACATCGCGGCGAATGTCTATGTTTACGATACACACGTCGGCGGATCCGGCCGTGTGTTTTCCACCAAGCTCGAGACGCATTGGCCGAAGCATGGCCCTGAGGCCGGTTTCGACGCCGATCTGGATATGGTCCGCATGAATACCCTCGTCCGTTTCAGCCGCGAGCTGGGGCGATGTTTCTAACCACGGCGGAACGATGGTAAAAGCTCGAACGTTCTGGCTGGGATTATTTTTGGCCGTCGGGTGGGTAGCGCTGTCCGGTTGCGAGCTGGCGTATTTCGTCGCCGGCAACGGCGCCCAGCGGGCGGCGGTTACTATTCCCCGGCACGACCGGGTGGTGGTGCTGGTGGATGCTTCGGCCGCTGGCGAATTGTCGATCTCGGCGGTGTCGAGCCTGATCACCGCGGTTAATCAGCAGCTTTACGCTTTTCGGGTCAGCCAGCGGTTGGTTCCGGCCTATCAAATCATCGGCTTGCAGCGGCGGGATGCGATGCACTATCAGGAAATGAGCATCGGCCAGATCGTCCGCGCCTTGCATGCGGATGTGGCGGTCTATCTCTTCGTGGATCGCTTTGAGGTTCAGACCCTCAGTACCGGTCAGGTCACGCGCGGCCAGACCCAAGTGCTGGTAAAAGTGGTCGATCGGGCGGGGCGGCGGCTCTGGCCGGTCGGTCTCCGTATGGGAGCTCCGATCAGCGCCGACGTGCCCGCCAATTACGCGTTGACTCAGACTCCCGGCGTCGTGGAACATAGATTGATTTCCCAACTGGCCCGGCGCATAGGGCGATTGTTTTATGCCCACGCGCAACGTCACCAGCATGGCGCACGGGCGCCTTAGCGCATGAATTTGGATCTGCAGACCATCTGGGTTGATTCCATTGCCGCGGTGTCGGCGGACGTTCTGGCCCGTTGTTTTCCCCCGTCCGTGGAAGGCAGCTGGTGGTACACAGCGCTGGAGGCCGGCGCGCTGGGTGATCAGTTTCGCTTCAGTTACCTCGTACTCCAGCAGACGGGCAAGTCGGTTGGCGTCGTGCCCGCGTTCACCATGGACTTGCCGCTGGACCTGGTCGCCCCGCCGCTGGCGAGGCGTCTGCTGCAAGCCGGCGGCCGGCTGTCGGCGTGGCTGCGCTATCAGCGGACTTTTTTCGTCGGTTCGCCGTGCGCCGATGAAGGCCTGATTGCCCTGCCGCCCGAGTGGCCGCTGGAGCAGTGCCTGCCGGTGATCGTCCAGGCGGTGCGGCAACGGGCCGCGGCTCAGCGGAGCAGCCTGGTGGTATGGAAAGACGTTCCCGCCGCTTACTGGTCGCCGCTGGACCGACTGGTCAGCACTGAAAAATTCTTTCGAATTCCGAGTTTTCCTGGCACCAAAGTAGACCTTCCCTCCGGTGGATTTGACGCTTATTTAAAGACACTGGATTCAGAAAATCGATATAAACTGCGCAAAAAGTTGCGCCAAAGCCACGCCCAGGGGGACTTGGAAGTAACTTGTACACAGCATCCCGGCCCGGCGGAATTGCAAGAGATTTTTGCCCTGTATTTAAACACCTGGCGCCGAGGCAAAACCAAGTTCGAGCGATTAACCCCCGAATTCTTCCGAGCCATCGCCGCGGCACCGGCTTGCCATTTTCTGATCCTGCGGGAAAAAACACGGCGCAAGATGGTCGCGTTTATGCTGCTGTTCCGCTGCGGATGGAAGGCCATTAATAAATTCATCGGGCTGGACTACGACTACGCCGGCGACTGGTTTATGTATTTCCGGCTCTGGGAGGAGGCAGTACGGTGGGCTACCGCCACAGGCGCCCGGGAATTACAGAGCGGGCAGACTGGTTACTTCGCCAAGCGTGATCTGGGCCATAAGCTGGTGCCGCTGGTGAATTATTGTCGGCATCGCAATCGCTTGCTGCATACCGTGATGGCGGCAGTCAGCCGAAGCATCACCTGGCGAACGCTGGACGACGATCTGCCGGAGCGGATAGCGGCTCCTAATCCCGCCGCTGGCCCATGAACTGCAGCATAAACATAAACAGGTTGATGAAGTCCAGGTAAAGTTGCAGGGCGCCCATAATAGCGGCTTTTTGGTGCACCTCCGAGCCGTCCGCCCCGACCATATACATGTACTTGATTTTCTGCGTGTCATAGGCCGTCAGAGCCACGAATACCACCACCCCCAGGATCGAAATCAGATATTGGAACTGGGCGCTGCCCATGAACATGTTCACCACCATGGCGATAACAATTCCCCACAGCGCCATACCGGCCATATGCCCGACGGAAGTCAAATCGCGCTTCGTTACATAACCGAACGCGGCCATGGAACCGAAGGTACCGGCGGTGACGAAGAACGTGGCATAGATGGACTGTCGGGTGAAGATGAGCATGACCACGGAAAGCGTCAGGCCAAAGGAAGCACTGAACGCCAGGAACAGCAGCGTGGCCAGGGCGGCACTGATGCGGTTAATCGCCAGCCCCAGGCCCATGGCCAGGCCAATCTGCAGAATGGCCACCAGAATCCAGTTGCGGCCGATCGCCATCACGGCCTGCGGATTACGATCCAGCAGCAATCCCACGATGGCGCTCACCGCCAACCCCACCGTCATCCAACCGAAAACTTTGGTAATGAATTTACGTTGTTCGAGCACGTCCGCCTGGGCGGCGGGCACCACGGAATCGTTGTAGCCCTGGTTCGGTGATCCAAAAAATTGACCCATGTTTCGCGTACCTCGCCAGTAAATTTTCCGCAGGAGACAAACCCCCGGGTTACCACCCGGTGCTCGGATGCGTCTGCCTGCTGCCTTTATTCTAACGCTATTATAGCCTTGGAAGCAAATGGACGTTAAACTTCGCTATATGAAGTCCAGCCGGCAGCGATTCCGGGAATTTCGCAGTAAGGTCCGTTCCGGTCTCCTGCGGGGCGACCGACTCCAGGAACCCGCCCCCCCCCCACTCCCAACCTTCGCCCGCGGTGGTGCGTGGGGACGGCCCACCTCCCGGCCTGCCGCCGCCGCATGATTTTAAATTCACCAAATGGCATCTGCTGGGCCAGTACCGCCTGATGCTGCGCGGCTACTACGGTGCGGTCGCCGTGTTGATCGCGGTGGTGCTGGTGAGCGCCCTGGCCGCCTTGATCTCGCCTTTTATTCTGAAGTTGCTGATCGATGACGTTTTTCGTAACCGCCCTCTGCCGATGGGGCCATGGGTTCCCATCGCCAGTCTGCGGCTATGGTTGACCTCGTCCGTGTGGCATGACCTGGTTTTCCTGACGCTGGTTCTGGCCGCGGCCGTCGTGGTCTCCGTGGCCGCTTCGTGGGTCCGCATGTTGGCGGTGCAGCGGCTGAATTACCGCCTGGCCGCGACGCTGCGCCAACGTCTGCACGAACATCTGGCCACTCTGCCACTGGGTCAGCTGGCCGACTATCGTACCGGCGGCATTATCAGCCGCATTATGAGCGATACGGACCAGGTGGTCGGCGGCATCCAGAACGCCATCGTAAATCCCACCTCGGCGCTGTTTCGGGTCGGGTGCGTGCTGCTGATTCTGATCGCCACCAGTTGGAAACTTTTTCTGATCGCCGCGGCGCTGATTCCGCCGGCCCTGGTGATTCATTGGATTATTTTTCGGCGTTTGCGGCCCTTGTGGCGCAACATCCGGGACGACCGCAGCATGCTTTCGGCGCGGGTCAATGACCTGTTCGCCGGCATCCAGGTGGTGCGCGGCTTCCGCCGCGAACGCAGCACCCATGCGGAATTCGCCGCCCGCCAGCATACGATGGTTCGCAAGCAATACTACACCTCCGTACTGGGCCGCCTGCTGATGACCGGATGGCAGATTTTCGTACCCAGCATGGGCATTGTCATCATCTGGTTCGGCGGACGCCTGGTGCTGGAGCACCGCTTGAGCGTCGGCGACCTGGTGATGTTCCAAGTCTACAGCATGATGCTGCTAAGTCCGCTGAGCCAAATGATTGATTCCCTGCAGGAGCTGCAGCAGAATTTGGGCGCCCTGGACCGCGTCTGCGATGTTTTGAACCAGCCGGCGGATATGCCCGACCGACCGGGCGCCCGGGAGCCGCCGAAGGCAGGAGACCTGGAGCTGCACGATGTGGGCTTCGGCTACCGGCCGGGGCAAACCGTGCTCAATACCATCAACCTGCGGGTGCCGGCAGGCTCCACCTTGGCCATCGTGGGCCCCTCCGGCAGCGGTAAGAGCACCCTGGTGAATCTGATCGCCCGTTTCTACGACGTGCGCCAAGGCTCCATCCGACTTGACGGCGTGGATATTCGGGAGATGCGTTTACAAGACTATCGCCGGCTTTTTGCGGCCGTACTTCAGGATGTGTACCTGTTCGACGGCACGGTGAAAGAAAATATCGCCTTCGGCCGGCGCGGCGCGTCGGAGGACGCGATCGTGGCCGCAGCGAAACAGGCCAATGCTCACGAATTTATCATGGCCCTGCCGCAAGGCTACGACACGCCGATCGGGGAACGGGGGGCCAGCCTGTCCGGCGGTGAAAAACAACGGCTTTCCATTGCCCGGGCCATGGTGGCGGATCCGCGTTTCCTGATTTTGGACGAGGCCACCAGTTCCCTGGATACGCGCAGCGAACGGCTGATCCAGCGGGCGCTGGAGGACCTGATGCACGGGCGCACGACCATCGTCATCGCCCATCGGTTAAGCACCGTCATCCAGGCGGACTGCATCGCGGTGCTGGTGGGGGGGCGGATCGTCGAGCAGGGGACGCATGCGGAACTGCTCGAAGCACACGGGATTTATTATGTTATGTTCACACAACAATTTCAGCAGCATCGGGATCCGATGTTGGAACGCCTGCAGTGGGAGCCGATCGGCGGCGGTGCGGCCCGGTCCTGAACGGCTGGACGGGGTGTGCCATCCATGATTACAATGCCATCGTTGAGGGCGGCGGTAACGCTACGCCACCCTTGTCGTGCGGCGCCGACAGGCCGATAAGCCGATCGCGGAATCTGACGCGCCGATCGTCACGATCGCTCAATCGCGCGGCACCGTGTTGGCCAACCGCAACGCCGCGGATTTCCAAGGCTGCGGTATTGATGGGATGAACCCATGGGATCAGGGCTAGGTCAGATGAAAGACGCCCTGACCATCCCGACGGCTATCCCGTCCAGCGGGCCGGCATCGCCAGCCGGGCTGGACATCGTGGACTTGGGCCGGATGGAATATCGCGCCGCCTGGCGCTGCCAACAGCAGTGCCACGAAGGTGTGCTCAGCGGTGCGGCGGCTGGCGGCATGTTGCTATTGGTGGAACATCCGCCGGTGATCACCATAGGTCGCACCCCGGGCGCTGCGGCGCATCTTCTCGCCGGTGCAGCCGCGTTGGCGGAGCGCGGCATTGAGGTGGTCCAGACCGATCGGGGCGGTGACATCACGTTCCATGGCCCCGGGCAATTGGTGGTTTATCCGATTATTCCCCTGAACTGTTATCACCTTGGTCTGCATGACTACATGCGACTCCTGGAGCAGGTGGTGATTGACACGCTCGCGGAATTCGCTCTGACCGGCCTGCGCCAACCTCCAGCCACCGGCGTGTGGGTGCGCCGCGGCGCAGCCGACGTCGATAACGGGGGGAAGGTGGCGGGCGGCCTGGCGAAAATCTGCGCCATAGGCGTGCGGCTGCGCCGCTGGGTTTCGCTGCATGGCCTAGCCCTGAATGTTCAGACGGATTTATCCTATTTTGAACTGATTAATCCGTGTGGCCTCGGACGTCCGGTCACTTCCATGCAGGCGGAGTTGGGGGAACGGAGTCCAGCGCCGGCCCAGGTAAAGGCGGTACTGGCACGACGCTTTCTTATCGCACTGGCCAGCGCTACTGGCGGACCCCGGCCCCCGGGCTTTGGCTCGCCGTAGCGAGCCGTCCGCGGCGACGTGGTGAATCGCGCCCCCGTCGCGAGCCTCTCCGCCACTCCCGACGCCGCAGACGCACCCGGCGCTTCCCTTCACCGCGTTAGAACGCGGTGTTGGCCACGACGACGGTAACGCTCCACGAATGCGGCATAATCAGCCGGGGTGTCGATGCCGCGCGAGGGACACGGCACGTCCACCACCAGAATGCGGGCGCCGAGATACAAGGCCCGCAGTTGTTCGAGTTTTTCCAGTTGTTCCAGCGCACAAGGCGGCGTTTTCGCCAATTCGAGCAAGAGCTGCCGACGATAGGCGTATAGCCCCATATGCTGCCGATAGGATTTCCGCCAATCAGATGACCCGGCGGTTGCCGCCGGGCGGGCCGCCGCCGAATCGACCGGACGCGTGGGTAGGACGCCGTCGCGATCATGGGGAATCACGCTGCGCGAGAAATAGAGGGCGAAGCCGTGCTGATCCAGAACCACCTTGACGACTTCGGGGCGGACGATATCGGCGACATCGGAAAAGGGCGCCGCCGCCGTGGCCATCGGCACGGCGGGATGGTCCTGGAGCCGGCGAATGACCGCATCAACCGTGGTTGGATCCATCTCCGGCTCGTCGCCCTGTACATTCACCAGAATGTTAAAACGCGCGAAAGCCGATTGCATCGCCACCTCGGCGATACGGTCGGTGCCGCTGGCGTGGGTCGGCGAGGTAAGCACCGCCTGACCGCGAAAGCGGCGGGCCGCTTCCAGAATGCGTGCATCGTCGGTGGCGATCACGACATCGCTGGCCAGCCGGCAGCGTTTGGCCCGTTCATACACGTGTTGCACCAGGAATTTACCGGTCTGGCGCAGCAATGGTTTGCCGGGCAGTCGCGTAGCTGCGAACCGCGCCGGAATCACGATCAAGGCGGCCATGCGGCTCCTTAGGTTTTAGGGCTTGGTTGCGGCGGGGCTAAGCGCTTATGCTCCGCGGCTAACTGCGCAAAGGCTTCCTCCAGGGCTTGCGGAATCACGCGCACTTGGCCGACGGTGCTCATAAAATTCACATCGCCATTCCAGCGGGGAACCACGTGCATATGGATGTGATCGGGCACGCCGGCGCCGGCGCAGCGGCCCACGTTGATGCCGATATTAAAACCTTGCGGATTCATGGCCTGACTTAACAGCCGCTGCCCGTACACCGCCCATTCCAACATCGCGGCGCGTTCTTCGGCGGTCAGTTCGGCCAGTTCGCCGGCATGGCGGTACGGGGCGACGAGAAGATGGCCGTTGACGTAGGGGTAGCGATTCATCAACAACATGGCGAAGGTGTTGCGGGCGACGACGAAATGGGTCGCGTCCTGGTCCGGCTGCTGGGCGAAGGCGCAGAGGAAACACCCGTCGCCGCCGACGCAAACCTGCCGGATATAGTCCAAGCGCCACGGCGCCCAGAGGATGTTGGTCATCAGACTTCCGCTCTGTTGCCGCTTGCCGGCGGCAATAAGGCCACTATTCTTGCTTGCGAGCAGACAGCGGAAAGCAAACCGCGGGAGAGGTCTTATCCGCCGGCAACAGCTGCTTTTTCGCGCCGGCCTTATTCGTTCTACGGTCTACTTTCTCCTGTTCTCCTGCTCTGTTGCCGCCGCAGACGGCAACTGCCGGAGGAGGGAATCGAACCCACACGACCTTGCGGTCACTGGATTTTGAATCCAGCGCGTCTGCCAGTTCCGCCACTCCGGCGCGGGTGGACAAGATCCAACGAATCGTCAGAAAAATCAACGTTTTCGCGGATTTTACCGTACGCGCACAGTTTACCGCCGCATCGGCCTGGTGTCCACCGGTGTGGCCCGGAGAGGTGCGTGCCCGTAGTTGCGCGCAATCGACGACCAGCGGTGCGGAAATTCCGGAGGCTGCGCCAGCCCGAATATTTATCGGTTTTTTAAGCGGCGGCCCGGCGCAGGTCCGACGGTCTGCTTGTAGTGCCGGCAGCTCCAAATGGGGCCGTTGCGATTCAGCGCCAGCGCCGAAAATAGGCGTTTGGGGCCATTCTGCCCAGCGCGGGTCGCCGTGGCGACTAAACTGCAGCGACGGGTGCGGCCGCGCTAGCCGCTCCGGCCCGTGAACGATTCATGGTTCGGGTTATATCGCCCCGCCGCCCTGCGTGCCATCGCTGATGCGGACGACATTTTCCAGCGGCAGGACAAAGATTTTGCCGTCGCCGATTTGCCCTTTGCCGCCGGCGCCGCTGCGGGCGCCCTTGGTAATCGCGTCGATCGTAGGTTGGACAAAGGCCTCATTGACCGCGATATCCAGACGCACCTTCCGCAGCAGGTTCACGTGTAACTCCTTGCCGCGAAAATACTCCGTGTGCCCCTTCTGTCGCCCGTAACCCTGCACGTCCGCGACGGTCAACCGAAACACCTCCACATCGCTGAGAGCCTGTTTGACCGCTTCCAGACGATGCGGTTGAATGATAGCCACAATCCATTTCATAATTTACTCCTGCTGTATTTTCGTGGCTTAGCGCCTTCGTGTCAAAGCCCTGTTATGCCTCCTTGGCGCGGAGGTTTCACCACCGAGTCACCGCGGACCGTAGGGATCACGAAGAAATAAAGAAAGACCAAATATTCCTCGTGAAACATTCTGCAACCCGGGGAAATTCATAAAACCGCCGTAAGCACCTTATTTTCAATAACCTCTGTGCACAATCCGCGTGTTGCTTCGCGCGACGCGAAGATTTTTTTCGTCATCAGGACAGCATGTTCGGCGGCGGACCGCCACCCCCGGCAAGGTCTCCCAAGGCGACTCCTCGATCCGCCGTGGCCGATCCGCCTCCGCGCGGACCGGGGGCTATATATTTTGGTTGTCGGCGCAGTTTAGTCGCCACGGCAACCCGCGCTGGGCACTGTTTGTTCCCGGTGGCGAAACGTTCGGTTGGGGGCTTTCCAGGGGACGCCACGCTTACATCGCGTTGCCCGGCAGCACCGCCGAAGGTGCCGGGATATCCCCGACCTGCCAGCCGTTTTCCCCGTGGATGCCAACGTCCAATCCTTCGATCTCCACCGAGTCGGAAACGCGCAATCCGATGGTCTTGTCCAAGACCCAGACAATCACCGCCGTCCCCACCGCGGCCAGCAGCACCGCGTCGCCAGCCACATAGAACTGCAGCGCCAATTGATACCAGTTCCCGTCAATCACGCCTGCGGTGGTGTTAATCGCCGTGCTGGCAAACACACCCGTGAGCATGGCACCCAGGAACCCACCGATCCCATGCACGCCAAAGGCGTCCAAAGCGTCATCATAACCGAAAATCGTCTTAAGCTGCGCTCCGCCGTAACAGACCACGCCGGCCAGGAAACCGATAATCGGCGAAGACCAGAGCGCCACATAGCCGCAGGCGGGGGTAATCGCCACCAACCCGGCGACAAATCCGGAAGCGATGCCCAGGGTCGTCGGCCGGCGGTGATGACACCATTCCGCGAAATTCCAGGCCAGCCCCGCCATGGCTGTGGCGATGGTGGTGTTCAGAAACGCCGCGCAAGCCAGACCGTTGGCGGCGTTAGCCGATCCCGCGTTAAATCCGTACCAACCGAACCACAGCAACCCGGCCCCGGTCAGGGTCAGCCCCAACGAGTTCGGCTGAATGATGTTACCCTTCGGGTAGCCCAAACGTTTGCCGATCATAATGGCGGCCACCAGCCCCGAGACACCGGAGGAAATATGCACCACCGTGCCGCCGGCGAAATCCACAGCGCCCAACTGGGCCAGCCAGCCGCCGCCCCAGATAAAATGCGCCAATGGATCATAAACAAACGTGCCCCATAGAAAAATAAACGCGCACCAGGCGCTGAATTTCATGCGCTCCGCTATCGAACCGGCGATCAGGGCCGGCGTAATCACCGCGAACATGGCCTGGAAGATGTTGAAAATAGTTTCGGGCACCGGAAATTCGCCGCCCGCCGGAGCGCCGGGAACACCCGTGACGGCGTGGATCGGATCCACCCCCAGCATCAGCAACCGGCTCGGCTCCCAACCGATAATGTTTTGCAGCCAGCCGCTGGACGTGCCGAACGCCAGCATGTAACCGAACAGAAACCACTGTACGCAGATGATCCCCAATGCGGAATAGGAGGTCATCATCGTAGCCAGGAAGTTTTTTTTGCGGACAATGCCGCCGTAATACAAGGCCAGACCCGGCATCATAATCATGACCAGAGCGGTGGCCGCCAGCATCCAGGCCGTGGAACCGGTGTCATAGGCGCGCTTGGCCCACGCTCCGGTGGGCAGGGTGGTCGCGGCCAGCGTCGCCACCCCCGGTATCGCAGGGGCCAGCCCCCCTCCCGCCGGTTGCGCCATCGCCGAGCCGGTCATCATCAATAACAACATCATCACCACCGGAGCGGCCCGGACACCGCGCCAACTCGAGGGGCCGGCGAATGCTTGCAGTACCTGCATTTACAAAATCCTCCGTATGGAGCCTGCCACTAATACGCTGCGCATGCCGCCTGCGACACACGGGCGGCACGGCTCATCCGTGGGGGCGCTTATTGCAATCGCCATGCCAAACTGTTTTTCCCTGCGGTTTGATTGCCAATTGCCAAGCTGAAAACGCGATTTGTCCGCAGCTTCGCCGGACCACGCCCATGGTGGCCCCGGTATCGCCCCTGCCTATTTCCTGGTCATCAGGCCCCGGTGCCGCCGGTAACGCTTAAAGATGCGTCAGAGGTGGGGAGCTAAGCGATTAACGTTCAACAATCATCCTTCATCCTTTAACCTTCAGCCATCAGGCATGGTTTTTGCAACATCTCTTTCCTGCTGGATGAACCAGGAAGGGACTGCAGGGTTGCCTTAGGAGTTGCCATCGTGGAAATTGTTCCGCTTTTCCGAACCGACCGGCCGCCGCTTTATGGTCCTCGCCCGTCGCGGCGCAGCACGGCTTTGCCGTCATTGTGGAGTGTCTTGCATCAGCCGCGGTTCATGCGGCTGGCCTTTCTGATGCTGGTTCTACCGCCCTACATTCTGCCCATCGTGTTGATTGCGCAGTTGTTTGGCCAGCCCGGTAGCGCTCCTGCCGCCCAACCAGCTCTGTCGTCAGATGCCCGCTTAGTCCGTACGCCGCCGGCGCCCCGCCTTCCCGCGGTCCGCCACAGCTTCCGCTTGCAAACCCTCGCCGGTCTGCGGCGGGGGTGGTAATAATTTGTGGCAGGGGAGATTCCTAATGGCTGGTGGGACAAGCAGCTGGCCGATGCGTAATCGACCGCGATCCCGATAGATCGGGACAAGCCTGTCCCATCCTGGCGCGCTGGGACCACCCATTATGGCCACGCCCTCTGCGACTCTGAGCGCCACTTTTATCTTGACGCCTGCCGCGGATCATCGTTACACTGGGAACTAACGTCTGATCGAAAGTTTTGTCGGCCCATGGCCGTCGGTCGGATGGGATGCCGTGTGGCCAGCGGCAGGGCCGGGCAATATCTCAGGAGGCCCTTAAGATGGCAAGCGAACAACCCACGGGTCATGTGCGCGTCTGGATGTTTCTTATCGGCGTGATCGGCGCGGTGTTGATTATTACTGGGGCCATAGCCCTGTTCCGGGGCGGCAATGCGGGCGAGATCGGCCTGGGAGCGTTCGTGCTCATTCTGGCGGGGTTGCTGGTGCTGTTCGTGGCGGCCGCAGGGGATGCCCTGGCAACCCTGCGCCTGCGGGCCAGCGCGGACGCCAGTTGGCGCTATGAACAGCTGCGCAACATCCTGGACAACCACCGGCAACTTCTCGAAACCATCAGCGAAAGCACCTCGCTTTCCGACGCCATCAAGCAGATCGCCTACCGCCACAAAGAGCGCGAGGCGCTGCGCCACGCCATCCATGAAGACATAAACAAGCACGATTATGAGGCCGCTTATTGGCTGGTCACCGAGATGGAAAAGCGTTTTGGCCGGCAGCCGGAGACGACCCAGTTCCGGGAAGCCATTGATGCCGGCCGCCGCCACGCCCTGGACCGCGAGGTGCAGGGAGCCTTGGATCGGTTCGAGCAGTTATTGCAGGGCGGAGACTGGGCCGGCTGCCGGGACGAGCTGGCGCGCCTGCAGCGGCGCTACCCCGACCATCCCGCCGTCCGTCAACTGCCCGAGAAAATCCAGCTGGCGCGGGAAACGCGCAAGCGCGAACTTCTCGAACGGTGGAAAGAGGCTGTCGCCAAGGATGATGTCGATGCCGGCGTCACCCTGCTTAAGCAGCTGGATCAATACTTAACACCCGGCGAGGCGGAAGGATATAAAGAAATCGCGCGCGATGTCTTCAAGAAGCAACTTCAGCAACTCGGCGTACAGTTTTCGCTGCACGTGAGCGATCATAACTGGAGCGAAGCGCTGCGTATTGGCCGGCAGATCACGGAGGAATTTCCGAATACGCGCATCGCCGCGGAAGTGCGCGAACGTATGCTCGTCCTGCAGGAAAAGGCGGCGCAACCCGCGACGCTCATTTGATCTCTCCGTTGGAAATTCCGGGGCGGGTCGGTATGCGCATAGTCTTTTTCGGGTCTGGCGACTTCGCGGTGCCGACGTTGCAAGCCTTAGGCCAAACCCATCACTCCATCGTAGCCGTGGTTACGGCGCCGGATCGCCCCGCCGGAAGGGGCCGGCGCCTAACCCCCACCCCGGTAGCCCAATGGGCGGCCGCCAACGGCCTGCCGGTGTTCAAGCTGGCCCAAGTCGCAGATGCCGACCTGCTCGGACGCCTGCCGCCCCTGGAGCCGGAACTGTTCGTCGCTATCGCCTTCGGCCAGAAACTTCCCGCGCCACTATTGGCGATAGCCCGGTACGGCGGCGTTAACCTGCATCCGTCTTTGTTGCCCCAGTTCCGCGGCGCCGCCCCCGTACCGTGGGCGATTTTGTCCGACCGATCAGAAACCGGCGTCTCGGTGATCCGGCTCGCGGACATCATGGACGGCGGCGATATCTTAGGCGTGCAGCGCACCACCATCGCTGGGGATGAGACCGCGGGTGAATTGCATGATCGCCTCGCCCGGCTGGGGGCGCCCCTGGTGGTGCAGGTGGTGGATCAGCTGGCCGAGGGCACGGCCAAGGCCGTGCCGCAGGATGGGTTCCGCGCCTCGCGAGCGCCGAAACTCCATGCCAGTATGGCCTGGGTGGATGTGCATCAGCCTGCGGCGGCGGTGTCCAGCCGCATTCGAGGTTTGTCCCCCTGGCCGGGTTGCCGCGCGGAATTTGTCGCCCCTGGCGGCGGCCGTCGCGTGGAAGTGCTTCTGCTGAAATGCCGGGAGCAGGGCTCTCTGAGTGCCGCGTCAGAACCGCCGGGATCAAGCCCGCTCGCCCCAACCGAGCCTGGCACTGTACGACCAGACCTGACCATCGCCTGTCAAACGGGCGCGGTGGAATTATTGCAACTGCAGCCCCTTGCCCGCCGCGCCATGGATTTGAAGGCGTTCGTCAACGGCTACGGGCTAAAGCCTGGCTGGCGGCTGCACAGCGGGCCGGGGCTCGCGTCGCGCTGATGACCCGGATATTTCATACCAACCGCTCCCGGCGCACCGGGACCAGGGTCGCCCGGAGCCGGCAATGGTGATATCCACCGCTTCTCTCGCCGACGAACGTGGCGTGCGAAAATTCAATCACCGCCCCCCACAGCATGGCATCCTCGCAGGCCAGGCGGATGCCACATTTGCCTTGGCGCCGCGCTGGTGAAATATCGCAGGTCGCCGGTCCAGGGTTTGGCCAACTGTTGCGGGCGGGGACACCCGGGGGCGCTGCGCTGTGCCCCGATCCGCGCGGAGGCGGAATAGGTTAGTCGCCCACGGCGACCTGCGGCGGACCCGTGCTAAGCCGCAAGCGGCTCGGTGGCACAGGCCGCGGTTGGACGCCGCCCCGGCTGGGCCACAAATTGTGGTCCGACCTCCGGTTCAGTGGCGCCGGGAAAATAGTGGTGGTTTCGCGGAAAAGCCATAGAATGGTGGCAGCAAGGGGTCTGACTATGGAAACCGCCAAGCCCGCCGCGACGCCTCCGTCGGGCGTGATCGTGATTTTCGGAGCCACCGGCGATCTGACTGCGCGGAAACTCTTACCGGCCATCTACAATCTTACCCGCGAAGGATTACTCGCCCCATCCACCGTGGTGGTGGGTTTTGCCCGCCGGCCCAAGACCGATGAGCAATTCCGCCAGGAAGCGCGCCAGGCGGTTGAGCGTTTTTCCCGCTGTCAGCCAGTTGAGCCGGACCTCTGGAACCACCTGGCGCAGCGGCTTTATTATCATCAAAGCACCTTTGAAGACGCGGCCGGCTATCGCCGTCTGACCGCCCGCCTGGCCGAAATGGACCGAACCCATGGCGCCGAGGGGCGCCGTTTGTTTTATCTGGCCACCAGCCCCACGGAGTTCGAGACCATCGTGGATCAACTCGGCGAGGCCGGCCTAGGCAATATTGATCCATTCAGCGCGCAGGCCTGGCGGCGGATTATTGTGGAAAAACCTTTCGGCCGCGATTTGCGGACGGCCCGGCAGCTCAATGAACGCCTGCACCGCGTCTTCGATGAATCGCAGGTCCTGCGGATCGATCATTATCTCGGCAAACAGACCGTTCAAAATTTGCTGGTCTTCCGTTTCGCCAATGGTATTTTCGAGCCGGTCTGGAACCGCCGCTATGTCGACCACGTGCAGATTACCGTCAGCGAGACCCTGGGGGTCGAAGGGCGGGGCGGCTATTTCGATACCGCCGGCGTCTTGCGCGACATGATTCAAAATCACCTGATGCAGTTGCTGACTCTGATTGCCATGGAACCACCCGTGGCTCTCGACGCCGACGCCATCCGTGATGAAAAGGTGCGCGTGCTCAAGTCGATCGCCGGTTATGGCCCCGGGGAAGCGGCCCGATGGACCGTTCGCGCCCAGTACACCGCCGGCCAGATCAATGGCGCCCCGGTGGCGGCCTACCGCCAGGAACGCGGTGTCGCCCCCGGCAGTGGAACGGAGACCTACGCCGCCCTTAAGCTTTATCTAAATAACTGGCGCTGGCAGGGTGTGCCATTTTATCTCCGCAGCGGCAAGTATTTGAAGCGCCAAAGCTCCGAAGTGAGCATTCATTTTAATTCCGCCCCCGGGGTGTTGTTCAACGCTCCCGGGAAAATGCTGGCCCGCAACGTGCTTACCCTGCGCATTCAGCCGCATGAGGGTATTACCCTGCTTATCAACGCCCAGAAACCCGGGGCGGTTTCCCTGCCCGCGCCGGTCCACATGGATTTTGAATACCATCAGGCCTTTGGCAGCTATTCGCCGGAAGCGTACGAGCGCTTGTTACTCGATGCCCTGAGCGGTGATTTCACCCTGTTTATCCGGCGTGATGAGGTCGAAGGCGCCTGGTCCATCATCGACGGGATTGAGCAGGCCTGGGGCCAGGGCGCTGTGCCGCTGGCCTTTTACGAACCGGGCAGTTGGGGACCCGCGCAGGCCGATATGCTGTTGGAGCGCGACGGCCGGGCATGGGATCAATCCGGCCAGGACCCGGACTATGCTATTTGATCGGAAAACCACGGGTATTATTCTGGTGGATCACGGCAGTCGCATGAGTGCGGCCAACGACCTGCTCCACGAAGTGGTGGCGGTTTTTAAGGATATTTCCGGTTTCATCATTGTCGAACCGGCGCACATGGAGTTGGCCCCGCCCAATATCGCCGCGGCGTTTTCCGCTTGCGTGCGCCGCGGTGCCCGACGCGTGGTGGTGCATCCCTATTTTCTATCTCCGGGGCGACACAGCACCACCGATATCCCCCGCCTGACCCGCCGTGCCGCGGCCGCCCACCCCGGTGTGCCTTTCGCCGTGACCGAGCCCTTGGGATTGGAACGTGAAATTGCCAAGGTGATCCTGCGGCGCGTCCGCCAATGTGGTGCGAAAAGGCGGTGAAACGGGGACGCCGCTTAGTTCGACCTTTGATTTTTTCGAGCCTCACGCGGCCCGGCAAAGCCGATCCAGCCGTATACGGCGTACAAGCCCGATGCACTTTTTGCACATTCCATCTTTTATACGGGTGTGCAAAACCCCACACCATCCTAAAAGGCCTGAGAAACCACGCTTTCCGGTTTCTCCGAAATCGGCAAAAGCCGAGCTAAGCAAGAACGCAGAAGGAATCGGGAGTAGGTCGAAGACCCACCTCGGGCGACCTTTCCAGAGTACAGCGCTTGCGGTTCAACCTCTGACTGGCATGCCGTTTTGCTAAAATGTTTACAAATCAGGAGAAGAAAAAATCAAACTTTTTCCAACGATGCACCACCGGCGCGGCATTGATATCGGCCATGCCCCGGAGGATTCGCGTTTTTAGCTCCGCCGTGGACGTAACGCGGATTTGCCGCAGGAACGTACGGGCCATCTTGCCGAAGAGCGTTTCCACCAGGTTCAGCCGGAAACTGTGCTTGGGGGTGTGAATGTACCGGAAGTGATTAGGCCGGTGCGCCAAGCAGCCGCGCGTCTCCTTCGAGATAGGCGCCGAATGATTATCCAGAACCACGCGGATCATCAGATGGGGCGGGTAATAGACGTCCGCCTCCTTGAGCAACACAATAAATTCCCGGCTGCGATGCCGTTCTTCCACGTGCGCCAGCGCGTGCCCGTCGTGTCAATCCAGTGAAGCCAAGATGGAGGGCATCCCGTGCCGCTTATACTCATGGTGTCGCGCCCGGCGGCCGCGTGCCTTCCCGGAACCAGCGGCAAATCCGGCGCGGTGTTCCCAATCGCTCGCCTTGTCGAGTCGCCCTCCTCGCCGACCTGCACCCCCGGCTCCTCGTCGATGGACACCGTCATGACGACCGGCACAGCCCCGGCGGGGACTGGTTGGACACCAGCACCTCCTGGTAAATCATCAGTACCGCGCGCACCTTCCGTTCCAATTCCGGGTCGTGCCGTTCCAAATAATACCGCCCTTTGTGCGGTTGCAAGTGCGGCTCGTCCAGAATTCTTTGCACGGTGGCCTTGGCAGCACGGGCCGGACTCGGGTGGACGGCCGCTTCCGCGCGCCGACGCAGGTGCCCCGCCAACGCCTGACGCGTCCACAGTTCGGCGGCGTAGCCCAGAGCCTTGGGCTTGGTGCAAGCCACCTGCATCACCCAGGCCTTCTCGCCCATGCCAATGACCGGTTCCCTAGGGCGATGGAAAGCGTCTTCTAGACCAACTTGCACTCCCATCTCTTGCGCCTGGTGCAGACAATGGTAAATGGTCACCCGGCTGATCCGCAAGGTCCGCTGGAGGGTCGAAGGATTGTCCCCGGGTCGCTACGGCGACAGAATCCGTGCCCGTTCCACTTCGCGTCTCGGCACTTGACGAGACCTACTCAATCGCTCTGACCAGTGCCGTTCTTCCGAGCGCGGAACCAGTGCTGGGAGTTTGTATTTGCCAGCCATGCCGCCAGGTTAACACGGCACTGGCTTTCTGGTTAGCTTTTAATGAAACGTGGTAGTAGGTATCTGGTTGCGGCGCAGTTTAGTCGCC
>JAJYFE010000191.1 GCA_021785435.1 Planctomycetota bacterium
CCGTCCCAACCGGTTCGCCTACGTCCACACCCCGACGCACGGCTCTTGGCTGAACCTGGTGGAAACCCTGTTTTCCAAGATGAGCCGGACCTTTCTCAAACCCCTCCGCGTGACCTCTTGGGAGGCGCTCCGCCAGCGGATCGAACAAGGGGCGCGGAGATCAACGCCCACCCGGTCGTGCATCGCTGGAGGCATTTCGATTTTGCCGTCTGATAGTCGTCTCTGTTGTGGTGGAACGTTCTACTCGCCGCCGGGATTGGACCATTCCCGCGCCACCTCGGCCAGCGGTTTGCGCAGGGCGGGAGTTTCCTTGACCGCCAAGGAGGGTGGGAGCTGCGCCGGTTCACCCGGGCGCCCCACGGCGATCATGCAGACGGCTTCGTAGCGCTCCGGCGCGATCCCCAGCGCCTCATAAGCCCTGGCTTCATCAAAAGCTCCCATCGCCCGTGTGAAAAGACCGAGTTTGCGCGCCTGCAGGGCCAGACTCATCCAGGCGGCGCCCGTGTCGAACATGTAATGGCGGTTGGATTGGCCATTGTGCGCATAATGCCGGCGGGCGAGGGTCAGCACCAGCAGCGGAGCGCGATCCGCCCAGGTGCGATTCTGGGGCATTAAAAGCGAACGAAAGCGGCTCAGGCCCGGTTCCTTCCGGGCGTAAAGAAACAGCCACGGCTGATCGTTGTAGCTGGATGGCGCCCACCGGGCAGCTTCAAACAGGGAATTAATTTCCTCCGTGGTCAGCGGCTCGGAGGACAGCGCGCGCCGCGACCAGCGGTCCAGAAACTGCGGGTCCACCGGAACCTCCGGCATCCGCGCCGGCGAAGGTTCTTTAGCCTGTTGTTTCACTGGGATTGGCTCCTTGGGCTGTGATCAAATATGCGTCTTTGTTCCGCCAGATTTCCCGTGGGGCGTACAACCCTGCCACGCTCAGATAGGCGCACACTTGCTGGGACGAAAAGCGATGGTGGCGCGGCGGACCGCCGCTGGAAGCGGCATCCGGGCGCCAGTCAAAAAGCGCCAAACGGCCGTGCGGGCGCAGGACCAGGTAGAGCGCCTCCGCCAGCGCCGCCGGCGGCTGCACTTCATGGAACACAAAAGCCGCCCAGATAAAATCCACGTAGGCCCGCGGCAGATCGATGCGGGGCAGTTCACTTTGCATGGTTCGCACCTGCGCCGGCGGCCGGCGCGCGGTCAACGCCGCGAGCATGTCAACACTGACGTCCAGCGCCAGGACCTCGCCCGCTGGGCCGACGATCTCCGCCAGCGGGAACGTCCAGAAGCCGGGACCGCAACCGACATCCAGAACTCGCTGCCCCGGCCGTACGCCCGTCCGTGCGAGCAGCTCCGGTGGGTTCCACCGCTGCCAGCGCTCCGGCGCCAGCAGGGCGTCGCATTTTTTCGGATCAAAGCGGCGGTCTTCGTGCGGCATCGCGGGTGCATCCTTTCCCAAGCCCCTATATTGCCGTCAACGCCGTGGTTTGTCGAATGCCGCGCCGCCGTGGAAGACAAAAGATACGATAGCTTCTCCCTGGGTAGCGGCTGCAAGGTAATAATGTTTACCCCTGGGCGAGGGCCGGGGATAGGCCGGGCGGAAAATGCCAATCCCGACGCGTTGGAATCGTGGCGGCCGCAATGGCTGAAAAGTGTCAAGGTTATCGGTGGACAAACCCTTAAATGGCGGATGCGGCGGTTTGAGCCGCTGGGGCCGACTGTTCCTGGGTGGTGGGGCGGGCGTCCCTCGGCGCAGGCGGCGAACAGGATGCGTGCCCGGCCATCGCGTCAAGCCGGGCGGTGAAGTTCTTTGCTTGCCGATTCCGCCAGCCGCGGCGGTGATAGGCATAGCCGGCGATCAATGGAAACGCCAGGGTGGCTTCGCTGTAGACCATCTGCTCAAAAACCGTATCCACTTTGCCCCAACTGCTTGCTTCGCGCAAGGTGGAGCTGGACAGCGCGCCGTCGCGCACGTCGGCGACGGTAATTTGGATGGCGTATTTGTGCATGGGGGCGTCGGCGCCGATAATTTCCGCCGCCACGACGATGTCCTGGGTGAAATTCTTGGGCACGCCGCCGCCGATCATCACGAGGCCCGTTTCACGATTGAGCACTTTAAGCTGCGTTAATTCGCGGAAATCTTTGGCGGAATCGATGCTCACGTGTGCGGCGGGGCGGTTCAATTGATGCACCACGAGTCCAAAACCGGCCGAGCAGTCGGAAAACGCCGGGCAGAAAATGGGTACGCTCTTTTCGTATGCGGCCAGGACGATGCTCTGGCGGTTCCGGGCGTGCCGGGTCAGATACCGTCCCATTTCCCGGATAAACTCCCGGCTGGAATAAGCCCCCGGGGCGAGCGTATCGGCAATCAGGCGAGTGGTGTCATCGCAGATGCGCAGTTCGTCTTCATCGATGTACGTGTCGTAAATCCGGTCGATATGCAAGGCCCGCAGGACGGCGTCGTCGGCATAGGGTGAACCGATATAGTGTCTGAAGCCCAGCGCTTCAAAAAAATCCTGGTCCACGATGTTGGCGCCGGTGGAAACGATGGCGTCCACCATGGTGTTTTGGACCAGATCTACGATGATTTTTTTAAGCCCCGCCGAGATAAGCGAGCCGGCCAGCGTCAAAATAATCGCACAATCCGTGTCGCGCAACATGCGATCGAAAATATCCGCGGCGCGATACAGATCGCGTGCGGAGAAAGCCATGGCTTGCATGGATTCCACTAGCTCCACGATGGCGGGTTGGGTGGTGATATCGATGTGCGCAATGGGATGCCGCAGCAATTCCCGACGATCCATGGTGGGGGGCATAAGGGTGTTTCCGTTAGCGGTCAGTATTCAGCAATCGGCTTTCAGCTGTCAGCTATCAGTGGCCCGCGGCGGGCCGCTGATCATGGGTCGCTGAGCGCAGACCACTGATGGCTGGTAGTTCGCTGCTTCGACAAAAAAGCCACCGCTTTTTCTGGGAAGTGGGCTGAACGCCGCTGGGGTGCGCCGCCGACCGATGGGCGCCTTTCAGCCCGGCAATCACAGTCCACTTGGCGGTCGCTCCCGGATCAGCCGTATGGCCGCGTACGAGACGCATCGTGCTAGGACGATCCTTGCCTGCGACCTGCGGTGGCTACATCTATTAGTATACCCTCCGCCGCAGCCAAAGCAAGAAAAATTTTCCCAA
This sequence comes from Planctomycetota bacterium, assembly GCA_021785435.1. Taxonomy (GTDB): domain Bacteria; phylum Planctomycetota; class Phycisphaerae; order WQYP01; family WQYP01; genus JAKCCC01. The sequence continues at coordinate 3,172 of JAJYFE010000191.1, forward strand.
CTGCCGGCCTTCGCCCGCTGCGCGAAACTGGCGGACTGGAGATGGCAGTGGCACGCCAAATCTGCCATGCACCCGCCGGCTTATGCCCGGGAAGCGGTGGAGCTGCCCTGCGGCCAGACCCGCGCCGACCTGGCGAGCGTGCGTCTGTCGCAGCGTGCTCTGGTGCGGCCGGTTCAGGTTGGGGTAGAGGCGGCGGCGCACATTCCCGGTGCCGGGCGCGCGAGGCATCCTTCCCTTCCGTGGAAGGATGTGGTTGGTATGGAGAACCGGTTGAGCCACAGTTACGCCCCGGTGGATTGGGAGATCCGTTGGAACACAGTAACCATGGATTGGCCGGAACTTGATCAGGATATTGAAGCGGGCGCTTCCCGAGTCGATGCTGGAACCACGTTGAAATAACGGGCCTGGGGATGATGGACCACCAGGGCGGAGGTGGACTGTTCGGGCTGGATCATCCAGTTTTCCGTAAGAGTGCAGCCGATGCGGGCGGGATCCAGCAGACGGAACAGCTTTTCCTCATCCTCCAGGTTCGGGCAGGCCGGATAACCGAAACTGTAGCGGCAACCCTGGAACCGACAGGCGAACCGATCCCGCGGATTCGGGCCGTCGTGCTGGTCAATGCCCCATTCCCGACGGATGTGGTGATGCCACATTTCGGCGAGAGCCTCGGCCATCTGCACGCCCAGGCCGTGGATATACAGATAATCCTGATAGTGACCCTCCTGAAAAAGACGCCTTTCATAGGCCCCCAGCTCCGGGCCGATGGTCACACATTGCAGCGCCACCACATCCATCTGTCCGCATTCCACGGGGCGGAAAAAGTCGGAGATACACCAGCGTTTGCGCTGCGTCTGGCGGGGAAAATGGAAACGCAGGATTTCGGTTTTCTGATCTTGCGCATAGATGAGCAGATCGTTGCGCTGACTTTGGGCCCAGAAATAACCGTAGACCACCCTGGGGTGAAGCAAATTCAGTTCCCGGCAGCGGTGCTTAATACGCTCGAAAATCGGTCGAATGTGTTCTTGCGTCCAGCGGCGAAACGCATCTCGTCCCATTGTACCACTGCGGAATTGCCACTGGCCGCGGAACAGGGCCACTTCGTCGAGGTAGGGATACACGGTTTCCACGGGAATGTCGCGCACGACGCGCGGTCCATAAAAAGGCAACGGCACGATCGGATTATCGTGGCGAATATCGGACGGGGCATAGTCTTCGGGAGTGGGCAAGCCGGTGGGGCCGGGCGTCGCGGGTGGCGGGGCGGAAGCGGCTGGCGCGGGAGCGGCGACGCCGGCCCGCCCCGCCCGTAGCCCGGCGCGGTCGGTCGGCTCACCGGTGGCGATGAGCAATTCCGCGATCTTACCGGCGGCCACATGATCCATAATTTTCAGCCCCTCAAAGGCGTCCTGCCCATAGAAAAGTGGACCGTGATAAAGAGCGCGCAGCTCGCCCTCCACGTACTTACGGGTTAACGCGGCGCCGCCGAGCAGAACGGGCCAAGTGATTCCCAGGCGATTCAATTCGATCAGATTGTCCCGCATCACCAGCGTGGATTTCACCAGCAGGCCGGAGAGGCCGATGGCGTGGGCGCTATTTTTTTGGGCCGCCGCAACGATATCGGCGATCGGCTGGCGGATGCCGAGGTTGTAGACCGTATAGCCATTATTGGACAAGATGATGTCCACCAGGTTTTTGCCGATATCGTGCACATCGCCCTTGACCGTGGCCAGGACGAGTTTACCGCGGCTTTGTCCGCCCACTTTCGGCAGGTGCGGCTGTAAATGGGCGACGGCCGCTTTCATCACCTCGGCGCTTTGCAGCACAAAGGGCAATTGCATCTGACCGCGGCCAAAGAGTTCGCCGACGGTCTTCATGCCCGCCAAGAGAAAATCGTTGATAATCTGTAAAGCGGGATATTTTTGCAGAGCCGCATCCAGATGTGCCTGCAAATTCTTTTTTTCGCCGTCGATAATGTGGCGCGCCAATTGCTCTTCCAGCGGCAATCCTTCCACAGTTCCGCCGGCGCGGCAGGGTTCTCCCAAGGCGCTAAGCAAGGCCAGGGGTGAATAATCCGGGCGGGTGCGATCATAGATCAAGTCCAACGCCCATTGGTAATGTTGCGGATCAATTTTGTTCCGCGGCAGAATTTTGCTGGCATGAACGATGGCCGAAGTAAGGCCCGCCTGGACGCATTCCGCAAAAAAAGCGCTGTTTAACACGAGGCGGGCATAGGGCTTGAGTCCAAACGACACATTAGAAAGTCCCAGCGTGGTATGGCAGTTGGGAAATTCCGCGCGGATGCGACGGATGCCCTCAATGGTTTCCAGGGCCAGACGCCGCACTTCTTCCTGGCCGGTGACAATCGGAAAAATCAGCGGATCAAAATAAATGTCCGTTTCGG
>JAJYFE010000057.1 GCA_021785435.1 Planctomycetota bacterium
AGTCAAATACAGTCGCAATTATTACATGGCTACAAATGGCACCCCGAGGTGACCACTGGTGAACCTAAGTCATGCTCTGAAAATAACTTACAACCGGATTGACACGCGACCTTGTGGGGAACTACGGTCTGAAAATTCGCGCACCATGCGAAGACTGAGATGGTTCGTGGCACGGATGCGGACGGATCGCCACAGTTTTCAGTGTGTCGCTGTAGCGACTTCGCGATCGGTTTTCCAGAGGAACAGGCACCGCTGTGAAGGCGTGGACACGACCGCCGACAAGTCGTGTGGCTATATAGTTACGGAGCCGCCGGTCGTATCTATAGCCCCCGGCTTGTCGGGGGTGGCGTCCCCCATGACGCCTCAGACCGCCATTCTCAGGACAGGGCATCGCCGGCCAGGCGCCGGATTCACCCGGCAGTTACCAAGGACGAATTCGATTCTGCATGATGAAAGATTACGGTTAGCCCGGCGGCGCGGGTTCGTTTTTATGCGGCGGCAGCGGCTGGACGGACCCGGCCGCGGTTTGGCCCCAGCGCGGTTCCGTGCCCTTGAGCAGACGCCGAATGTTCCCGCGGTGCTTCCAGATGATCACGGCTAAAAGCAGCCAACTGGTCCAAAGCAAAGGCATCAACCGGTTCCACGGCAGAGGATAAAGCCAGCCATCGACCGGCCCGAGCCAATGGCCCACCAACGGCACCAACGCCGCGAACGTAACCGCGCCGGCCAGCGAAGCGGCGGAGATGATCCGATACGCCATCACCACGAGCGCAAACATCATCGCCGCCCCGAGCGCAGCCAGGGTGAAGATGGGCCAAACGCCCAGCAGGGCGCCGAAACTGGTGGCGATCCCCTTGCCACCGCGAAATTTCAGATAGATGGGAAACAGATGGCCGGCAATGGCCGCCGCACCCGTCGCCAGGGGAATCCACAGCGGCGCGAACCACTGCCGCGTCCACAGGTCGCTCGCTAACACCGGCAGAAATCCCTTGATCAGGTCCAGCAGGAACACATACCAGAAATAGCGCAGACCCAGCACGCGGCCCGCGTTGGTCGCGCCGATGTTGCCGCTGCCCTGCCGCCGGATATCCACCCCCCGTGTCCATCCCACCAGCAGACCGAAGGGAATGGAGCCAATAAGATAGGCCGCCACGATGCTGGCCGGCACCAGCCATATCATCAGGGTCCTCCGCCTGAACCGATGGGCAAAGCTCTCGCGTCCCTGGATCGTTGCACCAACACCTGGCAGCCTTCCTGTAAACCGCTGATAATCTGGCAAAAAGTTTTATTGCGCTGCCCCAATGTGATGGGGCGGGAGATGACGCGATGATCGGGTTGCACCACCAGCACGGTAGTGCGACCGTTGCGGTGGCGCACCGCCTGGCGCGGAAGGTACAGGATGTTGGCAAGCCGGTTCGTCAGAATATCGACGCGGGCAGTCATGCCCGGCTTTAAGTCCTGTTTGTGCGGGCCTAGCACCTCGATTTTCACCTGGAAGTTGGCCTGCCCGCCGGTAGGGGCGCTCCAGACGCTGCCGCTGTACACGTCCCAATGCGGCGTGGCCACAGGCGCCAGACGGACCACGCGTCCCGGGAAAACCTCACCGGGCGCTCCCACCGAGGTGACGCGTACCGTGTCGCCCACGCGGACATAGTTGATGTCGCGCTGCTTGATGTTGGCCAGCACAAACAGCCGTGATAAATCGACGATGCTCATCACCGTCGTCCCGCCGCCGACATTGGTCAGCGCGGAGGCAATGACTTGGCCGGGCTGGACGTCGATGGCCGAAATCACGCCGCTGATCGGCGCCCGCACCGTGGTGTAGGCGAGGTTCAGCTTCGCCTGCGCCAGCGAGGCCTGATCGGACCGAATCAGCGCTTTATAAATCTGCGTGTTGTTTTGTTCAATTTGCACCTGCAGTTCCTGGGTTTTAAGCCCCGCCAGATTCACCTGGGCCTGTCGCAACGTCTGTTCGTCACGCGTCAGCGTGGTATGGTCATTGTCGTACTGCTCCTGGCTGGTGAGGTTTTCCGCCAGCAGGGTCCGGTCGCGTTGCAGATTGATGCGGTCATTGACCACTTGGGCCTGATCGGAAAGGACGGCGGCCTGATCGTTCTGCCGCGAATTGTCTAAATTCTGCTGGGCAATCCGCAAATTCAGGGCGGCGTTCTGGTAGTTCAACTCCTGTTGTCGCAGCGACTGCCTGGCGATTTGTACGGCCGCCTGCTGGGACTGCGAATCCAGCTGCAGCACGACGGCGCCTTTTTTGACACTATCCCCAACCCGGTAGGGCAGATCGATGATCTGCCCCCCCGCCTGGCATTTGATGTTCTCGACGCAATTCGCACGCACGATCCCGGAAGCGTAAACATACGCGGTCATGGTTCCCCGCCGAACCGTGGCGGTGGGGACTGCGGGTGTAGGCGGAACGGGTCTGGTAACCTCCGCTGGCTTGATGGATGCCGCTGGCTGCGAAGCCGCCGGCGCCAAGGGCGCGGCAACCGGCGGCGGATCGGCCGGTGGCCTGGTTCGGTAAGCCGCCGCCGTCAGGGCCGCCAGGAGAACCACTGCTCCCCAAAAGATCCATCTCCTGTTCATCGGTTGTTGCTCGTCGTCCCCGCCTGGCGAAGTTTCAACTTTGGGTTTTTCAGTCCACTAAAACCACATTTTATGCCCAACAGTGGACAAATTCCATATCCCCACACCTGCCGCGATCGGGGGGCATGACAGATTTGGCGGCGCATGCCATGCGGTGTGCAGAGTTCGCGCTGGGGGAGCAGGCGTTCCGGCGCGCCGGGACAGCGGCCATGGGGGCAGGGCCGGCTAAAGGGGATGCGTTTTGCATTATGGATGCGTTGCCCGCGGCGGGCCTGGTTTCAGCCCGGGCGTGACGTAGCGGCGGATGTCCCTATTCCCGAGGCGAAGGTTACGGGTGTGATCATCATGGGTGGGGGACGCCCATTGCGTCGGGCCCGTGTGAACGGCCGTGGAAGCGGCGTCCCGCCGCTTTCCGGCACACGCCAGCGACGAACCGCCGCTTCTACACCCCGCAAATTATGGCCAGACTCCGGACGCGTGGCCCACATAGCAAGGTGGAACACGTGAGCACCGGTCGCCATGGGCGAGTCGCCGGATGCTTTCCTGGTGGCAACAGGATGACGCGGTGGTTGGCCATCAGTCGCAGATCTGCCGCCGGCCTACCGTCCGGTGCCGGGGGCTTGCGGACGGCGCGCCATCCTCAACCGCTGCGGAAATCTGCGTCATCCGCAGGTTATTTTGCTTGCTGCGGATAAGCCGCGCTGCGGAAGTTCCAACCGCGTGAGTACCCGCCCATCGTCGCTGGAAACGTATAGAATACCCGTAGCGCTACGCCCAAACTACCCCGCTTTCCTTCGGGCCGGACCGTATGCCTATCACTCGTCGCAAATGGCGGATTCCCGCGGTCATCTTCGGCCTGCTGCTGTCGCTCTTGGCGGTCGATCAAACCTGGGTTCACCTCTGGCGGATTATCCCCGTCGGCTACGACACGACACGTCTAACGGGGCCGCTGGGGAAAGAGGGCCAGGTGGATTACCTGGCCGCCGTCGATCAGATGGCGGCGCGGGGCGTCAGCAAAGATGACAACGCCGCCCCGTTACTCATTGAGGCCGCTGGGCCAAAAAACTTCTACCCCGGTTCCCCGCTGGCTGCAAAGATCATGCAGCGCCTGGGTATGAAATCATTCACGGCGCGGTCGCCGAGCCTGATTGGTTTCCCCACGTGGGTCCAAAGACACCCGATGCGGGGCTTGCCTTCACGGCACCAGAACTGGAACGCGGTCGCGGGGTTCGAGGCCCGCCTGGGAACGCGCCCCTGGACCGCCGAAGAATACCCTGTGGCGGCCCGCTGGATCGCAGCGAATCGTCGCGCCCTGGCGCTGCTGGCCGACGCCGCGAAAAAACCACACCTATACCTCCCGCTGGTCAGCCCCGGCCATCTTTTGGTCATAGCCCTGTTGCCGGCCGAGCGCGGTATGGATTCGCTGTGTGGCGTCGCGTGTGCGGACGCTATGCTCTCGGTGGGCCAACGGCGGATCTCTGAAGCATTACGCCGGGCTACCGAAGTATTTCGGCTGGGCGCTCTGCTCGCGGCGCAGCCCGACTTGATCTCGTTTCTGGAGGGCTTGGGTATTGAGGATCGCTCCCTCCGTCTGGACCGGGCCATCGCGAACTCCGGACGGCTTTCCGCCATCGGCCTGCGCCTACTACGCGGGAAAATCCAGTGTTTAACGCCCCCGCCGCCCTTGGCGGATGTCCTCAACGGCCTGCGACTCGAGGCCTTGGACGAGATCACCCAAGCGCGGCGCGAGGGCTTGGCGAGGTGGTGGTTCGGCCCGTTTCAGCCGGCCCGATTCTCAATGCTCCGGGTCGAGAATACCTTCGTGCCTGTGGATTACGCTGGGCTGCTGCGCCGGGTCAACCGGTTATTTGACGCCGAGGTGGCGGCCGCTCGACTGCGCCCATTCAGACTCGCGGAGGCCCGGCTTTACGCGCTGGATGGTCGGTGGCCGGGGGCGAAGGCGCGGGCCATGCCGCCGATCAGGCTGGCGCGGCCGTTCTTTCACCCCCTCGCCTGGGTGCTGGATTTCTCAGATCCGGATGGTGCGGCGATCGCGGAAATTCGCGAGAGAGCCATCGCCGCGCGGCAGATCACCGATTTGTACCTCGCGCTGACCATATACTGGGCGCGGCACGGCCGATACCCCGGGAGATTGTCGCATCTGAGCCCCCAGTACCTCCGGCGGGTTCCCCGCAACCCGTTCACGGATGGGCCTCTGCACTACGCAATATGCTCGCGGGGACACGGCTTTTCGGTGTCTTTCGCGTACGTTTCGCGTCGCCATCCAGATTCCGTGGCGCCTCCCGGCCCCGTCCTGGTCCGTGTCACCATCCACGGCGGAAATTGGCCGGCCAAAGCCGCGAAATAGGAACGGCTATAATGACGCGTGTCGGCCTTCGCAGGGGAATCGCGTATGATCACCGCGGCCATTGGGCCATTCTCACTGGAACGAGCGATTAGCGCTGTGGAAAACGTCCGCCAACGCCTCCTGAAAACCGCCCCTACGCTTGAGTCCGCGCGCATCCCCTATGCCGTCGCCGGTGGCCATGCGGTGGCCTTGTGGGTTTCCCGCACCGACGAAGCCGCCGCCCGCAATACACGGGATGTGGATATTCTTATCCGCCGAGCGGACCTGCCGGCGGCCAGGGCGGCTCTTGAAGCGGCTGGCCTGGTGTATCGGCGCGTGGCCGGCGTCGATATATTTCTGGATAGTCCAAAGGCCAAGCCCCGTGACGCGGTGCACATAGTCTTCGCCAACGAAAAAGTCCGCCCCGGCGAACCGTTGCCCAACCCCGATGTCAGCGAGTTTGAACCCGCGGAACTTTTTCGGGTGCTTTCCCTGGAAGCGCTGGTGCGGACCAAGTTGACCAGTTTCCGCGACAAAGACCGCACGCACCTGCGTGATCTTATCGAGGTCGGCCTGGTGAGCATCGATTCGCTGGCCAAGCTCCCGCCGATTTTGGCCGGCCGTCTGCGCCAGCTACTCGACACGCCGGAAGATTAATTCGTCGGCCAGACCATTTCATGGTAGGTCACGCGGAAGCCCACTTTTTCAAACAGGGCCACCGCGGCGGCATTCTGGTGCGCCGCCATCAGCCGAAGCTGGTTGACGCCTTGGTCAGCGGCCCAGCGGCGGGCGTGTTCTAACAGATGGCGGGCAATACCGCGCCGGCGAAATTCAGGCTTCACCGCCAGATCGTGAATGAAGGCATATTCGCGGTAGGTGTAAATGGGTATCTCTTCGGTAATGGCCGCCACCAATCCGCCCGCCAGAACGACCGGGCCATTCGGCGCTGCCAGCCGGGCCGCCAGCAGCAGCCAGCGCGGCTGGCCCAGGTTGCCCATCATCCAGCGAATATACCGCGCCCGGATATCCGGGCGCAGCTGCCAACGCACAGACCAATACGCTTCATGTTGCTTCTCCACGAGCAGGCATAAATCCACCAGTTCATCGACGTCGCCTTCCCGCGCCGGTTCGCAGATAATATCTTTTTTCGTCGCCAAAATTCGACTCCTGCTTCCCATCCCAACCGAAATAGGCGGGACCATTTTCGGGGGAGGGCTGAACCCTACCGCGGAAAGCTGGTCTGCCGCTTCATGCCGCGGAAGCCGACCAGTCGCCGCCAAGAAATCTTCATGTCCCGCGTTCTTGACTATACTATCATGATGAACTAAACTAAGCGAACTTAGTCTAAGGAGTTTCTGATGCGCATGATCAACATACACCAAGCTAAAACGCACCTCTCGCGCCTGGTTGAGCAGGCCGCCGGGGGAGAACCTTTCATCATCGCCAAGGCGGGCCGACCGGTGGCGAAAGTCACCGCCCTGGAAAGCCCCTCAGGCCCCCGGGTGCGTCGCCTCGGTTTTCTGCGTGGGCAACTGGCGGTTCCCGACGATTTTGATCGCATGGGCCGGGGCCAGATCGAACGACGGTTTGGTGGAATCGCATGAAACTGCTGCTGGATACTAAACTGTTGCTTTGGGCGGCCGGCGCGCCATCCCGGCTTTCGCGTCCGGCGGCGGCGTTGCTGGAAGATCCCGCCAACGAGTTGATTTTCAGCGCGGCAAGTCTTTGGGAAATCGCCATCAAACGCGAACTTGGCCGCAGCGACTTCCGGGTCGATCCGCGAATATTGCGGCGGGGTTTGCTGGATAACGGCTATCGGGAAATGCCGATCACGAGCGAACATGCCCTTGCCACGGACGCCTTACCCGGCATTCACCGAGATCCTTTCGATCGCCTTCTTGTGGCGCAGGCCACGGTGGAGGGCCTGGCGCTCGTTACAGCTGATCCGGTGGTGGCGCGGTATCCGGGGCCGGTGCGCAAAGTTTAAGCCGGATTTCGAGGTTTTGGCGACGCAAGGACCCGGGCCACAGCGCGGCCTGGTGGCGGTGGACCATTCTATAATCGAGGCCAGAGGAGCAACCAAATGGATCGCGTTACCGATGAAACCCATGCGGCAGTGCCCGTTGATCCCGTTTGCGGTATGAAAGTTCAGCCGGAAAAGGCGGCCGGGTCAGCCGTATATGAAAGCGTCACGTATTATTTCTGCGGCAAGGGCTGCCTGGCGAAATTTCAAGCCAACCCACAGCGGTATGTGGCGGCGCGTGCTTCTGCGCCCATGGCTTGCTGCTCCGCCGAGCCCCTCGGCGCTGCCCCGACGCCTCGGGCTACGCCCGCCGCCCGGTCGGCGTCCCAAGGAAAGTACCTTTGTCCGATGGACCCGGAGGTAATCAGCGACACCCCGGGGGCCTGTCCTAAATGTGGCATGGCGCTGGAATTGGCGGCACCGGCCGCGCCGCCGGCCCGGCTGCAATATACCTGTCCGATGGACCCGGAAATCATTCGCGACGCTCCCGGTACTTGCCCCAAGTGCGGCATGGCCTTGGAGCCGATGGCGGCATCGCGGTCCGCCGGAGCCGGCGAACCGGTCTCCGTAGGCGACTCGCCCCGGTGGGAAAACCCCGAGCTGCGCGATATGACCCGGCGGTTCTGGATTGGGCTGATCCTGACCATTCCGGTGGTGACTCTTGGAATGCTGGCGGACTTTCGGGTGGCGAGTCTGGATAAAGCTAGCTGGGTGAATGGGGTGAACCTGATTCTGTCCACGCCCGTGGCGCTCTGGTGCGGCTGGCCGTTCTGGGTGCGGGCGGGGCGGTCGGTGCGTAACTGGAATTTGAATATGTTCACGCTTATCAGCCTGGGCGTAGGCGTGGCGTTCGCCTACAGCGTGGCGGCGACGCTGTTTCCGGGACTATTTCCGAGCGGCTTTCGCAGCCAGTCCGGCGTGGTAGCCACTTACTTTGAAGCCGCCGCCGCGATCACCGTATTGGTGCTGCTGGGGCAGGTTTTGGAGTTAAAGGCCCGCGGCAAAACGGGGGCGGCGATCCGCGAACTGCTGGATTTGTCGCCACGCATGGCGCGGCGGGTGGATTCCAGCGGCACTGAAACCGATGTGCCGCTGGAGGACGTTCGTGTGGGCGACCCATTGCGGGTCCGACCCGGTGAAAAAATTCCGGTGGATGCCGTAGTGCTGGAAGGCGCCAGCACGGTCGATGAATCGATGATCTCCGGAGAGCCGGTTCCCGTCGCCAAGGGCCCGGGTGATACGGTCATCGGCGCCACCATCAACGGAACGGGCGGCCTGTTGATTGAGGCGAAAAAAGTTGGCGCTGACACGCTGCTGGCCCAAATCGTGGAACTGGTCGCCCAGGCCCAGCGCAGCCGGGCGCCCATTCAGCGTTTAGCCGATTCCGTCGCCGGCATTTTCGTGCCAGCGGTGGTGCTCTGCGCCGCGCTTACCTTCGTCGGCTGGGCGATTTTCGGCCCCGCCCCGTCCCTGGCCTATGCCCTGGTCAGCGCGGTGGCGGTGGTGATTATCGCCTGCCCCTGCGCCCTGGGATTGGCTACGCCCATGTCGATCATGGTGGGCGTCGGGCGGGCGGCGAAGGCTGGCATTCTGATCAAAAACGCCGAAGTACTGGAGCGCCTGGAAAAAATCGACACCATCGCCCTGGATAAAACTGGCACGCTCACCGAAGGTAAGCCGCGGGTTGTGGCGCTGCATCCGCTGGCGAACCTGGATGAGTCGCGCCTGCTGACCCTGGCCGCGGCGCTGGAACGGGGCAGCGAACATCCGCTGGCGGCGTCAATCGTGCGGGCGGCCCAGGATCGCCGACTGACCCTGCCTGCCGCGAGCAACTTTCAATCCTACAGCGGCAAGGGAGTGGTGGGCACCCTGCAGGGCCAGACGGTGGCCATTGGCAATACGGCTTTGATGATGGATTTGAAAGTCGAATTAGGTCAAGCCCGGCAGGTGGCTGATGCGCTGCGCCAGCAAGGCCAGACCGTCATGTTTGTTGCCGTTAATGGCGTCGCGGCCGGCTACATCGGCGTGGCCGATCCCCTTCGCCCGCAAGCACCGGCCATAATCGCCCAACTGCAGGCCCAGGGGTTGCGCATCGTGATGATTACCGGTGATAATTCCGTAACCGCGCAGGCGGTGGCTCGGCAACTTGGTATAAACGAAGTGGAAGCGCAGGTGCTGCCAGCTCAGAAGCATGAAGTCATCCGCCGGTTGCAAGCCGAGGGCCGCAAAGTGGCGATGGCCGGTGACGGCATCAACGACGCCCCGGCCCTGGCCCAGGCGGATGTCGGCATTGCCATGGGCACCGGAACAGACGTGGCCATCGCCAGCGCCGGCGTTACGCTGCTGCGTGGTGAATTAGGCGGCCTGGTCCGCGCCCGACAATTAAGCGGCCGCGTCATGGGCAATATTCGACAAAATCTCTGGTTCGCCTTCATGTACAACGGCCTGGGGATTCCCATTGCGGCGGGCGTATTCTATCCGCTGCTGCACCTGCGGTTAAGCCCCATCCTCGCGGCCGCGGCCATGAGCTGCAGCTCCCTGTCCGTGGTGACCAATGCCCTGCGGCTAAGGTATGTGAAACTATAGCGGTGGGCGTGAAGCGGTCGGTGCACCGAAGTCTACTGTCACCAATAGATCCGAAGCCGCGGCGAAAGCATCGACTGTACATTCAGACGCTCCGGCGAATGTCCCGAGAAGCTCGGTTGTTGAAGGCATTTGAGCTGTCGGAGTTCAGCAGAGCGTTGTTCATGCAAAGGCTCCGGCGCCGCTTTCCGCAGCGAACCGAGACCCAATTACACCGGATTTTCCCGGACCGGGTGGCCAAATGTCACAACCGGAGTTACTGAAACGGGTTGTCGAAACCCTCAAAGGCAACGGTGCCGCGTACATGGTTATCGGCTCAATCGCGTCGAGTTTGCCGGGTGAGCCACGTGCCACGCGACCCGCCGGTGTACTGCCCGCTGGGCCGATGGGAAGGGCTTCCCGAGGGCGTCGATAAACTACCGATCTTAACGCCTGGTGGCCGCGGCAAGCTCCTTCGCGGTCATCTGATCGTAGGCTTTTCGCAGCACTCGTTTCATCTGCGTCTGCCGTGCCGTACGCGGCGCTTCTCCCGGTCCGTCAAGGGACGGGCGTGGATCACAAATAGCACGTCCGCTGGACTGAAGATATAAACGACGTTTAGGTACGTGCCATCGGTAAACTGACCGCGAACGATGCATCGGCCGTCACCGAGATAGCGCGGATAAGACTTAATTATACTTTCTTCCTTTCATCGGTTCACCGCGTTGAAGCGCGGTGCTTTCACCACCGGGCGCGGTCTGTCGCCAGCATCGCGTTCCGATGCCCACGCCACCATCGGCGGTCCGCGAAGCACGCAGCGGCTCTCCACCACGCCGTAGTAGCTGCGCCACTGGCCGTTCTTGAAGCGCCGCTTACGTCGCCGGTAGCTCCGTATCAGTATGGCCCAGTCACGTCGGAAAGAACAAGGGGGTAGGTCTGCGCTACAGCGGTTTTCGCGCCGTCCACCCCGGATTGGCGGGGCTTTTGCCTCCCGCGAAACGTAAACATCCCGGAAAATTCACCCGAAGCGCGAAAGTTGGTCAAAAACCTGCGGCAGTTGCCCGCAGGGCATGAGCGACTGAATGCTGGTAGTTATAAGCCCCGTCCCAGCAATGCAATCGTCAGGGCCGCCAGGAGCGCCAGCAGCACATAGGTGGCATAGGCGTTGATGCGACCATGGTGCATCGCGGCCAACTTTGCCGCCAGTTTCAGTGCTGTATGCCGGACGGGTTCCAGCACCAGACGATCCATCACATGCACACGCTGTTTTTCGCGCCGGATGGCGGTGCGGAAATGTTCGGCCACGGTTTCGCGGGTGTCTTCGACGGTGGTGGGACGGAACACGGCGTCGAAAATCACGCGGACCGGATTGGAGAAGCCTGTCGCCGTGTAGGTCATCTCCGGCAGCAGGCGGCGGATACCACCATCCCAGCAGGCCCGCCGGATAAGGCGTCGGCGGCGCGTCAGCCCCAGACGGATCACCCCATACGTCAGCAGCAGCAAACCCACCAGCACGATCAGCATATAGGAAGTGGACATCGCGAAAACCACCGGATTGGCGGCTGAACCGCGATGCAGGACCACCAAGCCGCGCCCGGGCAAGATGTGCTGGCCGACCTGGGCGCCGATTGGGTGGAAAGCCTTGACGAACGCCACTGGCAACGTGGTATGCGCTGGATTGGCGGCAAAAAACGGCGGGACCAGGGCGGCGGCAGCGCTGGCGCCGGCCAGAGGACGCACGGCACGATCCAGCGCTGGAATGACATACGTCGGCAAAACGCCGAAACCGAGACATAACGCGGCCAGGATAAACATCGGCGCCAGCACTCGGGCGGACGGTTCGCGTACGGGGATCTCTGGAGGCAATCGCCGCATGCCCAGAAAAGTCATCGCGAATACTTTTACGAAGCAGGTTACCGCCAGCGCCGCCGTAAGCGCCAATCCCGCCCCGCACAACGCGAAAACGATTTTCACGGCTGTGGACGATAGTTCCGCCGAACGCAGCATGGCTTGCAAGGTAAGCCATTCGCTGACGAAACCGTTAAAGGGGGGAAGGGCGGCGATGGAAAGCGCGCCGATCAGAAAGGCCAATGCGGTCAGCGGCATCCCTTGGATCAGGCCGCCGAGTTGGTCCATGTCGCACGTACCGGTTTGCGTTTCAACCGCGCCAGCGCCGCAGAATAGCAGCGTTTTATAAAGCGAATGATTGAGCAGATGATACAGCGCCGCGGCAAAAGCGATGGCCGCCAGCGCCGGATGGCGGGTGGCGACAAAGACCATCCCCGCACCGAAACCCGCCACGATGATGCCCACATTTTCGATCGAACTGTGCGCCAGCATCATTTTCAGATCCTGGTCGGTGGTGGCATAGAGTATTCCCCCGAGGGCAGAGAGTGTTCCGACCACGAGAACGACTATTCCGGGGCCAACCAACGACGCGGGGAGAAGAGCGGCGTTCACCCGCATGATTCCATACAAGCCGAGATTCAACGTGGCTCCCGCCAGGACAGGCGCGAACGCCCGCGGCGCTGCCGCATAAGCCCGCGGCACCCAGAAATTCACCGGCATCAGACCGGCTTTTACGCCGAAGCCTAAAAAAGTTAATAGAAAGACCGCCCAGCGGGCGAAAGTGCTCAAGGTCGGCGCCGCTGCGGCCATGGCGCTGAAATTCAAGGAACCGGCGCCAACCGCCAGCACCAGCAATCCCAAAGCCGCCGCGACCGTCCCAGCTTCACCCATCGCCAGCAGAAGGTAGCCGGAATCCGTGCAACCATTTTCCTTTTTCCGCGCGGCCACGATGAGCAGCCAGCACAAGATGGACATGACCTCCCAAGCCAGCAGGAACAACACGACGTCGCCCGCGAGAAAGATCAAGGCGAGTGACGCATAGAGGCCGAACATGAGCACCGGGAGGGCCCGCGACGGTCCTGGTGGATTCCCCCCCGATCCGCCCGCGAAAATGGAAGCCGGAAAAAGCACCAGGCCGGTGATGAGAATGAATACCGCCGAGAGCGAATCCAATTTCACGGTGAGTGTCGCCGCCAACCCCGGCAAGGTCCACAGCGGTTGGCGGAAAGTTTGCCCGGCCAACAAGGCGCTGGCGCCAGCCACGACCAGAGCCAGGGACGCGAGGCACCCCAGCCACGCCAGCACGTGGCCCTGCCGCGACGAAGGCGCGGCCAGCGACAGCAAAATCCCCGCGCCGCAAAATGCAAAAAACATTGAAATGATCGTTGGCGTATCCATTTATGCCGGCACCGCCTTGCTACCTGCCCCCACCGCTGGTACTTGGCGTCCGGTCGCCACCAACAGACCGTGCAAAATGGCCAGCGGCGGCGCGGGATTTCCGGGCACTTGCACATCCACCGGCAGAACTTCCGCCACGCCGCGGGCACAGGCAAAACTGCCCGCGAATACGCCGCCGGAAAGCGCACAGGCGCCGACGGCCACAACGCGTTTCGGGGCGGGCATGGCCTCGTAAACCTTCCTCAGCGCCGGGCGCATCTGATCCGTCACCGGCCCGACGACCAACAGAATATCCGCGTGCCGCGGCGTGGGCGTGATGAAAAAGCCCAGCCGATGCAGGTTGTAGTAGGGATTGTTCAGTTGTTTGACTTCATTCAGGCACGCCCCGCAGTCGCCGGCATCGACTACGCAAATGTGAATCGAGCCGCGAAAGGCCCGGCCCAGTTCGTGGCGAGGCTCGTGGGCCAACGCCCATTCGTAAGTGTTAGACCAATCCACCGGCGGTTCGAGGCCGCGCACACAGCGGTAGCAGTGGATGCAACGGCGAGGGTCGGCGGTGATTTGGCCGTCGCGGCTGCTGAAGACGCGGGTCGGACAGCGGGCCAGCAGTGCCTCCAATGCCGAGACAGGATAATGATCGGCCACCGGCCGGCCGGGTGAGACGCCCGCGGCGGTTTCCGGCCGGGCCGGATAGGCCGTCGTCTTTTTTCCCCGAAGAATACCGTGAAGGACCCATTGGCTCATATACCTGTTCCGAAAACAAGAGCTGGTGCGCCCTGGTAAACTCCACCGCCGGCATAGCCGAGGGCTATATATTTGGTTACGGCTCCGCGGCTTCGGCGGCTCATCGATCGTTCTCCGCGACAGACAAATCGAAGGTCGAAAGCATGATGGGAAAATCCTGGAACGCGAATTTCTCCACCGCCAGGTGAAAGCCGTGCCAATTCGCGAAGGACGGCGGGATAATGTGGTAACGGGCAATCTTTCCATCGATGTCCAGCCGCACCCAGTGAAACGCCGCACCGCGCGGCGCTTCAACCCAGCCCAAGGCCGCCCCGGGGCGCAGCGGCAGCGGCGTTACACCGCTGCTCCGCGCGGCCGCACCCAGGCCCTGGGGCAAGGCGGCGACGGCCTGCCGCATCAAGCCAACTGATTGGCCGGCTTCGGCGAACAAAATGCGCAGGCGGGCATAGCCGTCCCCTTCTTCCTCCATGGGCACCTCGAAACTGAGCTTCTCGTAACCTCCATAGGGCTGAGCTTTGCGCAGATCTCGGGCCACGGCTGAAGCCCGTGCGACCGGACCGACCAGGCCATACACGAACGCGGTTCGCTGCGGCACGGAGCCAACCTCTTCCAGGCGATCCAGAAAACTGCTGACCGCGCGCAGCCGTTTTTCCAGCTCGTCGAGCCGCTGGAGCACGGCGCTCGCCTGGGCCAGGGCTTTGGCGCAGGCGGCGTCAGGTAAATCGCAGAGCAATCCGCCCGGCGCGAGTAAGCCAAACAGATAACGATGGCCGGTCAACTCGCCAGAAATTCGCAGCAGATCCTCTTCCAGAATTCCAGCCTGGCTATGGGCGACGACCAGGGCGGTGGATTCGCAGATTTCCTGGATCGCCCCCGCGTGGTGCCGCAGGCGTTCGAGCTCGGCCAGAAAAATGCGCAGAAGCCTGGCCCGTGGCGGGACCTGGATGCCGGCGATGGTTTCAAGGGCCTGACAAAACGCCAGGCCGTGGGCGAACGCTGTGGTGGCGGCGAAGCGTTCGGCGAGCAACAGGGCCTCGTGGACGGTTTTGCCTTCGGCGAGTTTTTCGATGGCGCGCCATTTGTAGAACAGACGCGGCGTGGCGCGGATTACATCCTCGCCCACCGTTTCCAGCAAGAAGTGGACGGATTCGGCGCTGCCGGAAAATTTAGGACCGATGGGCATCACGAAGGCGCCCCGTTCGTGCACGATTCGCCGCGGGCGCCAGTCGGCATCCGGTTGGCGTTGGCGCTCTGCCGCCGCCGCATCGAACCCACGGCGCATCGGTTCGACGCCTTCCTGCCAGGCGTCGTCGTGCAGGATGAAATCGCCCAGGCGCGGATGGCCGGTGAAGACCAGACCATACATGTCCTCCGCTTCACGCTCATGCCAGTCGGCCGCGTGGACAAATTTGGCGATGCTCGGAAACGTTTTGCCGACCAGTGGCGTTTCCACCAGCACATGGACCTGCTCCCTTTCACGTTCGCCGTAGAAGACGTAGCGCAACTGCCAGGCGGTGGCGCCTTCCTCGACAATCAAACCCGCGAAACCGAGTTTTCGTTCCAGGAACAGATGCCCGCAAAGTTCCGGCAGGGCGGCGGGAGCGCCCATAATTTCACCGGCCAAAGCCGCGGCGTTGGAGGAACGCCAGGCCAGGTCGGGCCAGCGTTGTTCCATTTCCGCTTTCAGTTCGGCTTGATCCATAGCGACTTACTCTTTATCCTTTGAGCGCGGCCGCGGCCTGGGTTAGCAGGTTTTGCAACGGCGGCGGAATATAAACTCCCAGCACCAATACCGGCGCGGCTGCTACAAACAAGGCCAGGCGGCAACTCCACGGCAGGCGCGGGAGGTTCCCCCGCCGCGCCGGAAATGCGGCCCCCTCTGGCGAAGCCTGGTCTGAACCAGCCCCAAAGACCATCCGGTTGAAATGGAGCATAATCCCGAAAAACGCAATGACGATGAAGAGGGCCAGCAATCCCGTCGCCAGGTAGTGTCGCGCCGTCAAGCCGGCTTTGAGAATGGTAAATTCACTCAAAAACACCGCCAGCGGCGGGGCGCCGGTTATCGCCAGTCCACCGAAAATGAGCGCCGCGCCGGCCAGTGGCGACTTGCCGATCAGCCCGCGCACGGCCGCGATTTGCCGCGTGCCGGTCACCAGCAGGACGGCGCCAGCGGCGAAGAAGCAAAAGGATTTGGTCACGGCATGGCTGACGACTTGTTGCATGGCGCCATAGCCGGCCACGGAAGCCCCCAGTCCCACCGCCGTCAAAATAATACCCATGTGCTCAACGGTGGAGAAAGCCAACAGGCGTTTGTAATCGCTAACCTGCAGCAGCAAAAAGGCCGCAGCGCCGACTGAAATCAGCCCGAGGACCATGGCCCATATGTCAGCGTGACCGTGAGGGGCGGCATGCAGCACCGGGAAAAGCCGCAAAATAACATAGAGTATCGTCGTGGTTTCAATGCCAGAAAGCAGCGCGCATACCGGCGAAGGGGCCTGGCTGTGGGCGTCCGGCAGCCAGGTGTGCATGGGAACGAGGCCGACTTTAGTTCCCAACCCGATCAAAATCAGCAGAAACGCCGCTTGCAACAGCACCGGCGGCATCGCCGGCGCTGCGGCGATCAGCCCGGACCAGGTGTAAGCGCCGCCGCGGCCGGAGGTCTGCATGGCCGCGAACAGAACCAGGAATCCAAACAGAGCTATTCCCGCTCCCATCAGGGAGAGCACGACATATTTCCACGCCGCCTCCAACGCTTCGTGCGTGTTTTCGAACGATACCAGCAGGGCGGAACAGAGTGTGGTCAGTTCGACGGCGATCCAGACCAGCGTCGGGTCGACCAGGACAGGAATCGCCAGCATGGAAAAGACAAAGAGGTTGTAATTGGCGTAATAGAGCCGCCGTTTCCAGGGAGTCAGGATTTGATGTTCCATGTAGCCGATGGAAAAAATCGCCGCCGTTGTGGCAATAAAAGCGATGAGCAGCAGAATCAGCACACTTAAGCCATCTACGGTCAGCCCATGGAGCAAGCCGGTATTCCAGCCGGTCATAACGGACTGTCCCGCGGCCATCAGCCAGGCCAGGCGCATCACGCCAACCAAAATCATCAGGGAAGAGACCAGCGTAACGCCCGGCGCCCAGTACTTGTTGGCGGGCAAGCAAACCAGCAGCGTGGCGGCCAGGGGAAGCAGTAGAAGGAGGCACAGGTTCACCGGGGCGCCTCCCCGCCGGCAGGCGTTTCTTTCAAGTGCGCCATTTCGCCCACCGCGGTGGTGCCGACCTGTTTTTGTATGGCCCGCGTCAGCACGCCCACGATGAAAACGACGATCAAACCATCCGTGGCAATGGCCAGTTCAACCAGCAGCGGCAGATGGCGGGCCAAGGCGATGCCGGCCAGGAACGCCCCATTCTCCATCGCCAGCAGGCCGAGCAGTAACGGTACGGCTTCGCGCCGCACGGTAATGGTAAAAGCGCCCAGCAGCAACCCAGCGATGCCGATGGGCAGGTTGGGACCACGAAATTCCGGCGCCACGGCGTTCAGCAAAGGCAGCGCCAGGAAGTAAGACAAAATCACCAGCGCCAGGGCGATCAGCAACGCCGTAGGAATGTTCAGAACCTGGTCCACCTCGCGCCGCGTGTAAATTTCCGCCGGTGCGGTTTTCCGCAGCAGCCACGGCAGGAGTATCACCTTGCTGACGATGCCCACGATCGCTACGCCGTAAAGGTCGCCTGCGGAATAACGCAGACCCAGCAGTACCGCGGAGGCGGCGAGCAGCACGGATTGCAGGATGAACAGGTTCAGGCACCCGCGCACCTGCCGCATGGCCACCATGCCGAAGGCGGTCAGCAGAAACAATCCGGTGGCCAAGGCATTCAGGTTGTCAAGCCACGGCGTCATCGGCGCGTTATCTCCCAACCAAGAAAACCTGCATCATCATCGCCGCCACCGCGGTGATAAATGCGGCGCCCAGGAATTCCGCAATCCGGAAGAGCCGCAATTTGGCCAGCGATGATTCAATGACGATCAATACCAGCAGAAAGCCGAAAATTTTCAGCAGTACGAGAGGAATCGCCAGCAGCACCGCCCCGCTGCTTGGTGCGCTCGCCAGACCCCACGGGGCGACCAGGACGTTCAGAAAGATGCACATAAGCACGAACAGCTTCATGTAACCGCCCCACTTCATCAGCGCCAGGCCAGGCCCGGAATATTCCAGCGACTTGGATTCATCGATCATCGCCAGTTCGAAATGGCCGCTGGGATTGTCCACGGGAATCCGCCCCCCTTCAGCCAGAATCAGCATCAGAAAGGCCAGCATCAGCAGCACGTGCGACGGCATGAAAAAATTCGCCGGAGGCGTTATCCACTTTTCCTGCACGATGTAGGGAATTGTGGAACCGGCGACGAAGGAAACCGTAAAAAAAACGATCATAAAAACTGGCTCGGCCAGGAAGCCGACCATGCGCGTGCGACTGGCTCCGACGGGGCCGTAGGGATTGGCCGTATCCACGGCCGCGAGCGCGGCGAAGAAGCCGCCGAGCGCCAGCACAAATCCACCGGCGATCATGTCGCCCATGAAGGCGAAAAAGAGCGGATAAGTCGTCAGAACCGGAATCAGCAGGGTGACGAAAAGCGGCGTAACGAAAACCAGGTAAGGTGTGAACCGGAAAATCCAGGAGCTCTCCTCGGAGACAATCTCATCCTTGTGGAAGAATTTCCACAGGTCACGATAGGGCTGAAAGATGCTCGGACCATGTTTGGATTGGACCATCTCCTTAAGCCGGTTGAGCACGCCGGCCGCCAGCGGCGAAAACCCCAGCACCACCAGCACCTGCAGCACGTTGTAGAGAATCATCCGCAACATGCGGCTGCTCCTCTGCGCAACGGCCACCGGCTAGCCAGGAAGGGCGCAAAGATGGGAAAAGGGGCGCGACAAAGATAGGTTGTCCCGGCCATTGAGGACTCCCGGTTCCAGCATCCGTCTCCTTAGCCACCCGAAGCGGCGCGGGGGCGCTGGAACAATTCGCCAGGAGTCATCAGTTCCGATAGCCGGAACATTTAAGGGGGGACTCCATCCCCTCAAATTTCAAGGCGTTACTAATAAAGGCGATGAATCGGCTTGTCAAGGGACATTCGCGCTGCGCTCCGCTTCGCCAGCGAGCTGGTGTATCAAGAGCAGTTTTTCCCCTTGCCGGGCTGAGGGTGTAGGTGGACGCAGATGCGCTTCCTGCTTGACGCCAACAGGCCGCGCTGTGCCGCGAAGACCTTGTACAATTTGGGCCACGAATGCGAAGACGTACGCGATCCGGGCATGCGAAGCGCTTCGGACGCCCAAATCACGCATACGCCGAAGAACATTGTCTGGCGCTGGTCACCCGCGATTGGGATTTTGCGAATACTCGAGGCTATCCCCCGGAACGATACGCCGGTATTGTGGTTTTGCAATGGCCCGACTACGCTGCCGCCCGTGCGGTGGCCGCGCCGCTGGAATCATTCGCAGAAGAGGCATCCTTGTTGGCTCGCGTCCTTGGCCGGCTGGCTATGGTCGAGCCTGGAAAAATCCGCTTCCAGCCAGCATGATTCGGTGCCGCGTCCATCGCCAGGAGCCTGTGGAAAAGGCGCATCAACGCTTAATCCACAGGCTCCTTGCCCCCGCGCTGACGCTTGGGGCTATGGAACATGCACATCCTCGAACGGGTGGATTAATGCGCCGCCTTCGGCTTGACGGCCGGGGATGATCCGAGCCCTTTCAGCGGCACCACGGGAAAGGCTCCCGCCCCGGCGTATCGGGGCAGCCGGCCATCCCATTTCCTGACGGCGGCCAACATCAGAAGTTCCGGCGTGAGCGTTTTTCCCCGCAAGGCTTGGGCCGTCTGGTCGGCCTTGGCCAACGTGATCTCCGCCTGGGCGCGCGCTTGGGCCTGCACAACCATTTGTTGGGCGTTAACCTTGATCCGTTGCAACACATAAGTGGCCTGCAAGGCCTTCTGCTGGGCCACCTGTTTGTTCTCAATGGCCTGGCTGTATTCGGGACTAAAGGCGAAATTGGTGATGTTGACGGCCTCCACGGTGAGGTGATAAGGCGCCAGCGTAGAGGTGATCTGCTGATCGATTCGGTCCCGGACTTTGTCACGTTCGATGACCAGGTCCTGGGCGTTGTAGTGGGCGGTGACGGCTTTGGCAATGTTGTTGACCGCCGGGGTGATAATGTTGACGACCAGCGCGTTGATATTACCGATGTGCCGATAGACCCAACTGCAATAGGTGGAATCCACGGAAAAGTTAACCGCCACATGGGTGGTGACGGTTTGCAGGTCTTTCGAGGCGGCTTCTTCCCGGAACGTCTGCTGCTGGATCGCCACGGGCATCGAATGAACCGTTTCCACGAAGGGGACAATAAAGTGCAAGCCGGGGGTAAGAACGGCTTTTTCGGCGGCGCCGAAACGCAGCACCACGCCGCGATGCCCCGCCCGGATCGGGACATAAGCCTGCATGATAATCACCCCAAGGAAGATCAGGACAATCACCACGATGGCTGTCGGAAGATAGGTTTTGGTAGGCACGTTAAAACTCCTTGGCCGCGAAACTATTGGCTCCGATGCATAAATACAACACCGCCATGCGCACCGCCAGGCCGTTGTTGACCTGGCGCAGAATGCCCGAACGCGGGCCGTCGGCAACGGCGGAGGTGATTTCCAGACCGCGATTCATCGGCCCGGGGTGCAGGACCAGCACGTCCGGGCGGCAGCGTTTCAGACGCGCCTCATCTAGCCCAAAATAGCGGCTGTATTCACGGATGCTGGGGAACGCCGCGGAGGCCAGCCGTTCAAATTGCACCCGCAGCATGTTGACCACGTCCACCCGCGGCAATACGTCATCGAGACAATGGGACACCTCGGCGCCCAACCCGGCAAACTGATCCGGGCATAACGTGGTCGGGCCGACCAGCGTTACTTTAGCGCCCAGGCGGGTCAAGCCCCAGAGATTGCTGCGCGCCACACGGGAATGGGCGATATCCCCGACAATCGCCACGTGCAGATCGGAAAATTTCTTACCGCGGGGGGCGAACGTCTGGCGAATGGTGAATAGATCGAGCAGCCCCTGCGTGGGGTGTTCATGGCCGCCGTCACCGGCGTTGATGACGCTGCAGCGGACCACGCGGGCAACGGCGTGCGGCGCCCCGCTGCTGCGGTGGCGGATCACAATGGCGTCCACACCCAGGGCTTCGAGATTCAGGGCGGTGTCGGCCAGCGTTTCGCCCTTGCTGACGCTGCTGGTGGAGACGGAGAAGTCCAGGACGTCGGCGCTCATCCGTTGGGCCGCCAGGCGAAAGCTGCTGCGGGTGCGTGTGGAGTCCTCAAAAAACAGATTCACCACCACCTTGCCGCGCAGCGCCGGTACCTTTTTTATGCTGCGCGTGGAAACTTCCCGCAGGGCTCCGGCGGTGTCCAGCACGGCCAATATTTCCGCCGCGCTTAGATCCTCCAGGCCCAGCAGATGGGAGCGGTTCCAGATAAATCTTTCCGGCGCCGGCGGCAGGGTGTTCATCGGCACACCTCCTCGGCGCCGGCGGCGGGATCACGGTCCAGGCCAATTTCATCGCACGGGTCGGTGGGCTTCAGATAAACGCGAATGCGCGCCGCCGGGGGGACGCTTAAGTTGCGCCCGACAAAATCAGCCCGAATGGGATATTCCCGGCCGCCGCGATCAATCAATACCGCCAGGCGGATGAAGCGCGGTCTTCCGAAATCCACCAGGCCGTCGAGCGCCGCCCGCACACTGCGGCCGGTATGCAGCACATCGTCGAAGAGGACCACGGGGCGGTCGTCCAGCCGGAAATTCATCACGGTTCCCATGGGAATGGTCATCGGGCGGATGCCGACGGTATCATCGCGGTACATGGTGATGTCCAAGGCGCCGATATCGAGAGGCGAAGCGCCGGGCCGTTGGAGCCTGGCGCCGATACGCTGGGCCATGATTTCGCCGCGCCGGCGGATGCCAACCAGCGCCAGCCGGCCCGGATCTGCGGCGATATCTGGATCGGCGAGGATCTGTCGGGTCAGGTCCGAAATTAACCCTTCAACTTGTGCCGCCGTGACCAGCGTTTCCATGGCGAAAAGCGTACCGCTGACGCGAAGACTCGGCAAGCTCGGCGCTTGTGGGATGAGTAGGGTCGCCGTGGCGACAAACCAAAATGTCCCGGTGACATGGGGGTGACCATAAATCCTGGTTCATCGTGGCAGGTCGAAGATCCGCCTCGGTGGACACACTCTGATGTGCTGTCCGTCCGCCGCTACAACGATGCGGGCAGTAGGGCGTTGTCAAACGATAAATTTCGGGTTGGAGAAAGAGCCCCGGACCCGCCACCGAACCCGAAGCACCGGCCTTCGGGTCGCCGCAACGAGTCGCCCGCGGCGACCCGGTGAAACGGCTTCCGGCCGCGATACCCGTAGGCTAAGTGGTGACAAAGCAGTAGGGCGACCTACCGCACGTAGGATCGTGCGTGCCACGATCTAGGGCCACACCCGCGGGCATGAGCGCTCTCTTGGGCTAAGGTTGCAGGCCAGCAGGGCGACCGGATAATAGGCGGATCATTTTAATGGCTGCGGGAGTGTCGGCCTATGGCCAAAGTGAAAGCTAATCGCATCGCGGTGTATGTCTTTCGCACCGCCGCCGGTGGCGTCGAATTTCTGCAATTGCGTCGCGGCGCTGGTGATTACGCCGGCACCTGGCAGACCGTTTACGGCGGTATCGAAAACGGTGAAACCGCGGTGGAGGCGGCGCAACGCGAATTAAAGGAGGAAACGGGGTTCACAGCCGTCACCCTGCACCAGGTGGAGTACCTGGAGGGATTCTATGATCGCCGGCGCGATCGGGTGTCGTTACTGCCCGTGTTCGCGGCTCGTGTGAACCGCGGCGCCAGGCCGACACTGGATGCCGAACACAATGCCTACCGCTGGGTGCCCTTGGACCAGGTCCAGCGACAGTTCCTCTGGCGGGTCCAAAGACAGGCCATTCAAATTATCGTGGAGGATATTATCGGCGTTTCGCCCGCCCGGAGCCTGCTACGAATCGGTGACGCCTGATCCGATGTTCACCCCGGCCAAGAGCACCCGATGATAATCGGGTTGAAGAGTCGCCTCGGAAACTGGTCGGTCCACCCGCAAAACAGGTTCCCTGTTTTGTAACCGTTCATGGTTCCCGATGGCTCTCGGGATTGGCGCGGCCCAAGCCCGTCGCTGTAGTTTAGTCGGCGTGGGCGACTAACCTGCAGCGCGGGGTAAGGTGCGGCCTGTGAACGGTTACCCCATTTTCAAGGCAGGAGCGGCTCTGTCTCGGGGACGCCCAGTTCAAATCTTCGGAAATCCGGGTTATCTGCGGTTTTTACGGTCGCTTCCGCCGGCTTCCGCGCTCCGCAGCGCGGAGACCTGTTGACGGAACTGCCGCGGCGATAGGCCGACAAACTGCTTAAAACGCCGTGAAAAATGAAATTCATCGCAAAAGCCAAGACGGTGGGCGGCGTTTTTAACGGCCAGACCTTCGTCGCGCAACAGCTCGCAGGCGCGATCTAGCACTGTTTTTACACGATATTTCACCGGCGAAAAACCGCTTAAACGTTTGAATTTTTTGCGAAAAGCCACGTAGGACAGGTTAAACTGCCGGGCGATCGATTCCACCGGCAGCGCTGCGGATGCCTCGCCGGTCAGCGCGGCGATAGCGCGTTGCAGCCACGCCTGGTCGCCCGGCATCGCCGCCCCCGCCACCCGCGGAGGTGTGAAGATTTCCGCCAGCACCGCCTGCCAACGGCACACCGCCGCCAGGGAGGCGGCGGGACTGGCCTGCGCGCCGCGCACGGCCGAGTCCATTCTCCGCAGCCAATATTCCACCGGCGTCGCTCGACGAACCGGCCGGCGCGCATCGAGCAGACCTTGCCGGCGCCAGAGGTCAAACACCGGCCCCTCAAAAACGACATAAATTTCGCTCCAGGGATCTTCCTTCGGCGATTGGGCCGTCGGTCCGTAGGCGTGGGCAATTTCTGGAAACAGCACCAACAAATTGCCGGGACCGACCCGGCGTCGGATGCCCCGCACATCGGCATAGTACCCGCCGCCCGACAGCAAGTAGACCAGCGCGTAGCGGCCTAAAATGCGCATGTTGGAAACCGGAATGCCAGCCTTACAGTGCTGCGTACCCGCCACACAGATCCGGCCCAGCTTGGTATTTACCGTATTTGCGACCAGTATTTCCGTTTTTTCATCCATGGTCAACCTACCCTAATCCGGCTCTGCAGCCGCGTGGACGCACCCGCATGGGATGTATCAAACCATACATGAAATAGAACAAAATATCCATTCCCTTTGTACGGCGGGGGGCTACTATCAATAAGGACTAGACAGGAGTTTCAATATGCCCGTGCTCACTGAAGAAACAACGACAGCCGCACCGACGTTCAGCAACCGCGGCGTTCACTTGGATGCGCAGGCCGTGGATGAATTGCGTGATTCCTCGTCCCTGCGTAACGACATCGTCGCTTTGCGCCAGCGTATGCAACAGGACGGCTACCTGTTTATGCGCGGCCTGCTGACGCGCGATGAAGTGCTCGAAGCCCGCCGCGAAATAACCCGGCGCATGGCCGAACAAGGATGGCTGGATCCAGCCTATCCAGCGATGGATGCGATAGCCGTACGCGCCAGGGACGCCAGCAAATTTGTGCCGGATATATTGGCCAAGGATAACGCCGCCCTGGCGAAGGTGCTTTACGCCGGTCCCTTGATGGATTTCTTCCGGGACTTTTTCGGCCAGCCGGTCCGTCATTTTGATTACACCTGGTTACGGTCCATCTGGCCCGGACCGGCCAATCCATCGCACTGCGATATCGTCTACATGGGCCGCGGCGAACGCGAAAGACTTTTCACCGCCTGGACGCCTCTGGGTGATATCGATTGTGAACTGGGCGGATTGGCCATCCTGGAAGGCAGCCATCATAATCAGCGCCTCAAGGAGACCTACGGCCAGATGGATGTGGACGGATACTGCGCCAATAAACCCGATGCCCGCGGCTGGGGCAAAGTGTGGGGTACGGGCGGCCACCTGAAAGGCCATCCGGATCAAATCCGCCGGGTGGTCGGCGGGCGTTGGTTAACGACTTCCTACCGTGCTGGCGATGTGGTCATTTTCGGCATGTTTACGGTGCACATGGGCCTGGACAATCACAGCCCTAACCGCATTCGCCTTTCCTCCGATAGCCGCTATCAGCCGGCCGACACGCCCGCCGATGAACGCTGGATTGGGCCAAACCCGATCGCGCACGGCCCGGCCGGCCGCCGCGGCCGGATTTGTTAGAATAAAGGGTTTCCATGCTTATGACGCCCCGCCAGCGGTGGCTGGCTTTATTCCACGGACAACCGGCGGACCGCGTGCCGACGGACTATTGGGCTACGCCGGAATTCCATACCAAGTTGCGCCAGGTCCTGGGTTGCTCCACCGATGAAGCGCTCTGGCGTCGCTTGAACATCGACCGGCCGCGGTTTATCGGCCCGCGGTGGAAGTTGCCGCACCATCCCGACATCCCAGGGTCTGACATGTGGGGAGTGCGGCGGCAGCGGATCGACTACGGAACCGGTTCCTATGATGAGCGGGTCGGCACACCGCTCGCCGCGGCGCAAACGGTGGACGACGTTCTGGCCTTCCGTTGGCCGGATCCGGATGATTTTGACTACGCCGTCATCGCGGATGACTTACGCCACGATGACGGCTACCGGGTCATCAACGGGGGGGACTACGAACCATTTCTGGTGTACGCGGCCATGCGCGGCATGGAACAAGCTTACGAAGACCTGTTGGTGGCGCCGGAAATCGCCGCCGCCGCACTGGAGAAGATGTTTGCTTTCCACTACGAGCGTAATCGGCGCATCTTCGAAATCGGCCAGGGGCGGATTGATATGATTACCATGGGAGAGGATTTAGGCGGCCAGACCGGCCCCTTATTCAGTTTAGATATTTACCGGCGCTTCCTGTTGCCGAATCAGCGAAAAATGGCGGATCTGGCGCGGTCGTATGGCGTGCACGTTTTTTACCATACCGACGGCGCTGCGCGGATCTTTCTGCCGGATCTCGTCGACGACGTCAAAATTGAATTGCTCAATCCATTGCAATGGCGCTGTCCCGGCATGGAGCGCGAAACCTTGGCCCGTGACTATGGCGCTCGCCTGGTGCTGCACGGAGGAATCGATAACCAACAAACCCTGCCCTTCGGCACCCCGGCGCAAGTGGCGGAGGAAGTGCGGCAAACTGCGGACCTATTTCACAAATGCCGCTGGATTTGCGCCCCCTGCCACAATATCCAGGCGGTATCTCCAGTGGAAAACGTCATTGCCATGTACGAAACCGCCGCCCAATTAACCCCGCCGGCCTGACCCGCCTTTCAGCCTGGCGCCGCGCCACCGGTCAAGTCGGTCCCGGGGGCGGATCCGCTAGCGCGATGGAGAGCACATTTGAGTCGGAAAGGTGGAAGTCCTCTCCACGCCGATGTTCCGGCGTGTAGTCGAAGGTAACCGCGTTGCCGCGAGGCAGGGTGGGAAGCAACCGGAGACGAACAACCAGACCGTAACACGGGCAGTGACTGACTTGCCCAGGTGAACTCGATTCGGCTCGCCCCGCCCGCTGGCGGGGCGAGCGACGGTCTGGACGGATCGCATGCTGGCAGCTCTGGAATGCAGGGTGCAAGTCGCCAAGGAAGGCGACTCGACAAGGCGAGGAGATGGCCCACTGGCTGGAAGGCCGGATGCGGGGAATCCGCCCGTCCGGTTTGGCGGGAGGGGAGGACGCCGATACGGCGTCCTTTCCTACCCCGATCTGGCGCATTCATTCTGCGTTCCTACTTAGCTCGACTTTTGCCAATTTTTGGAGTCTCACGCGGCCCGGCAAAGCTGATCCAGCAGCGTGAGGCGTAAAATTCGCGGGACTTTTAGCACACCCTTATGTTTTGGCGACCGTTTAAAAACTTCC
>JAJYFE010000058.1 GCA_021785435.1 Planctomycetota bacterium
GCGATCCGGCGCATGGTCGAGGAGCGGCTTTCCACTACCAGCGGATCCGTATCGACTTGCGCCAGCCTCCGGCGCAGCTCACGGTTTTCCAGAACCGTCGAGCGCCAGCGCGCGGCCTGGCGCAGGGCGGCCAGCAATTCTTGATTGTACCGCTGTATTTCCGCCGCGGCCTCCGGCCCAGGGGGTTCGACCACATAGTCAAAGGCGCCGTCTTTAATCAGCCGCACGATGGCGGCTGGATATTTCTGGTGCGTGGAGATAATGACAGGCAGATCGCCATCCAGTTCCAGGATTTTCCGCAAGGCCACATGGGCGGGCATGTGGCCTTCAACTTGAGCATCGTCTACGGTCCCATCCACGTTCGGCGATTGGACAAACCCAATGATGACCGCGACCGGCGCGGGGGAAGCGGTTCGTAGAAAGGCCAGGGCTTCCTGGGGATTACAAATATCCACGACATTCCAATGCCGCTGAAGTTCCGCGAGCGTATCCGGTATAATCCCGCTGCTAACGAGAATGGTTTCCACGTGCACATCACCCATTTTGCCTGATTATCGGCATGTGCCGCATATTCGTCAATATTTGCCCCGCCGCAAGCGCTAAGACCGTCGAGATTCAGGCGATGAATCAAGCCACAGACTTACCCAGCGCGGCCTCAAAGTTGCAACTAAGCCGCTCGGCATCGCGTCTAATCCGTGTCACGAAGATCCGAGGAACTGTGACTGCGAGAAGTACGAAAAACGAATCAGGGGACTGCGGCTTTGTCACCACATAGCTTTCGGGTACCCCGGCCGCCACCGTTCACCGGGTCGCCGTGGGAGACTCGCTACAGCGACTCGAAGGCCGGTGCTGCGGGTTCGGCGGCGAATCTGAGGCTCTTTCACCAACCAGAAATTGATGACTTAAGAAAGCACTACTTTCCCAAAACAGCAGCACGAGGTTCCACAGTTACTTTTATAAAATTTTCCGTGTCTTCGCGACTGCGTGTTGTAGTTTATGGCTTCGTCGCGATGGGAATTCGACGCATGGAGGTACGCTGTCTCTGGCACGGCGATTGCACAGTGTAATCCGGCAGGGAACGAACTTGGACTCTGCGCCGCAGAGAACGGAACACCATGTGCGACGGCCGCGGGATTGCGATCCACGCGGCTGCGCGTGTCGCCTATGGGGCGGGCTACGAAATCGCCACCGTCACGGCCGCGGGACTGCGATCTACGCGGCTGCGAGTGTCGCCTATGGAGCGGGCTACGAAATCGCCACCGTCACGGCCGCGGGACTGCGATCCACGCGGCTGCGCGTGGACGTCCGCGGCGAACTGTTGGGGTTAACCCGGTTGAGGGGTAACAACATGAGCGCTGCACTGCGCATTGGCCTGATTGGCCTGGATACGTCCCACGCCGTGGCTTTCACGGAGATATTGAATGGCCGGGCCGCCTTGGTCAACGGAGCACGCGTAACGTGCGCCTTTCCCGGCGGGGCCAAAGACTGGCCTATAAGCTGGTCGCGAATTGAAGGTTTCACGGCCAAGATCAAGGAATTCGGGGTGGAGGTTCTGCCGGACCTCGAGGCGGTCGCGGAAAAGAGTGATCTGATCTTCATCACTGAAGTCGATGGGCGCATGCACCGAGATTGCTTCGAGAA
The DNA here is from genome assembly GCA_021785435.1 of Planctomycetota bacterium. Lineage (GTDB taxonomy): Bacteria > Planctomycetota > Phycisphaerae > WQYP01 > WQYP01 > JAKCCC01. The sequence goes on from JAJYFE010000058.1 coordinate 1,642, forward strand.
GGTCGCGCGCTGGCGTAAGCCCGTTTTCATCGATAAACCTTTTGCGACTTCCAGTCAGGACGCCGAACGGATGCTGGTGCTCGCTGGGCAGGCCGGGATTCCCCTGATGAGTTGCTCCTCCCTACGTTACGCCGAGGCTTTTACCAAGGCGCTGGCCGATGACGCCAAGGGGGCGATCGTCGGGGTGGACGTCTTTGGGCTGATGTCGCTGGAGGCCGCGGCGACGGGGTTGTTCTGGTACGGCGTGCATGGCATTGAAATGGTGGTGCGGGCGATGGGTGCGGGCTGCCGCACGATTCAGGCGGCCAATCGCGACGGTGGCGAAATCTACACGATGCAATGGAAAGACGGGCGTTTGGCCACTTACCGCGGTCTGCGCAATGCGCACAGCGATTTTGGCGCGGTGATCCATCGTGAAAAAGGATTTCAATTTGTGGACGTGGCTTCGGGAACCAAGCCTTACTACGCGAGCCTGTTGGCAGCGATCTTAAAAACCCTGCCGGCGGGCCGTTCGGATGTGCCGCCGGCGGAGATGCTCGAAACCGTGCGGATCATGGAAACCGGCAACAAGGCGCGCCTGACGCCGGGGGCGGCGGTAACGGTTTAGGACGCGAGCATCCACAGAGGACCCGGCGCGGCGGAGCCGCAACCAAATACATAGCCCCCGGTCCGCACGGAGGCGGATCCGCTTCGGCGGACTATGCCGAGGGTAGCGGTCCGCCGAACATCAGAATCTTTGCGACCAACAATAATCTGCGCATGGCGCAAAGATTTTGAGGGATCGTGATACAGATTTTCACGGATTTTAACGACCGGACGAACCACAACGTACACGAAGAGTTTCAAAATGGATCATGGTCATGAAATCTGTGGATTTTCTTGTTGAAGGCAAAAAGGATGCTGTCACGCGTACAGGATATAGCCGAGACCGATGAGATCACCAGTCAGCCGCTGGCGATTGACGGCGGACCGCAGGCGAATCCGGACGGCGCGAATCAGGAGGAACTGTTTCACTGGCCGATCGTGACGACGGAGGATGAACAGGCCGTGCTGGCCGTGCTCCGCGCGGGCATGATGTCCAACAATGACATCACAAAAAAATTCGAAGCCGAATTCGCCGCCTACCTGGGCGTTCGCCACGCGCTGGGCTACCCGAACGGAACGATGGCGCTGCAGGCGGCGATGTGGGCTATTGGTCTGCAGCGGGGCGATGAGCTGATCTGCCCCAGCCTGACCTACTGGGCCAGCGCCCTGCCGGCATTCGCGCTGGGCGCCACGGTGGTGTTCGCCGATAACGATCCACAGACGCTGTGCCTGGACCCGGCGGACATTCAAAGGCACATCAGCCGCCGAACCAAGGCTATTATGGTGGTGCACTATTGCGGCCATCCGGCGGATATGGACGCGATTCTTGCCATCGCCCGCCAACACAAACTTAAAGTCATCGAGGATGTCTCACACGCCCACGGCGCACGGTACCGGGGGCGGCAAGTGGGTACGTTCGGCGACGTGGCGGCCATGTCGATGATGGCCGGCAAGAGCTTTCCCATTGGGGAAGGCGGCATGCTGGTAACCGATAACCGGTCCATTTACGAGCGCTCCCTGGCCTTTTCCCATTATGAACGCACCCGACCTGAACTGACCATAAGGGAACTGAAAGACCTGTGCGCCCCGGACGATAGTCCGCTTGGTTTGGCCTTGGGTGGCGTCAAAGGGCGGATGAACCAGACGTGCGCAGCGATGGGCCGGGTGCAGCTGAAGCATTATCCGCGACGGATGGCCGAAATTCAGCGGGCCATGAATCGCTTCTGGGATTGGCTGGAAGGTACGCCCGGAATTCGTCCGCACCGTCCACCCGCGGACTCCGGCAGCACGATGGGTGGTTGGTACAACCCGGTTGGCCACTATGTGCCGGAAGAGTTGAGCGGGCTGCCGGTCGAAAACTTTATTGAAGCGGTCAATGCAGAGGGCGGGCGGACGGGCCGCGGCGTGAACGACCCGCTGCACCTGCATCCCGTATTTAATCAGGCGGATATCTACGGCGATGGCAAACCAACACGCCTCGCCTTCGCCGAACGCGACGTGCGCCAGCCGCATGGCGCGCTGCCCCAGGCCGAGGCGGTAGGGAACCATACCTTCGGCATACCGTGGTTCAAACACGATTGGCCGGAGGCGATTGAACGTTATGCCGCGGCTTATCGCAAGGTGGCGCGCAGCTTCGCGGCGCGCGCCGTGGCACGTATATAGCCGCTGGCTCGCCGGCGGTGGGATGACCGTGGAAAGCACGGCACCACGGGATGGTACGTGACGTCGTGGATGTGGTCGAACATACCACCCCCGGCAAGGTCTCCAAAGGCGACTCCTCGATCCGCCGAGGGTCGCCGTGGACGACTAAACTATTCCGCCTCCGTGCGGACCGGGGGCTAGGTATGGGCCGCTGCATTTCAAGAGGAACCCAATATGACAACCTTAACCAGAGCGCCAACGATAACGTCAACCGAAACGGTCGAGCGTCTGGCCATCGATGGCGGCCCGAAAGTGCGGGCGACGCCCTTCCCACCACGGCGGCTTTTTGGTGAAGAGGAAAAGCGGGCGGTGATGGAATTATTTGATCGGAGTATTCAGACCGGCGAGGCCTTCGGCTATGGTGGCGAGGAGGAGCGGCGATTGGGTGAGGAATTTGCCGCAGCGCTGGGTGGCGGCTTCGCCGACGGCGTCAATTCCGGCACCAGTGCCGTCTATGTCGCCCTGCGCAGTCTGGACTTAGAGCCGTGGACGGAAGTGATCGTACCCCCGATCACGGATCCGGGCGGGGTTATGCCGGTGGCGATTATGAACTGCGTGCCAGTGCCGGCGGACTGCGCCCCCGGCAGCTATAACACCGGCGGCGAACAGATTGCCGCCCGCTTGACGGAACGCACCAGCGCCATTCTGGTGGCGCATATTGCTGGTATTCCGGTCGATATGGACCCGATTGTGCAGCTGGCGCGCCAGCGCGGCCTGCCGGTGGTGGAAGACTGCGCCCAGGCCCCCGGCGCCACCTACAAGGGCCAGCCCGTCGGCACGTTCGGCGAGGTGGCGGCGTTTTCGACGATGTTCGGCAAACACTTCGCCACCGGCGGCCAGGGTGGTGTCGTGTTCACGAAAAATGAAGAACGCTATTGGAAAATACGCCGGTGCGCCGACCGCGGCAAGCCATTCAACCTGCCCGGCGCGAAAGGTAATGTGGCGGCTGCCTTGAACTGTAACATGGATGAATTACATGCGGCGATCGGGCGGGTACAGTTGCGAAAATTACCGGGCATCGTGGCCCGCCGCCGCCGCTTGGCGTTGGCGCTGGAAGACGGATGCCGCCGGCGACTGCAGGCGGTACGGATGCTCGGCGATCCGCCGTTCGGCCAGTCCAGCTTCTGGTTTCTGTTCTTCGAAATCGACGCATCCCAACTGAAGGTGGACAAGGCCGCGTTTGCCGCGGCCCTGGCGGCGGAGGGGATTCCCGCCGGCGCCAGCTATCTGCACAGCCCGGCGCTGGCGCCCTGGATGAAAAATCGCCGCGTGTTCGGTTCCAGCGGCCTGCCGTGGGAAAACAGCGCCTATCGCGGCGACCAACATCCGAGCTATCCCCTGCCCAACACGCTGGCCACCGACGCCAGCCACTTTCTCATGCCGCTGCACGAGAACCTCACCGAGCGCGAAGTTGCCGATATTCTCAGGGCCTTGGAAAAGGTCGAAAAAGCATATATAATATAGGATCATATGTTACTCGATTCGCATCAGCACGTCTTCTGGCACGGCCGCGATGACGCCGGTCTTGTAGCCGATCTTGACGCCCACGGCATCGATCAGGCGTGGCTGCTGAGCTGGGAAATTCCACCGGAGGAGGACAACCCCGGTTATCACGCGGTGTTAAACCCGGAACACGCCCGGCCCGACGGCACACATCCCGGCTTACCGCTAAGCGATGTCCTGCGAGCCAGGGATCACCACCCGAAGCGTTTCGTGCCGGGATTCTGCCCCAATCCCTGGCGGGCCAATGCGCCGGCATTATTCGAGGCAGCTTACCGGATCCATGGTGTGCGCGTGTGCGGCGAATGGAAATTCCGCGTGCTGTTCGATGATCCGCGCTGCCTGGAGCTTTACCGCAAGGCCGGGGAACTGGGTTGCCCGGTAGTACTGCACCTGGATGTGCCGTATCTGCCGGATCGCCAGACGGGTAAACCGGTTTACCAGCCGTTGTGGTATGGCGGCACGGTGGACAATCTTGAGCGGGCCTTGCTGGCGTGTCCGGGGACCCATTTCATCGGCCACGCTCCGGACTTCTGGCGCGAGATCAGCGGCGATGCAGCCACGGATCCCGAAGCGTATCCCTTTGGGCCGGTCGCAGCCGGCGGCCGGCTTTATGGCCTGTTGGACCGGTATCCGAATCTTTACGCCGATTTAAGCGCCGGCTCGGGCTTGCGGGCCTTGTCGCGTGATCCGGAGCATGCCCGCAAGTTCATCGAGCGTTATCAGGATCGGCTGCTGTTCGGACGCGATTATTACGGGGGCGAACTGCTGGTGTTTCTGACCGGCCTGGATCTTCCCCAGCCGATACGCGAGAAACTTTTCTCTCGCAATGCCCAAAGGTTGCTCGAAATAGCTAATAGCCGGGCCAAAACGGAAAAGGTCCTCATTTTCGCTCCAGAAAAAAATAATCCAGGGTAGCGTCGTCACCGTGGGCTGAGTGCCGACTGGGGCTTTGTCACTGCTTACCTTTCGGGTGTCGCGTCCGCCGCCGTTCACCGGGTCGTCCTGGGCGACTCGCTACGGCGACCTGAGAGCCGGTGCTTCGGGGTCGGCGGCGGGTATGAGGCTCTTTCTCCAACCTGAAATGTATCGTTTGACAACGCACTGGAAGGCTCAGCCGGGTTACGCGGGGCAGCCCGGTTGGCAGTGGGTCTTCAGCCAGGTGAACCAGGGATCCAGATGATCGCCCTGCGGCCAATCTTCCCGGGGAGCAACGGATATTTCCAGGAGTGTCGCCCCGGGGTTCAGGCTCTGGACATCCTGCCGAAAACGCACCAGGTCGAATTTCACATGGGCCAGCAAATCCATCTTGCTTAGAAGCAGCAGCGCCGCCGCGTGAACCAAACCGGGATGCTTGGCGGCCTTATCGTCGCCTTCCGTGACGCTGAACATACCGACTTTCACCGCCTGACCAAGATCGAAGGAAACCGGGCAGATCAGATTGCCGACATTTTCAATCACGAGCACGTCCAAGTCCTCCAAGCGGAGGCGGCCGATGGCCTGGCGGACCTGGTTGGCATCGAGGTGGCATCCATTGCCGGTATTGATTTGCACCACCTGATCGCACCAACGGGCCAGCCGCTCGCCATCCCGGCTCGTGGCCAGATCGCCCGCCAACACGCCGAATTTCAGGCAGTTACCGAGACGTCGCAGGGTGGCTTCCAAGACGGACGTTTTGCCGCAGCCGGGGGCGCCGATCAGATCAATGACGAAAACGCCCGCCTGCCGGAATTGCGCACGGTTCAGCGCCGCGATCTCGTCATTGAGGCGCAACACATTTTCCACGAGTTGAACTTTTGTGGCCATGGGAAGGCTCCGTCTATGCCCTAAGGAAGAATGAGCGTCTCCAGGGTGCGAGCCCCGGAGGAGCTGGCTGAATCGCAACGGGTCGCCGCAGGCGACTAAACCTGGGGACATCCCCGGATACGGGCGCCCGGGCGCAGACCGGCCCGGCGGCACGCCGAGGGGCGATGCGCCAGCCAAGACGTACGGCCGCCGGCGGGGAGGGGGCCCCAATCGCGAAATAGGGCGACTGGCGATTCCTCCCACCCGCCGCTGCGCTCAGGCCAGAGACTCCGCGGTCGCGAGCTCTGCATCGTTCACTCTTTATTGCAGGCAGCTTAAACCGGCCCCTGCGAGTGTGCGGGTGCGGGAGCGGACGGGGCGCTCGCGCTGGCCATTTCGGCCGCATCATACTCGAAGGACAGCAGCAGCATCTCCGCGCCATCCTCCAGCACGGCGCCGATGGCGCCGCAGACGCAAAGCTCATCCACCAGCGCGGACTGCCAGCGCCGGCCGCAGGAAAGACAGCGCAGCCGCCACGGCGGCAAGTCCAGCTCCAACTGCGCGCCACTCCAGCCCGCTTTCTCCGCGGCGGATTTCCAGGCCCACTGCATGGCCTCCGGCGCAATGGCGTGCAGGGGGCCAATACGCACCGTGATGCGGCGCAGCAGCGCCCCGGCCGGCAGCCGCCGCCGGACCAGCTCCACCAAGGCGTCCGCGACCGACAGTTCATGCATGGGCGGCTCCGACGAAAAATTCGGTGGTTAGTTGCGCCACCCCCAACTGCAAAACCTGCACGTAGTTTCCGCGTTCGTACAATTCCGGGTCCGCGGTATGGGTCAGGCTCATGCTGCCGCGCATCTGCTGGAGTGAGGCATATTCGTGGGTTTCCATCCACTGCGCCATATCCCGCCGCATCACCGCGAGATGTTCCGGCCCGAATTTCAGCAGGGCGGAGACCATCTGAATGGCCGTCGCACCGACCATGACGCACTTGACGGCATCCAAACCGCTGTGCACGCCGCCGGTGATCGCCAGTTCGCCGTCAATCTGGCCGTACATCGCCGCCGCCCAGCGGAGGCGTAGCAGCAACTCCTCCGGGGTAGAGCAATGCAGGATACTTTTAGGTTGCAGATTTTCGAGGTCGAGGTCCGGCTGGTAGAAGCGGTTAAAGATCACCAACGTCCGGATGCCGGCGGCACACAGGCGCCGGGCGAAATGCACCGGCGCCGTGTAGAACGGGGAAAGTTTCACCGCCAGCGGAATCGACACACTCTGGCGCACCGCCTGGATCACTTCCAACGAATCGCGTTCCACTTCGGCGGCGCTGCGGTGCGTGGAAAAGGCCAGATCATAAACGTTCAGTTCCAGACCGTCGGCGCCGGCCTGCTGCAACAAGGCGGCGTATTTCACCCACCCGCCGGTGGTGCGGCCATTGAGGGAGGCGATCACCGGCACGTTAACCGCCGCCTTGATCTCGCGCAAGTGTTCCAAATAGGTTTCCGGTCCCCAGTGGAACTCGGCGGGGCTGGGCAAAAACGTACCGGCCTCGTAGGTGGAATAATCGGCATGTTCCATCGCCCAGTTCAGCGCTACCTGATCGTAGACGAGTTGCTCTTCGAACATGGAGCGCAGGATGAATAACGGCGCCCCGGCATCTTCCAGCCGCCGCACCATATCGAGATCGTCGGTCAGCGGCGAAGAGCCGGGCAGCAGGGGATGGGGCAAGGCGAAGCCCATGTAAGTAGTGGAAAGGTCCATGGAGTACCTCCGTTTAGCATCCAGCCTTCAGCATCGAACACCTGGCGTCGCGCCGGACCGCCCGGTATGGCGCTGCCAGCCCCCGGCGGCCGGGAGCCTATCCGCCGGTAGCCGTGGCAGCAACGGGCTGGCCGTTGGTCGGCGCCGGCGCCGGCGCGTCCGTCGGGAATACGATTCGCGCCAATTCCCGATACAGGGCCACCCGCTCGGTCGTGTTTTGCGCGGCTTCCTGGGCCAGTTTCTGGAAACGGCGCGGATCGATTTTTTCCACCATGGCAAAACGCGTTTCATTGCGGCGGTAATCGCCCACCGCCACACGAATATTGAGCGCATCGATCTGCAGCGGCGGCTTGCCTTGCGCGACCAGCCGCGGGTCATAACGGTACAGGGGCCAGACGCCGCTTTCCACCGCCAGTTTCTGCTGCTCCAAGCCGCGTTTCAGATCGTAGCCGTGAGCGATGCAGTGGCTGTAGGCGATAATCAGGGAGGGACCGGGATAATCCGCCGCCTCGCGGAAGGCTCGGACCACCTGATTGTCGTTGGCGCCGAACGCCACGCTGGCCACGTAGGCGTGGCGATAGCTCATTGCCATCAGCCCCAGGTCTTTCTTCTGGGTGCCCTTGCCCGAAGCGGCGAATTTAGCCGCGGCTCCGAGCGGCGTGCCCTTGGAGCTTTGGCCGCCGGTGTTGGAGTACACTTCGGTGTCCAGCACCAGGATGTTGACATTGAACGGCAGGCTCAACACATGGTCCAGTCCGCCATAGCCAATGTCATACGCCCAGCCGTCGCCGCCCAGGATCCAGACGCTCTTCTGGACCAGATAATCTGCCAGTTGCGCCAGCCGCACGGCCTGGGGATGCGTCTGGCCAGCCAGCAGTCGGCGCAACTCCACCACGCGCCGCCGCTGTTCGGCGATGCCCTTTTCCGTGTCCTGTTCGGCGGAGAGTATTTCCCCGACCAGAGTCTCGCCGATGGTTCCGGAGAGTTCCTTGAGCAGCCGGATGGCATGTTGCTGATGCTCCGTGACGCCCATGCGCAGACCCAAACCAAACTCGGCGTTGTCCTCAAACAGCGAATTGCTCCAGGCCGGGCCGCGGCCCGCCGCGTCCATGGCGTACGGTGTGGTCGGCAGGTTGCCGCCGTAAATCGAAGAACATCCGGTGGCGTTGGCGATCAACAGCCGGTCGCCGAACAACTGTGTGAGCAATTTGACGTACGGGGTTTCACCGCAACCAGCGCACGCCCCGGAATACTCAAACAACGGCCGCAACAGCTGGCTGGATTTCACATCCAGCCGGACCAGGCGCGTCCGGTCGACTTCCGGAAGGCGCAAGAAGAAATCATAATTGAGTTTTTCGCGCTGGCGGATCGGCGGCTGCGCCACCATATTAATCGCCTTGCGGCGGGTGTCGCTCTTATCTTTGGCCGGGCAAACCTGTACGCACAGACCGCAGCCGGTGCAATCCTCCGGAGCCACCTGCAGGGTGTAAGTCATCCCCTTGAAGTCGGGGGCCTTGTAGGGGGTGCTACGGAAACTTGGTGGCGCGTTCTTCAACTCCGCCGGGGCGTACACCTTGGCCCGAATGGCGGCATGGGGGCATACGAAGCAGCACTTGTTGCACTGAATACATAGGGCCGGCTCCCACAGCGGAATCTCCAGCGCGATGTTGCGTTTTTCCCATTGGGTGGTGGCAGTGGGCCAGGTTCCATCCACCGGAAAAGCGCTTACCGGCAGAAGGTCGCCCTTGCCCGCCATCATCACCGCCTGCACGCGGCGGGGGAAATCAGGCATGGCCTCCGAAGCGAAGCCGCTCTGATGCAGACTCGAGCTGGCCGCCGCGGGCACCGGAATTTCGTGCAGCGCCGCCAGGGCCTGATCCACGGCTTCGTAATTGCGCTTTACCACTTCTTCGCCGCGCTTGCCGTAGGTTTTCTGAATCGCCCGCTTGATGGCGGCGACGGCGGCGGAGCGTTCCAGCACGCCGGAGATCGCAAAAAAGCAGGTCTGCATCACCGTGTTGATGCGCCCGCCCATGCCGGCCCGCCGGGCCACGCCGTTGGCGTCGATGGCGAAAAAACGCAATTTTCGGTCGATGATCGTCCGCTGGATTTCCACGGGCAATTGATCCCACACCTGGGCGGTTGGCCAGGGGGCGTTCAGCAGGAACACCGCCCCCGGGGCGGCGGCCTCCAGAATGTCCATTTTTTCCAGAAACTGGGGCTGATGGCAGGCGATGAAACTGGCCCGGCGGATCAGGTAGGGCGCATGAATAGGCTGCGGGCCGAAGCGCAGGTGGGAGATGGTCATCGCGCCCGATTTCTTCGAGTCATAGACGAAATATCCCTGGGCGTGCAGCGGCGTCTCCTGGCCGATGATTTTAATGGAGTTCTTGTTGGCGCCCACCGTTCCATCGGCGCCCAAACCGAAGAACATGGCCCGCACCACCTCCGACGGTTCGATGTCAAAATCCGCGTCGACTGGCAACGACAAATGCGTGACATCATCCACAATGCCCACTGTAAAGCGCCGCTTGGGATCCGGGGCCGCCAGTTCGTCGAACACCGCCTTGACCATGGCCGGCGTGAACTCTTTGCTGGACAGGCCATAGCGGCCACCGAGCACCAGCGGCAATTCGCCCTGGGGCCATCCGGGCGCGCCGGAAGGCCGCGCCTGCACCAGCGCGGTGAGCACATCCTGATACAGGGGTTCACCCGCCGCTCCCGGTTCCTTGGTGCGATCCAGAACGGCGATTCTCCGGACCTGCGGCGGCAGAGCGGCAATAAACTGAGCCGTCACAAACGGCCGGTACAGTCGGATGATTACCGCGCCGATCTTTTCCCCGCGCTCGACCAGGTAGTGAACCGTTTCCGCGGCGGTTTCGGCGCCGGAACCCATCAGCACCACCACCCGTTGGGCCTCGGGATGGCCGACATATTCGTACGGTTGATAACGCCGGCCGGTGCGTTGGGCGAAGCGCTCCAATTCTTCGCCGACGATTTTCGGCAGGGCGTCATAGAACGGATTGGCCGCCTCGCGAGCCTGAAAAAAAACATCCGGATTCTGGGCGGTGCCGCGCACCACCGGGGCCTCCGGCGTCAGGGCGCGGCGGCGGTGGGCGTCGATCCATTCGGGGCGGATCAGGACGCGCAAATCGTCATCGGAAAGCGACACGATGCGGTTAACTTCGTGCGAGGTGCGGAAACCGTCAAAGAAATGCAGCACCGGCACGCGGCTGCGCAGCGTGATGGCCAGGGCCACGGCGGCCTGATCCTGGGCTTCCTGCACATTGCAGGAGGCCAGCATGGCGAAACCGGTGGAGCGGCAGGCCATCACATCCGAATGATCACCGAAAATCGACAGGGCATGGGTGGCCACCGTGCGGGCGGCCACGTGCATAACGAAGCTGGTCAACTCGCCGGCGATCTTGTACATATTGGGAATCATCAGCAGCAGGCCTTGGGACGAAGTGAAGGTGGTGCATACGGCTCCCGCCTGCAGCGCGCCGTGCACGGCGCCGATGGCCCCCGCCTCGCTCTGCATCTCCAAGATGCGCGGCACACCGCCGAAGATATTCTTCTGCCCCCGCGCTGCCATATCGTCGGCCGATTCGCCCATCGGACTCGAGGGCGTAATCGGATAAAGCACCGCCATTTCGCTGGTGCGAAAAGCCACATTGGCGACGGCTTCGTTGCCGTCGAGAGTTAATATAGTGCCAGAAGCCATCCGAGTTATCCTTTCTAAAGCGCGCCTTGTTCCAAAAACCTCCAAGCCGTACCGCTCCTAACCCGGAGGTCGCCACGGGCCACTAAACCGCAGCGACGGAACCGGTCACCGCCGCAAGGCCCAAGCCCCGCACTGAAGTTTAGCCACCACGGCGACCTTGGGGCTAGGCACAGGTTCGGAGTTATGACCGTTTTCATTCTCCATTGGCCTCCGGAGCGCCGCACCCGTTGACCGATCGGGAAGCTAGCATTTTCCGTTCGCCTCGTCCATTTCCAGCGGGGTTCCGGTAAGGCGCAGCCGCGGGGAAGCTTCCATCTCGCTTAGCCGCCGCGATTCATGGCGCATCCAGAGCTGCAGCCGATATTGCAAATGTCGGCAAAGCCGCTCGATGGTCTGGGCCACCACGCCGCTAAGCTCATCGCCGAGGGCCATGCTTTGCGCGCCAATCGCCACCATCCATACCTCGGCCGGGCAGGCCCCGAAACCCTCCCGGCACAGGGCCAGCAGTTGTTCCGGGCTAAGGTGATGGCCCAGGCAATACTCCGGATCCTGCGCCCGCAGCCGATGCACCTGAACCTGGCCCGGCGCCAGGCAGACACTCGCGTCGATAAAGATGACACGTCGCGCCCGGCTAATAGGCTCGGCCAGCTCCGGCAGCGGCTGGCGCTCAATCCGCCAGGTGATCGCCCCGTCCGCCTGGCGGCCCAGCAGGCGCTCCAGCCGCTGCACCACCGCCGGTCCGGCGCCATCGTCGCCGCACAGCGGATTACCATACCCGATGAGCAGCGTGCCGGCGCCGCCCACCGCGTGCCGCTTAAGGTCGTTGCGATACATCCAACACCTCCCCTTGGGTCCCCAACAATTCCACCCGCAGCGGCATCTGCCCCAGGGCGTGGGTGGAGCAGCTTAAGCACGGATCAAAACACCGTATCACCGCTTCCACCCGATTCAGCATTCCTTCCTGGATTTTCTTTCCCCGCACAAAGCGCTCCGCCGCCTGTTTGACGCCTTGATTCATCGCCAGGTTGTTATGTCCGGTCGCGATAATCAGATTGGCCCAAACCATCCGGGCGTGCTCATCAATCCGGTAATGATGAATCAGCGTGCCGCGCGGGGCCTCGGCGATTCCCACGCCTTCCAACCGATTCGGGCGAGCCCGCGCCCGCACGTGCGGTTCGAGAATTTCCGGATCTTCCAGCAGCCGGGCGATCATTTCGATGCCGTACAGAATTTCGATCAGCCGGGCCCAATGGTAATGGAAGCTGCTTTGCGGGGCCCGGCCCAGCTTGGTGCGGAAAACACCCAGTTCCTGATCGGCCCGCGGCGTGCCGCAGCGCTGCCCTACCACCAATCGCGCCAGCGGGCCGACCCGATAAATTCCCCGCGGATAGCCGCGCGCCTTGAAATAAGGGAATTTCAGGTAGGAAAAATTTTCCACCGCTTCGCCGATCAGTTCGCCGTAGCGGCGCGGATCATTCAGTTCCGCCACCGGCCGGGCCCGCTCATCCACAAAACGCCAGACGCCATCATAGTGCTCCAGCAAACCATCCGGTTGCACCAACCCGGCGAACAGGGTCGGAAAATTGGCGAAAGCATCCACCTCCGCCGGGTACCGATCCTCCACCTCATGGAAATATTCCAAGCCGCGTCCGAGGCGCTGGTAAGCTTCGGGCACCATCCGCAGCATCGCCTCGCGGTGCTCCGGGGCCAGGGGAGCGCTCACGCCCCCCGGCACCACCCAGGCCGGATGAATCTTTTTCCCGCCCAGCAGGCCGATGATGTCCTGACCAAACTTGCGCAGCATAATGCCGTCGCAGGCAAATTCGGGCTGGCGCCGAATCAGGCCGAAGAGATTGCGCGTCGTCGGATCGCCATCCATGCCGAAAATCAGATCCGGACTCGACAAATGGAAGAACGACAGGGCATGGCTTTGCACCAACTGGGCCATGTGCAGGATTCGCCGAAGTTTCACCGCCGGCGAGGGAATCCGCACCGCCAGGATGTCGTCGCACGCCTTGGCCGCGGCCAAAAGGTGGCTGACCGGGCAGATGCCGCAGATCCGGGCCATGATTCCGGGCATCTCCGTCATCGGGCGGCCTTCGACAAACTTCTCAAAGCCGCGGAACTGGGTGACGTGGAACTGGGCGTCGCGCACCTGGTCCTGTTCATCCAGTTGGATGGTGATGCGGGCGTGCCCCTCAATGCGGGTTACGCCTTCGATGGTAATGGTTCGCGTCATCGCCACAACCTTGCTGCTCGCGCCCGAACTTGTTTGTTCCCGCCGGGCGCCGTGAAGTTTCAGATTCCCAATCCGCAAGCTGAAATTTCAAATCGCAAATCTGAAATTTGAAATCTGAAATTTCTCCGGTTTACGCGCCGAATCGCGTCAATTCCGCCACCTGCGGCATGCGCCCCGCCAGCAACTCCGTCAACACCAACCAAATGGCCTCCGCCGACGGCGGACAGCCGGGCACAAACAAATCCACCGGGATCACTTCGTGCACCGGGGTGGCCCGGGGACACAGCGCTGGAACCCCCAGCACCGGCAGCCGCGCCCGGCGTGCCTCGCCCGCGGCCGGGGCATCAGCATTCTCCACATAGGCACGCTGGAACAATTCGTCCTTCTCGAAATAATTGCGCATCCCCGGCACATTCGCGGTCACGGCGCAGTCGCCCAGGGAAACCACCAGCCGGCTGCGGGCGCGAATCAGTTGCGCCTTATGCCGATCTTCTTCGCTGCTGACGGCGCCTTCGATCAGGGTGATGTCCACGCCCTCGGGGAATTCCTTTGGATCTACCGCCGGTGAATAGACCACCTCCACCTTTTCGGCCAGGATCAGCAGCCGTTCATCCAGGTCCAGCAGGCTCATGTGGCAGCCGGAACAACCGTCCAACCACACCGTGGCCAGTTTAGGTTTAGCGGGGGTTGTACTCATTTACCGCAGCCTCGCATCAGGGTCAGATAGGGCAGGAATTCCTGTTTCTTGACCATTTCGCCGACCGCGGTGCCACGGTGCGTCAGCGCGCCGGTGGGGCAGATATTGACGCATTTACCGCAATTCGTGCAGGTTTTGCTGTCACCCCAGGGTTGATCCAGATCCTGGATGATCGCCGCCAGGATGCCGCGGCCTTTCACGTCTTTGGTATGGGCGCCCTCCACCTCCGCGCACACGCGCACGCAACGCGTGCACAGGATACAGCGGTTATGATCCATACGGAAAAGATCATGGGAATTATCCACCGTCAATTTCGGGAAGCGGTAGGGCAACGACACATGATCCACGCCGAGCTTTTGCGCCAAACTCTGCAGTTCGCAATGTCCGTTACTCACGCAGACCGAGCAGACATGGTTTCGTTCGGATAACAGCATTTCCACGATCATCCGGCGATAGTGGGTCAGCCGCGGCGAGTTGGTGGTTACATGCAGGCCTTCCGTGCAGACGGTGGCGCAGGCGGCGTGTAGTTTCGGCGAACCGGCGATTTCCACCAGGCACAGCCGACAGCCGCCCCAAAGGCTCAAGCCTTCCAGCCAGCAGAGGGTGGGAATGGCTATGCCGTTCTCGCGGGCCACCTCTAAAATTGTTTCACCCGCCCGGCAACTAAGGTCCTGCCCGTCGATATTCAACGTCAGCGAGGCGGCGGTGGCGGAAACGGCTTTCATGGCGCCACCTCCAAGGCCACCGTCTTGGCGCTGTTCGCCGGAGCGGCGCCGGCGGCCGGCGCTTTTTCCAGCAGTGCTCGATACTCCTTTTCAAAATAGCGCAAGGTGCTTAGCACCGGGTTGGGGGCGGATTGGCCAAGCCCGCACAGACTGGTCTGTTTGACCATGGCGCACAGTTCCTGCAGCTGGTTTAAGTCCCCGCTTTTACCCTGCCCCCGGCTGATACGGTCCAGAATTCCGTGCAGCTGCCAGGTTCCGACGCGGCACGGAACACATTTCCCGCAGCTTTCGGTCATGCAGAATTCCATGAAGAACCGCGCCACATCCACCATGTTGCTCGTCTCATCCATGACGATCATGCCGCCGGACCCCATGATGGATCCGAGCCGGGTCAGGGATTCATAATCGACGGGTATATCCAGATGCTCCGCCGGAATACAGCCGCCCGACGGTCCGCCCGTCTGGACCGCCTTAAACGCCTTGCCCTCTGGAATTCCGCCGGCCAGGTCGTAAATGATCTCCCGCAGCGACATGCCCATGGGCACTTCGATCAAGCCGGTATTGCGGACTCGCCCCGTCAGCGCGAACACCTTGGTGCCCTTGCTTTTAGCGGTGCCGATGCCGGCAAACCAGGCGGCGCCGCGCTGGATGATCGCGGGCACATTGGCGAAGGTTTCCACATTATTAATCAGCGTCGGAGCGCCATACAGCCCCTCATTGGCGGGATAGGGCGGCCGTGGCCGCGGCAACCCCCGGCGCCCTTCCACACTGGCGATCAGGGCAGTTTCCTCACCGCATACAAACGCGCCAGCACCTAAGCGCAACTCCACATTAAACTGAAAATGGGTCCCAAAAATGTTCAGCCCCAGCAATTCGTGCCGTCGCGCCTGGTTAATGGCCTTGTTGAGTCGCTTGACCGCCAGCGGATATTCCGCCCGCACATAAATGACCCCGTGGTCGGCCCCCACCGCGTAGGCCGCAATGGCCATCCCCTCCAGCACGCGATGAGGATCCCCTTCCATTACGCTGCGGTCCATGAATGCCCCGGGATCCCCTTCATCGCCGTTGCAAATCACGTATTTCGCTGCGCCGCCCGCCTTGGCCACTGTGCTCCACTTCAGCCCGGTGGGAAATCCCGCCCCGCCCCGCCCCCGCAGGCCACTGGCGGTAATTTCTTGAATCACCGCCGCTGGCGTCATTTCCGTGAGCACCCTGAGCAAGCCCTGATACGCCCCATGCGCCAGGCAATCCAAGAGGCTTTCCGGGTCGATCTTCCCGGCATTTTCCCGCACCACCAGCTTCTGGCGGGTGAAAAACGGCTGCTCCGTGTCGCAATGCAACCGCTCTACCGGCTCAGCCTCCAGACTCGCCACAAGGTCGGCCGCATCCTGCGGCCGCACGCGCTGGTACAGCCGGTCGTCGCATTTCACCAGCGGACCTTCGCAGCACAACCCCATGCAGCCGACGCCCTTAACCCAGACCCGGTCCTGCCAGCCGCGGCGGTTCACTTCCGCCGTCAGACTCGCCAGCACCGCCTGGCTCTGGGAGCTTTGACAGCCGGATTCCGTGCAGACGTGGATATGATGCTGGAAGTGATCCAGATCCTGCCGCGCTTTCTCGGCCAGATTGAGCATTTCTTCGGCTTTCATGGCGCCGCTCTCCCTTCCAGCACCGCTCCCACCGCCGCCGTCAGTTCCGTGGGTGTACGTTGGCCCAGCACCTGGCCATCGACCACGGCGGTCGGGGCCAGCCCGCATGCCCCAATGCACCGGGCGGTCAGCAGCGACAATTCACCATCCGTGGTGGTTTGTCCCTCCTGGATGTGATAACGCTCCGCCACGGCCGCCAGCAAACGCTGGCTTCCTTTAATATAGCAAGCCGTGCCCAGGCAAACGACGCAGGTATGCCGACCGGGCGGCCTGAGCGTGAAGAAATGGTAAAAAGTGGCGACACCATACACTTTCGCCAGCGGCACGCGCAGCGTCGCGGCCACCCAGCGCATTGCCGCGAGATCCAAAAAACCGAACGTCTGCTGCACGCTGTGTAGACTCTCGATCAAAGCCTGGGGTTGAAAATTATTGCGGCGCATGACGGTTTCCACGATCTTCCAGCGCTTATCGTCGGTCGGGGGGGCTAAAATAGGGTGATTCCGCAGCATCGTTCGGCTTGCTCTTTTCCAGGGCGGCCAACGGATTGTCAGCAAATCCGCGGCAGCTGTTCTCCATACGGCTTTTGCACGATGCGTCGGCCACCGATCGTCGTGTAAAGCTCACAGCGTCCATCGCGATTATCTTCCACGCGGCCAATGACGCAGGCCGCGCGCCCCAGGGGGTGCGCCCGCAACGCTTCCAGGGCCGCCGCCTCATCCCGCGGCCGTACCACCACCAGCACTTTGCCCTCATTGGCGATATCCAGGGGATCTAAACCCAGCATTTCGGCCGCGTGCCGCGCTTCCGGTCGGATGGGGATATGCGATTCTTCCAGCGCCACGTGCCAGCCGCAGCGGGCGGCCAGATCCGCCGCCACGCCGGCCAGCCCGCCGCGCGTCGGATCCCGCATAAACACCACCTCCGGCACACGCCGCAGCAGCAAACCGACTAATCCCGCCAGGGGAGCGGCGTCGCTGCGCAGCACGCTTTTCACCTCGGGCATTTCCCGCGCCAACATCACCGCCAGGCCGTGTTCACCAATCGGGCCGTTGACGATCAAAACGTCGCCCGGCTGAACGTGTTCCGGGTGCAGGCGGCGGCCGGGAGGAATCCGCCCCACCCCGGCCGTGGTCAAGTAGATGCCGGCGGCATCGCCCCGCTCGATGACTTTGGTGTCGCCGGTGACCACATGCACTTCGGCTTCCGCCGCCGCGGCGCGAATGGAATCCAGAACCCGTTCCAGCACGGCCCGGGGCAACCCCTCGCATAAGATCATCGCCAGCGCCACCCCCAGGGGTCGGGCGCCGCTGACGGCCAGGTCATTGACGGTTCCACATATGGCCAGACGGCCAATATCACCACCCGGAAAAAACAGGGGCTCCACCACGTAACTATCAATGGTCAGGGCCAGAGCGCCAATGCGCTGACCGATGACGCCGGCATCGAGCAGGTCGCTCAGGATGGTGTTATCCAGGCGCGGCAGCACCGTGCTGTTCAGCAAAACATCGGTCAGCTGCCCGCCGCCGCCGTGGGCCAGCGCGATCTGATTGAACGCCGCCGGTTCCACGTGCGCCCGGCGCAGCGGGGTATCGGTGGTAAAAGTGGTCATGGCGATGCTCCAGCGAGTATGGGCAGTGGCCGATGGGGAGCCTGGCGCCAACTGTACTTGAACCACGCCGCGCAAGTCCCCTCCGAACTGACCATGCATGGTCCCACCGGTTGCAGGGGCGTGCAACTGCGGCCAAAGAGCGAGCAGTCCGTGGGCAGCGCCAAGCCGCTGATCACCTTGCCGCACAGGCAGGCCTTGGGTTCGCAATCCTCCGGCGGCGTGAGGCCGAAACGGACCTGGGCGTCGAATTCCCGCCAGGCGGGCCGCAGCACCCAGGCGCTCTGGGCGATGAGGCCCAGACCGCGCCAACGTGTTTCCGCCGGCTGAAAAACCTCATCGAGCAGTTTTTGTGCCGCGCGGTTACCATCTGGCGAAACCACTTCCGGATATTCGTTAATAACCTCGGCTCGCCCGCTTTGGGCCAGCTCTGCCAGCCGGGCCAACGCGCTGATCATCTGCCAGGGTTCAAAGCCGCTGATCACGCAAGGGGCCGCGTAATCCCGTGCCAGGGGCAAATAAGCCCGCGCGCCGATAATCACCGATACATGGCCGGGACAGACAAAACCGTCGATGCCCAGGCCGTCTTTCATTTTGGCGCCGCGTTCCAGCAGCGCCTGCATGGCTGGAACGATCCGCTTGTGGCTGTTTAACACGGTGAAATTGGTCAGCCCGCGCCGTCGCGCCGCCTGCACCGCCGCCGCGGTGGCCGGGGCGGTGGTCTCGAAACCTACCGCCGCGAATACCACCTGCCGGTCCACGTGCGCCTGGGCCAGCGCCACCGCGTCCATGGCGCTGTAAACCACATGAACCCGCGCCCCGCGCCCTCGAGCCTCCTGCAGGCTGCCTCGCCGCCCCGGAACGCGGATCATGTCGCCGTAAGTGCACAACGTTACCCCCTGGCGCCCGGCCGCCTCCACCAGCAGATCAATATCCTGCTGGGCGGTCACACACACCGGACAGCCCGGCCCACTTATCAGTTTGACGTGCCGCGGCAACACGCTCGGCAGGCCGCAGCGGAATGCCGCCGTCGTATGCGTGCCGCACACCTCCATGAAGGCCAGCTCGCGGCCGCCTTTCGTCGCCGCGGCGAGCCGCTCCAGCGACTTGCGCACGTCATGTTCCGGTGGGTTCATGGTGGCGCCTCCTGTCGGGCGCTGTCAGCCTGCTCGGGTGCGGCGGCCCGCTGGGCCGCCTGCAGCTCGGCGAGCACCGCGAATGTCTCCCGCGCCTCCTCCTCGTCCAGACGCCCGATAGCGAAGCCGGCGTGAATCAGCAGCCAATCACCCGGGCGCGCGCCCGGGACCAGCTGGGTATTCACCGGCAGGCGGTTGCCATGCAGGTCGGCTAAACCCTCTTCGCCGTTAAGTTCCACCAGCAATGCCGGCACGGCCAGACACATCGCTTAATCCTCCGTCTTTACCGGGCGCCGGTTCCCCCCCCGGGCGCCGCGCGCCACCGCCACCGCCGCCTGGCCGAAAGCCACGCCGCCATCGTTCGGCGGGACTTTTTCATGGCGCAGCACCCGCAGGCCACGGGATTCGAGCAATTCCGTCAGCCGTTGCGTCAACACCTGATTGCAAAATACGCCGCCGGAAAGCGTCACCACGCGCAAACCGGTACGCTGCACCTGCTGCATGACCGCCGCCGCCCAAGCCGCGGCCAGGGTGTCGTGAAACGCCCGACAGCACACTTCCACGGGCACGCCGGGACTATGTTCCAGCAACCATCGCCAAAAGCCGCTCAAATCAATCTGGGTCCGAGCGCCTGCGGCGTCATGCAAAGTCCACCATCCGTCAGTGACGCCGGTAGGTTCCGGCGCGCTGCCCGCCGCCGCTTCCACCCGCAGCGCCGCCTGGGCCTCAAAATCGTTGCGTTGCGCCAAGCCCAGCAGCGCTGCCAGTCCGTCAAAGAGTCGCCCGGCGCCGCTGCTTTGGGGGCAGTTCACATTCCGCGCCAGCATTTGGGTAAGGATGCAGCGCTCCGGCGCCTCGGGTATAAGCCGTTCCACGGCGGGATGCTCCGCAAAATCCGCTCCGAAAGTTTGCCGCAGAATGGCCAGCGCGCAGCGCCGTATATCCTTGGCGGCCGCATCGCCGCCCGGAAGCGCCAGCGGGGTCAAACTCGCCAGCCGTCGAAAATCAGTTAGGTCCGCCAGCAACAGTTCACCGCCCCAGATGGTTCCATCCGTGCCCCAACCCGCTCCGTCGCAAACCACGGCCAAAGCCGGTCCCGTCAGGCCATGTTCCGCCAGCACCGCTGCCGCATGGGCGTGGTGATGCTGCACCGGAATCAGCTCCGCCTCCAGGGCCGCGGCCAACGCCGCCGCGTGGAGGGTGCTGTGATAGGCGGGATGCAGGTCGTGCGCAATCCATTGCGGCTGCACGCCAAACAGGGCACAGAGATCGTCAATCGCCTGCGCAAAATACGTCAAAGCCAGTGGATGATCCAGGTTCCCTAAGTGTTGGCTTAAGATCGCTTCGTTGTCCCGCACCACCGCGATGGTGTTCTTAAGCTCGGCGCCAACACACAGTCCCATCCGGACCGCGGTTTGCGGCAACCGGAGCCCCGCCGGAACGAAACCCCGCGAGCGCCGAATCGGCAGAGGCGGCTGAACGCCCCCCATATCCAGCAGCACCGAATCATCCACGCACCGCGCGATGGGGCGCTCGTGCCACAGAATCGCGTCGCACAAACCTCCGAGTCGGCGAACCGCTTCGCCGTTGTCAATGACCAGCGGTTCGTCGCATTGATTGCCGCTGGTTAAAACCAGCGCTGGCGCTGCGCGGCCCAGCAACTCCAACAGCAGATGGTGGAACGGCGTGTAGGGCAGCATGACCCCGAGGCGGTGATTATTCGGCGCCACGGCCGCGGCCACGGGCGCCGTGCCGCGCCGCGGCGCCAGCACAATCGGCGCCGCGGGCGAACGCAGCGCGTCCATAGCCTGCGGGCCGAGGTCCACGAGCCGCCGGGCCGCCTCCAGCGACCGACAGATCAGGGCGAAAGGCTTGGCGTCCCGGTGTTTCAGGCGGCGTAGCCGCTGCACCGCCGCGGCGTGGTCCGCGCGCACCGCCAGATGAAATCCACCCAAACCCTTGATCGCCAATATTTCCCCCTGCTCGAGCCGACGCGTCGCCTGGCGAATAGCGTGGCCGCCGATGGGGCGCCCCGCATTGTTCACCAAATTCACCGCGGGGGAGCAATCGTGGCAGGCAATCGGTTGAGCGTGAAAGCGCCGGTCGGTCGGATCTGCGTATTCCGCGGCGCATGCGTCGCACATCTCGAACCGAGCCATGGTGGTGTTGGGCCGATCATAGGGAACCCGCTGGATAATGCTGTACCGCGGGCCGCAATTCGTGCAGTTGATCAGCTCATAGCCAAACCGCCGGTTCCCGGCATCGAAAAGCTCGCGTACGCAATCGGGGCATACCGCCGCATCCATCGTGACCGCGGCGTGCGGCGTACCAAGGTCGCGGCTGGGCTCAATCAGGAATTCTTCTTCATCCGCGCAGCAGGGAAGGATGGCTTCATCGATGCGCTCCACGCGGGCCAGGGGCGGCAAATTAGCGCGGAAGCGATGGGCAAAACGGGTAAGGTCCTCCACGGTGCCCTGGACTTCCATGGTGGCGCCCAAGCTGTCATTGCGGATAAAGCCGGTTAGATGGTCCTGGCGGGCCTGGCGATAGACAAACGGGCGAAACCCGACCCCCTGCACCTGGCCGATAATCGTCCAGCGTTGTCGCACCAGCGTAGGCATTTGGGCCGTGGCGTTCATAGCCAAATCATCCCAGCCCCAAGGTGCGCCTACAGCCATCTGTGAAAACTTTCACATGGCTGCTCCCACATCCGTTGGGGGTTCCTCTCGCGCCACTTTCTAATCCACGATTCATGCTAGCTTGACCGCCCCGCCTCTGGTATCAGCAAGACACTTGACTTGCTCTAAGAATCATTGCGTCATCGGTGGTAAGCAAAACACCTAAAACCTTGCCGAGCGTCGTGTTTCCGGTTACTACCGCTGAGGCGCGACGCGGCGTAATCTTGGCCGCCACGCGCCCTGTCCAATCCCACTTGCCAAACAGGCCAGGTCTGATTGTGGCTGGCGCGCCGTTTAACCGAGAGGCCCGTTCGTCGCGGTGGTTCTTGTCCCAGCTCATCAAGGTGCGGCCGATCAAATGCACCGCCCTTTGCCACGTACGTCCCCATCCAGTTCGACAGCCCGCAGAAGGAGCAAATTGTTTCCAAAAACGGCGGTAAGTGGAACCACCCAACCATACCTCATGAACCCGCTACGGACAAGCTCTTGGTTGCGTCGATTTTGATCGCTTTTTCAAAATGGCCGGGGCGGCGCAAAGCGCCCTGACCGTCCAGACCGCAGCGAAATGCATGGATCATGCCCACGTTGACATGTATCGCCCTGCTCCGGGGGTGTTTATTTCCGCTGTCCGGCAATGATGGACGATTGACGAAAAGTTTGCTATAAGTCGTTCGAACGTCTGCTGCTGGTAAATAGTGCCCGCCAAATGGGCTCTCTTCATCCCCCAGCCGGTTCTGCGCCCAGCGTCACCCTCCGGGAGGTGCTTCGTGGGAGACGACTACAAAACACTTAAGTCCTATCAGAAACTCATGGCACGACTTACCGCGACTTGGCCGGATTTTCAGTCGTTCCGCAACAGCCAATTCCGTGGCGGCAATGAGACCGAGCAGGCCGTGATAACCGTTCTCGCACGGCTTTTTGTGGACGTCCTTGGTTGGGAGCCGGGCGACCTGAAATACCAGGTTGGATTTGCGGATATCGTGCTGTGCCGTCATACCGCTAAATACCTCGTCATGGAGACCAAACGTCCCGGGACGCTCAATCCCCAGCATGCGGCGTTCCATGCCGCCATGAACCAGGCCCGCCGCTATGCCGACGAACAAAGCGTCAACCGCATCGCCGTTTCGGATGGCCGGCTCCTCTACGTCGCCAACATCGTCGATGGCACCGTCCAGGACCGCACTTTCCTGACGCTGGATCCAGCCTCCGCCCCGGAAAGTCTGTGGTGGATCAGCGAACACGGGATCTACCGCGATCACCATGAGCCCGCTGATTGGTCAGAGGAGATTACCGCGCCGCGCCCTGGGGACGAGGCCTCCCTGGAGCCGCTGCTACATCCCCAGCATCGACTTCCGTGGCACTGTTTTGCCTACGTTCCCGATGCCAATAAGCCATCTACCTGGAAACTTCCCTATCGGCTCAAGGACGGGGCGATTGACACAAAGCGGCTGCCAAAGGCCATTCAGGCCATGCTCACCAACTACCGCGGAATGAAGGTTAAAGGCATACCAGAATCGGCCGCGCGGTCGGTGCTGGCAACGCTTGCGGCGGCGGCTCGCCAGGCAGGAAAGCTCCCCACAAATGGAAATCCCGCTCTGGGAATCTACGCAGATCTTGCGCGCTATCTACAACCGCACAGCCCACATTAACCCTCACCCCATGCGGCTGTATTGACCGGGTATTGGCACCGCGTCCTTCCTACCGAGTAGCGCTGCGGCATGAATCGGGAAATACGGATCACGCAGCGCCTGCCGGGCCATGAACACCATATCCGCCTGACCTGCGGCAATGATGTCCGCGGCTTGCCGGGCTTGCGTGATCAGTCCCACTGCGGCCGTCTTAATGCCCGCTTCGCGCCGGATGGCCTGGGCCAACGGCACCTGAAACCCCGGCGCCACCGGGATACGGGCATCAGGAACCAGCGCCCCGCTGGAACAGTCCACCAAATCCACCTCCGCCGCTTTAAGCTTGCGGGCCAACGCGATCGAATCCTCCAGCGTCCAGCCTCCCTCCACCCAATCCACGCAACTTAACCGCACCGCCAGCGGCAACCGCTGGGGCCAGACCTTCTGAACGCTGGCCACTGTTTCCATCAACATGCGCGTACGGTTCGCAAAGCTGCCGCCATAAGTATCGGTCCGCTTATTCGTCACCGGCGATAAGAACTCATGGATCAGATAACCGTGCGCCGCATGAAGCTCCAGCAACTCATAACCGGCGTGGTACGCCCGCAGGGCCGCGGCGGCAAAAGCCATTTGAATTTCCTTGATTTCCGAAAGGGACAATTCCACCGGCACCGGTGATGGCGCATCAAAGGGCAGGGGTGACGGCGCCACCACCCGCCACCCGCCTTCCGCCACGGACAGCGGCTGGCCCGGTCGCGCCACGGAAAATGGCCGGGCGGTCGCCCCCTTGCGCCCCGCATGCGCCAGTTGAATGCCGGGCGTGCTTCCGTACGTTTTGATAAAACGCGTCACGCGGGACAACGGTTCAATCTGGTGGTCATTCCATAACCCGGTGTCCTCCGGCGTAATGCGGCCTTCCGGCGTCACCGCGGTGGCTTCCGCCACAATTAGTCCCCATCCCCCCACCGCCCTTGAACCATAATGAACCAGATGCCAATCGGTCGCGCGGCCCTCTTCTGCCGAATGCATGCACATAGGTGCAATCCCCAAGCGGTTGCGTATCGTGACGCCCCGTAGGACCAACGGATCAAAAAGGTCGGCCATGACACCCGCTCCTGACAAGTCAGTCAATAGATATCATAACATGGTATGATTTCACGCAAGCGATCTCGGGAAACGATGCACTTCGGCTTCCCGGATCGCGTGCCGCCATTGCAGAAGGTCGGCGCGCCGATGTGTTGGCCGGTTGGCAGCGATTCCGCAAAGAGGGTAACCGCGCGTTGAGCTGAGCCGCCGGGGGCGGGCGGTTGGTGGGGGCCGGTCTTTCCGGGAGCAGATTCGCATTCGGCGCGGGCTTGACAAGCCGCCCGCTTTC
>JAJYFE010000192.1 GCA_021785435.1 Planctomycetota bacterium
CGGCAGGGCTCTCCCAAGGCGCTAAGCAGGGCCAGGGGCGAATAATCCGGGCGGGTGCGATCATAGATCAAGTCCAACGCCCATTGGTAATGTTGCGGATCAATTTTGTTCCGCGGCAGAATTTTGCTGGCATGAACGATGGCCGAAGTAAGGCCCGCCTGGACGCATTCCGCGAAAAAAGCGCTGTTTAACACGAGCCGGGCATAGGGCTTGAGTCCAAACGACACGTTGGAAAGTCCCAGCGTGGTGTGGCAGTTGGGAAATTCCGCGCGGATGCGGCGGATGCCCTCAATGGTTTCCAGGGCCAGACGCCGCACTTCTTCCTGGCCGGTGACAATCGGAAAAATCAGCGGATCAAAATAAATGTCCGTTTCGGCCAGGCCGTATCGGGCGGTCAGCAGCCCGTGCAGACGGCGGGCAATGGCGAGTTTCCGGTCGGCGGTTTTGGCCATGGCCTCGGTTTTATCTTCGTCGATGGCGCCGGCGACGATGGCCGCGCCATAGCGTTTAAGCAGGCGGCACATTTTGGCCAGCTTTTCCTCGCCTTCCTCGAGGTTGATGGAATTGACGATGCATTTGCCCGGCGCCGCCTGCAGACCGGCTTCAATAACATCCAGCTGGGTTGAATCAATCATCAGCGGCGCCCGAATCTCCTGGGCGAAACGCGCCACCACCTGCCGCATGTCCGCCGCGGAGTCGCGCCCGACATAATCCACGCAAACGTCAATAACGTGGGCGCCCTGCTTTTCCTGGTCGCGCCCGATGGCGGCCAGCGTGTCCACATCGCCGGCCAGCAGGGCTTCCCGGAATTGTCTGGAGCCGTTGGTGTTGGTGCGCTCACCGATGAGTAATATCGAAGTATCCTGCCGGGCCGTCACCACCCCGTATAAAGACGACACCACCGCTTGTTCAGCCGAGGCCGTCCGGCCGAAGGCGGCGCGGGGTTTTGGCGCCAGGCCGCGCAGGGCCTCGGCCACGCAGCGGATATGTTCGGGTGTAGTGCCGCAACAACCACCGACGATATTCACGCCAAAGGCTTGGACGAATTCGCGGTGGGCTTCGGCCAGCGCCTGCGGCGTCAACGGATAGCGCGGGCGCCCTTGCTCGGTCAGGGGCATGCCCGCGTTGGGTTGCACAGAAAGGTAACGGGTGCAATCCGTACTAAGGGCCGCCACATGCGGTCGCATCGCGTCGGGTCCGGTGGCGCAGTTGAGGCCCAGGACATCCACGGGCAACGCTTCCAGCGTCGCGATGACGGCGCTTATTTCGGTGCCGAGCAGCATGCGTCCATTGGTTTCCATGGTCACTTGCGCCATAATCGGCAGGCGACGGCCCATTTCGCGCATGGCGTCCAAGGCGGCGATGACTGCGACCTTAATCTGCAAAAGATCGAAGCAGGTCTCAATGAGAATGGCGTCCACGCCGCCCTCCAGCAACCCGCGCATCTGCTCGGCATAGGAATCCCGCATGGCTTCAAATGTGGTGTAGCCAAGGGTAATGGACTTGGTGCCCGGCCCGACCGAACCGGCGACGAAGCGCGGCCGCTGCGGCGTGGCGAAAGGGGTGGACGCCTGGCGGGCGATCTGCGCCGCCACCCGGTTGATTTCCCGGCAGCGGTCCTGCAGGCCGAATTCCGCGAGCACCAGTTTATTGGCGCCGAAGGTGTTGGTCTCCACGGTGTCGGCGCCGGCGGCGTAATAGGCGGCGTGAATGGAGGCGATGACCTCGGGCCGGCTCAACCCCAGCACTTCCGGGCAGTTTTCCCGTTGCCAATAGTCCGTCAGGGACAGGTTGGCGGCATGAATCTGCGTGCCCATGGCGCCGTCAAAGATCATCACCCGCTGGGAAAGAATATCCAGAAATGGGTGGTGCGACAGCGGCGACTCGTAAACTGGATCGGGGCCTGGTGACGGGGTCTGCTCAGTTGGAAGTACGGCGGCGGCCAAAGTTCATCCTCGCCTACAGATTACCCGGCTTTGGCGAAGGCGCAAAGCTCGAGAAGGGCGTGGTTTGGCGCCGGAGGGTTCCCCATGCCCGGCAGATGTGTACGCACGATCACGATGGAGGGGAGCACCGGGCTTCAGGTCGCGCGCGACGGAAGGTAGATAGACTCGCAAGGGGCAGTCGGCGCAGCGGGGGGCGGGTTTACAGAAGTGTTTGCCGACCATGACGATCTGGGCGTGGTATTCATTGAATAGCGCCGTGTCGGCGGGTAAATGGCGGGTCATCAATTGCTGCAGCTGGGCATACGATGCATCCGTCGCGGCCAGGTGATGTCGGGTCAACACGCGGCGGGTATAGGCGTCGATGACAAAAATGCCCCGGTGCAAGGCATACAGCAAAATGCTGTCGGCGGTCTCCGGGCCGATGCCGCTGACCGCCAGCAATTCCTGCCGCAAACGGGGGGTGGGAATCGTTTCCAGCCGATCAAACGACGCCTGATAGCCGTGGACAAACCAGTCGAGCAGGTTCCAGAGCCGGCGGGCCTTAACGTTGAAATAACCCGCGGAGCGTATATGCGGGGCAATGCCGGCGGGACCGGCGGCATGCAGGCGGCCCGCATGGAGCAGCCCCTGGGCCTTGAGCCGGCGGATCGCCGTGGCGACATTGCTCCAGGCGGTATTCTGCGTGAGTACGGCACCGATCAACACTTCCAACGGGGATTCGCCGGGCCACCAGTGTTGATCGCCAAAATGACCGTGCATAGCGGAGAAATAGTCCAACAGCGTTCGGCGGAGGCGCCGCGGGTCGTGGACCGGGGTAAGTGGGTTCAGGATGATGCTCCTTTCGCCTTGCGGTGGCGTGCTTGATCCGGTGGAACTGAAAGCATATCCGATTATATCCGGCCGCGCGCAGAGGCTGCGCCGCTTTGCGGATGTACTTGGGGCTAAGGGTGCGGCAATAACTGGTGGTCCCGGCGCGGGGCCGGTTGATTTGATCGCGTGCCACAGAGCAGGCAATGCACCGGCGGAGGCGCCGGCAGGCGCAAACCAAACCCAGGTCGGGGCCGATCTTGGAGCCTGGCCCGGCGTGCCTTGAGGGTACGCAAGCGAGCTGGTAGTTGGCCAGGGGTGGCATCGGGGCCGCAGTGTTGTTCCTCGCGTGGGTCTCCCAGCTTGGTCGCGCCGCGGGGAGGCCTGATTCCAGCGGGTCACAGGTGGGTCTCCCTCCGGAGGCGCTGCGGGATACCACAAGTTATTCTATAATGCAAATATCTACCGTACTCATGCATCTCCACATGGCTGTCTATCCCTATGCTCAACGACCGCCCCCCCCCGCCCAGCCGCGCCAATCGCACCAACACGCCTATCGGCTCCTCGCGCCTTCCGCCGCGGCTGCAGGGGTTGGAGGCGACGGAGCCGCTCCCATCGCTTCCGGCTCGCCGATGCAACCCACCTCGTTGGCGTTGCGATGGTCGATCACCTGACCGTTGTCACGAACGTCCACGGCGCGGTGGCGGAAAATCAGAAGCATACGCCGCAGGTCCCGCAGAGCGCCCCAGGTAAACCAGATCGTCGTCACCGGCGAAAGGATGATAGAAAGCACCAGCTGCAGCACCACCCACTGCCACCATAGGCGGTTGTTCCAGGGCTGAAACAGGTTCCACAGACTGATCAGTACGAACGAGGCAAACCAGAACGTTGTCCACAGGAAGAGACTCCAGGAGATCGCCTTGTCCCCGCGCGTGAAGCTCTCATCAAAACCCAGCAGCAGCCGTTTCCAGCCGCCGATGCTGGAGCGGGTGCGCGAGGCCACGGCATCCTCGGACCGGGCATACTGGTTCCGATGCAGCATCCGGTCCATGTTAAACGGCACCCGGCACGTGGCCAGGGAAACCAACCCGTAGCTGGACGCGCACGCCAGCATAGTCAGCCCGAAAATTTCCTGCCCGTTCAAGGGAAAGTGCGGCCAGATTTCCTCCAGCACGATCCCGCCGACGCCCAGCACCAGGCTGAGGATCTGGGCCGTCCACGCGCCCGCGGTGGTGCCGCGTTTCCAGTACAGTCCCCCGATGATTACCGCCCCGCTGCCGCCCAGGAAAATGGTCCCCGTGACCGCGAAAAACATAAGAATATACTGCGTCTGGGCGAACAGCAAGCTGAACAAAAAGGCGAAGGCCGCCACGCCTGTAATGGACCAGCGCAGCCAGTTGATTTGCTGGTGGGGAGCAAGGGGGCGACCGCGAATCGGAAGCACCACATCCTGAATGAAAATGCTGCCCCACGAGTGCAGATAGCTCATGTCGCAAGATACCATCATCAAAAACATCATTGCCCCGAAGCAACCCCGAACGCCTGACGGTAACAGGTAGCTCAGGGCCAGGGGAATGGTTTCCTGCGATCGCAGCGCCGGATCGGCGATCCGCTGGAGTTGGCCCTTCACCACAGAGGCCTGCCCATGGAACGCCGGGTTCCTCAGCAGGGTAATCGCGGCAAGCCCCAGCAACGTAAACACCAGCCCCCGGGCCAGCCCCCGCCAATTGCCCAGAATGCCGCCCATTTTCGCCTCGTGCGCATTCGCCGGCGCTGCGTTGAATCCCTGGTTTCCCTGCCAACTCATCGTGGTATAGATTGCGCTCGCACCACCGATAAGGACGTAGATCAGGTTGAAACTGTGCTGGCGGCCCATATCGAAAGGATTCAAAAGCGATTGCCCTGGTCGGCCGGTGTCCATGCCCACGAACATCTGATGAAAGCTGAACTTGGCCAGAATCGCCCCGGCCACCACCAAGAATAGGACGCCGGAAATCAGTCCCTCCACGCAATCTGTTAACATGGCCTGAAGTTGGCCCCCCAGCAGCACCATGTACAAGGCGAAGGACAGGAAAACCGCCATCAGCAGCGGGAATACCGGCACGGCGACCGATCCCAGCTCCAGGACCCGCGGCAGGTGGCAGTAGTAAAGAAAAAAGTGCGCCCCCACCGCGGGGAAAATGCCATAGTTCACGACGCCCGAAAGCACCATGGTCGCACCCATAAAGATGCGGAAGCGGTGCGAATAACGCACCTCGAAAAGCTGCGACATGGTCAGAACCCGGGTTTCCCGGTAGCGATAGCTGACGAAGGCGGTCACGGACAGAATCAGCCAGACGGGCAGAAAAATATTCTGCCACCACTGGAAAGCTGTGCCCGCCCGGTAAAAGGCCTGGAAAAGCGCCACCGCAGTGATTGCCCCCATACTGGCGGTGCCGCCGGCCACCGCCAGAAGATAGCGGCCTGCGGCCCGGCGGCTGGCCAGGAAATCCGCCACCCCGGTGATGAAACGCCGCGATTGTAGGCTAATCAGCCACACCAGAGCCGGGGTGGCTAGGAAAATGATCCAGTCCAGCGGCGACATCAGGGATTCCCGGTTTCACAACCCTACGCAGACGGGCCGCTCAGATTCGCGGGGAGCCTGCTGCGGTGACCGCGCTACGCGGCGTTAGCTGGGATGTCCTGCGCGGCCGGATTTTCCACCATGCGGAAATCCAGCTCCAACGGCGGGGGACACTCGCGCCAGATCG
>JAJYFE010000059.1 GCA_021785435.1 Planctomycetota bacterium
TTGTACGCGCCTGCCGACCCGACGTGTGGAATATCCTTATCCGGCACCACTGGTTATTGCTGGGTGGCGATTGGCCGGTTACGGACTACCTCGTCCAGCGGGCGATTGATCGGCGGCACGCGGAGACAAGTCATGGGGTCGAGGCCAGCCCGTTTGACAAGGATCAACCCGGTTATGGGCAGGCTTGGCCACATCTTGGCCTGAGCCAGGAAATCATCAACGTCATGCGAAAGACGTACCATGTGCCGGACATGTCGGCGGCTTCGGTGAACCAGCTGCAGGTGCCGTCGCAACCGACAGAAGGGGCCGAAGGGACCGTGCCGACGAACCAGTTTTCCAGGGTCAAGATAGTTCGGCCGGGTGGGCTTATTGGCGCGCTCCCCGGGGAGGCCAACCCCGGTTCAAATTAGCGGATCTTCCTGAATGCCTGAAAGGTTCGGGGCGGTTACGGTTTCCGCAGCGCCGATCGGAAAGCTGGGGGCAGTCGGCTGATTTCCTTGTTCTTCTCTTCGTGGGTCGGCCATTTATAAGCGAGTTGGCCGATGGGGGCGTCGGCTCTACGGGGCGGCGGGGGGCCACCCGGCGTACGGGCCGCCGGGCTAACCGGGATGTTTCATACAACCGCTGTGTCGCAATCGGCGTGCTTCGTGGCGCGGGGAAACTGGGGATGGTCAGCCGGAGCGGAAAAACATCGCCAGCGTGGCCGTGGCCCAGCATCTCGCCTACGTGATGGTGTGGCCACGTTACGCAGCGGCAAGGCGTGGCGGGAACCCACCGCCGGCTGCGGCTTAGTGCTGTCGGACGCGTGCGGCACCAAGCCGCGCCGGAACGGAGATACTGTGAAAGGTTATGGGGCAGTAAAAAAGCGGCGTAACCTAAACTCGACTGTTGCCATCGGTTAGGAGCGTAAACGGTCGAATCCTTCGGAAATCGCGGTGGCAATGCGAGGGTTTGCACCGCCCGTGTTTTGTACGGTGCACAAAACTCCACGCCAGCCCCAAAGACCCCAGGAGTCATGCTTTTCGGTTCATCCGAAATCGGCAACAGTCGAGCTACACTCACGGGACAAAAGGCGGCTAACGTTGCGAATCGTCGGCGCGCGGAGCGGTGGTATAAGCGGCGGCTCGCAATTGGGCTTGCACCTGGTCCGCCTGCCGCGACCGGCCCACGGCCCGCAACTGTTTCCGCAACAGGGAGCCGACACGGTACCAGTTGCTCTCCCGCAGGAACGGGTTCGCCAGACGCGGCGGGGGGCGGATTTTCGCCCAAGTCTGTTCATACAAGGGTAGGATGTGCGCGGCCTGGTGTTGCGCCCGCAATAGCGCTGCCGCCTGGCGTAAAGCGCTGATCACAATCGGGCCGGCGTTGGCGTAGTGGTTGATAACGTCCAGATAGCACCGACCGGCCCGATTATCATGGCCGGCCTGGCGCCACATCGCCGCCTGATCCATGCGTACCTGGGCCGCCAGATCCAAGCGCTGCGCGGCGAGGCGGGCGAAGAGGCGGTTCCAAATCCGGTTTTGCTCGACCGGGTCGGGGATGGATTGCACCATTGGAGTCAGCACGGCCAGGGCAAAGTCGGCGGCGCGTCCACCGCATAGGCGCAGTAGACGTCGCGACCAAATTTCTTTTTCGGCCAGCGTCAACCGGCCCTGCCGAGCCAGAAAACCGACCGTCAACCAAGCCAAAGTCCGCCCGGGGCAAATCTTGACCGCACGCCGCAGCCAGCCGAGTTCCTCCACCACGGTATTGGTCCGGGCGCGGTCGCGGCAGGCGAAAACCCCGGCCGGTGGCGGGGGCGGGGCAAACGGCACTCCACCGATTTTCAGGGCGATCAAGCGCAGGGCCGCGTCGGTCAGAACGGCGCTGGTCCAGCGCTGGTGCTGGGGCGTACCGATAAATCGGGCGGAAAGCGAGACCATGGATTCCGGCTCAATCCGTCGCGTCCGGGGGCTTTCCGTTAACCCCGCCACACCCTGGTATTGCGGATAGCGGGCCGTAAAGTTCCACCGTCCCCGGCGGCCCGCGATCTGCAGGAAGCCCACCCAGGCATGACCGGCTACACTGGAACGGCCAAGCACATAAGCAGTCGGTACGCCGATCGCCTTACCCACTTCAGAGGCGAAAAAGGCCTGATCCCCGCATATGCCGCCATGGTGGAAAATATACCGCAGCGTGTATCGCCCAGCCCGGACTTTCGTAGGACCGTGCCGCACCTCCGCATAGTCGTAGGGAATCCGGAAAAATAACTGGCCCACCCACCGATCACCATGAAAATGGGCCAGCGCCCAGCGCAGATCCCTGGTGCTGACCAATGGGTCTACCACACGGACCAGCAGCCGGGCGGGCAGTCGACGAAGCCCATAAAGCAATTTCCGACGGTGTCGGACAAAATATTGAAATAGCGCAACGGGATCGGGCGAATGGACGACGTTGGCATTGATGTGCCGGGTCAGAGGCTGATACAACACCGTGCAAATCGCCGCGGTAAGGTTCGGATATTGCAGGATCGACGTGCCGAGGCGGCGATGCAAACGGTCCAACAGAGCATAAATACGGGCGGGAGGGGACCCCGGTGAAATCAAAAAAACCAGCGTGGACTCCAGTTCCCGATGGTGCTGCAAGAATGTCAGCAGCGCGAGCCGTCGCTGCCGGCCTGGTACGCAGGTCAGTTGCCGGATCAAACGGCGGGCCAGGTCCACACGCCGCAGAATGCGCGTATCGTGCCTCGAGCTGTATCCGATAGCCAGATCAAAAAGTGCCGCCAGCTGATGCCGGGCCCGGCGAAAATTCCCACTTTGTGTCAAACCGGCCAGTACCGTGGCCAGGCGCCCGTCGACGTAGGCATTAAAAGTCTGGCGGATCGCGGGCTTGGCCACCAGGCGGAAACTCGGCGTGGCGCCGCCGACTGGTGCGGCGGGGCGCAGCATCCCCGCCGCCGCCAGAATCGCCAGCGGGAAAATGATGTTTCCTGTCGTCCGCATCGTTGAGCCACCCGGATTGTGCTGCCACGATAAGTTTAGCACAGCATTTCCGAAAGCGCCGGGAAGGCTTATAATCAAAGTATTGCGGCGTGGGGCGTGGTTTGTGTCCATTGGAAACGGAATGAGCGCTCAACCCTGGTCGAACGTGTCAACGAAGCGGAGCAAGAATGGTCCTTGCTGAGCCCCCGCCGGTTGGTCCAACCGCCGCCGTCGAAGTTGCCGGTCCAGGTGCCGCGATGGCGAATCTGGGGCCAGCCCAATATCTGGATATGGACAGTATCAATGACCCGGCACTGCGCCCCGTCGCGGAAAAGATCGCCGTGGGCCGCCCGCTCGATTTTGCGGATGGGATGGCGCTCTGGAATTCGCGGGACATCGTCACCCTTGGTCAACTCGCCCAAGCCATGCGCCTGGTCCGCCATGGTCGGGCGGCCTATTACAACATTAACCGTCACATCAATTACAGCAATATCTGCGCCTTGTCCTGTAAATTCTGTGAATTTCAGCGCAAGCGCGGCGAAGCGGGCGCCTATGAGTACGACCTGGAGCAAATTTATCGCATCGCCGGGGAAGCTGAAGGGGCCGGAGCGACCGAGATACATATCGTCGGAGGGTTGCACCCCTGGCTGCCATTCGGCTGGTACCTGGAAATGCTTTCCGGCCTGCGCGCCCGTTATCCGCGGTTGCACCGGAAATGCTTCACCGCCATTGAAATAGATCATTTCAGCCGGATCGCGCGCCTCTCCATTCGGGAGGTGCTCACGGCGCTTAAAGAACATGGGCTGGATTCCATGCCGGGCGGAGGGGCCGAAGTATTTGACGACCGCGTCCATGACCAGGTATTCAAGGGTAAACTCCGCTCCGACGGCTGGCTGAAGATCCATCGTACGGCCCATGAACTGGGCATACCCACCAATGCGACCATTTTGTACGGCCATGTTGAGACCCGGGCCGAACGCACCGTCCACCTGCTTAGGCTCCGGCAACTGCAGGCCGAGGCGCCGGGCTTTCAGACTATCATCCCACTTTCGTTTATTCCCGACGGCAGCGAATTAGGCCACCTCCCCGGACCGACCGGTCTGGAAGATCTCAAGATGCTGGCGATCAGCCGACTGATGCTGGACAATTTCGCGCATGTTAAGGCGTTCTGGATCATGCAGACGATGAAACTCTCCCAGGTGAGTTTGAATTTTGGCGTGGACGATCTCGACGGCACGGTGGTCTGGTACGACATTACGAAGCGCGAAGGCGGCGCCGGCAATCAGCATCAGGAACAGACCGTGCGGGATCTCCGCCGGCTTATCGTGGAAGCCGGATTTATTCCGATGGAGCGCGACACGCTGTACCGCCGGGTGGTTCGCGAAGGCGCTTCCTGGCGCGTGGAAAGCGAAGCGTCGTCATTGGCGCCGGCCTGTTCCGCCCCTATGGTGACTCTGGGCCGCGCAGCGGATGAAGCTTCCGAGTAAGATTCCCGTAAACCGCAGCGCAAAGCATCCTAACCTCGAGGCAAGATGGTGGAAGTAAAATCAACGTCAGCTAACCACGACGAGACCTACCTGGAACTGGTCCGCGGGGCGCTGCGCGTCTGCCTGAACTACAAGCCGTCGTGCGGCCAAGGCCGAATCGGTGGCGTGACGCTGGAAGAGTTCCAACGCCTTTATCGCGAAGACGAGTTCTACTCGTGGTTCGGACTAGATTCCCCGCTCGTCTACGCAGCCCATAAGGCCGCCGGTGGCATGACCTCGATTTACCGGCAGATCGGTATCAGTTGCCAAATCCTTTTTCAGCGCGTCCTGCAGACACGCTGAATCTGTCGTCTGCCGATGCGACGTGGTCGTATAAAATACCGGCCACCAAGGGTAAGTCGCGCACGCTTTCGCTCGACGGCCGCATTCCCATCGAGAGCGTTGCGAAATCCCCGCGCCGTTCAATGGTCGAAATGTGGCTGAAGGACGCTTGGTTGCATCTGGGCCTGAAGGGAAGAAACACCGCGAATCCGCGTGGCGCGGTCTTTGAAGTACGCCAGGGATACAAGAGCAACGACGCGAAGCGGCAGAACGCGGATGTGTCCAATGCGTCCAGCGCCTACGCCTACCATTATTTGCCGGTCATGCTCCTCCTGTCGGTGCAAATTCCCGGCAACTTGGCTGAGCGTTACAGGCGGGCGCGTTGGCTGATCCTACGCGGGACCGTGTCAGGATCAAGTGTGGATTCGACCTATGTGTTCTGCCGCGACGTGCTGGGCTACGACCTGGCGGGCTTTTTTCGGCGCAACTCTTCGGCAATTAAGAAGGAAACATTGGCGGTCTTGGAGGGACTGCTGCGATGACACAGGGGCTGTTTGGGCCGATTGAGACGAATGGGCTCGCACTCGATCCCATTGGCCGACGCGACCACCTCACATTCCGCGGCAATGTGGCGGTCGGGCGGCATGGATGGCTGCGTCTTACGCCGTCCTACTCATTGGCTTTGGTGCGCGAGTTGCTCGAGAAATCTGGTTCGAACGAATTCGTTCTTGAACCATTTTCCGGCACGGGGACGACCCCGTTGGCGTGTGCCGCGATGGGCATCCGCTGCCACGCGGTGGAGATTAACCCGTTCCTCGTGTGGCTTGCCAACCTGAAACTCACCCGGTTTGATGAAGGCACGGGCGCCGCCGTTCAAGCGGCTGCCAGCCGCATTGCCAAAGATGCCCACGTTCCCCGTGCCGCGGCGTGGAAGCCCGATCTTCACCAGATCGAAAAGTGGTGGAACTTGCCAACACTTCACGCCTTGGCCACGCTGTGTGAGGGGATTAAACAGCTGCGGCCAGAGCCGGCGCCAGGCGTGGTCGATCTTCTCCGCATCGCGTTCTGCCGCGTGATGATCCAGACCGCGAACGTGTCGTTCGGCCATCAATCCATGTCTTTCAGAAAGGGGGGCGAGACCGCTGAGAATGGCTTGGTCCGGGAGTCGCCCGCGCACTGTACCGGCCGGGTTGCGAAGGCCTTTCTCGCTGCGGCCAGTGAAGTGGCGGACAGCCTGCTGGTCGATCCGCCCAGAGCGGAGGCCCAAGTGTTTTACGGCGACTCGCGTGATCTTACCGCCATTCTCCCGGAGCGCGGCTACACCGCGGCCATCACCTCACCACCCTACCCCAACCGGATGAGCTATATCCGCGAGCTGCGTCCTTATATGTATTGGCTCGGCTTTCTTTCTGACGGCCGCGCTGCGGGCGAACTGGACTGGAAGACTATCGGCGGCACGTGGGGATGCGCCACCAGTATGCTCGGAGCGTGGACCCCCAACGGCTGCGGCGAAATTCCTTTTCCGCACTTCAACCGCATTATCCATGACATTGGCAAGGGGCATGTCCTCTTGGGACGCTACGTGCACAAATATTTCCAGGACATAAAGATCCATCTGGCGAGTTTGCGCACGGTCCTGGCGCCCGGCGCCCGGTGCCATTACATTGTCGGTAACAGCAAGTTTTACGATACGCTGCTGCCAGTCGAAGGCATCTACGCGGCATTATTCGAAGACGCCGGTTTTATGAACGTACGAGTTGAGCCGATTCGCAAGCGCACGTCGAAGAAAGAACTTTACGAGTTCGTTGTGCATGCGCGGATGCGCTCTATTCCGACCCTTCGCACGAATTCGCGGCCCGCTGCGGTATAACATTGAAGCTTCGGAAGGTTCCGGGACTCTATGCCGTCCGCGTGTGTTTCCACCAGCCATTGCGGAACCCGTACCCCGTTCAGGTGCCAGACCGACCATCCATCGGACCAGCGGTGCGAGGGGCCGGTTTCGCAGTGTGGCTGACCGCGGGAGTTGATCCTGATGTAATCAGGGAAATCGCTCGCCAGACAGAATTCAGGATGCATCCAGCGGAATCCCCCCAACTTCGCGCAGCGTTCCCAAGCTGCGTATCTATCGTGGCTGGGGAGGCGCAATCCCAGCACGTCGCGCGCGGCGGTAAGAAAGTACTCCCGTTGCGACTCCATGTGCCCACCCTGGCAGCAACGGAACCATCTGGCGGCGCATCGCAGGCCGAGCACGTGGTGCTCACCGAGAAACCGTCGCGAGATTTGAGCGATCGTGTACGCGGTGGCGCCGCGAGCTGCGCTGTTTGCCCCATCGCTTGTGGATCCGTCTGTGGCCGCCCGAATGGCGGCGATTGTGGCTTCGTACGCGCTCGCGGTCAAAATGGCGTCAGTGCCGCCGTGGGTAGCTGCGGCGATGGCGGCCACGGTTGCTTCGGTTACGCCACCAGCCGTCGCCTCGTCTGTGGCCCACTGCAAGGCAATCCGCCGATCGGCGTCCATGGGGGCATGGGTCGCGACGCGCGTCGCAACGTCCATGGCATGGTCCGTGGCCATCTTCACCGCGTGCCATGCCACGGCGCGCGTGACGTCGCAGGTGCCGTCATCCG
The DNA here is from genome assembly GCA_021785435.1 of Planctomycetota bacterium. Taxonomy (GTDB): domain Bacteria; phylum Planctomycetota; class Phycisphaerae; order WQYP01; family WQYP01; genus JAKCCC01. The sequence goes on from JAJYFE010000059.1 coordinate 7,396, forward strand.
CGACGCACTCCGCAAGGCGGTCGCCCCTGGGGAAGTCGCGGCTGTCGTCCATGGCGTTGAGGCTGGCGATCTCTTCGGTGATGTCTAGACCGGCCTCCTTGAGGCGCTGGGCATACCACCATACCGCGGCTATTCCCCCGGCTAACACTACCACGATAGGCGATGGGACAACGACCACACACGGTTCGGGCAGACAGGAAACGCGGTAGAGGTCACGGATGGCGGCGGCCAGCGCAGCGCGATCCGTTCTGCCCGTCCGAAAGGCGTTCTGTGTCCACTCACGGGCGTGTAACGCCAGGCGCTCGCGCTCTGATTCCGTCACCCCTCCGCCCGCAAGATCAGGTCGGCGGATGATAGCGGCAGGCATACTCCACCTCGGGTTTCGTGGTTTCTTCCGGCATCGGGTCGATAGTTCCCCCGCTGAACACCCTCGCCAGCGTGACCGTGTCGGTTGTCAAAACACCGCCGATCGGCCCGGGATTGACCACCAGCAGCCGGCGCTCGCCCAGCGGAGCCTCATAGCATGTGCCGGCCCATTCGTGTATATGGCCCTGCACGAACACGGCAGGTTGAGTCGCGGCCACAAGATCCCGAAGGCGCCTGAACGTATGCGAGGAAATTTTCTCCCCCGGCGGTGGATAGGCTGGGTAATGCGAAAGCAGGATCAGCATGTCGTCAGCTTGCCTTAATCGGCGTATCGAGTTGGCTACAGCCATACAGGGGCGTTCAAAATCATTTTCTGTCGGCAAATCGTTATAGTGCCGTCCGTACCACCCAATGCCGGCCAGCAGCAGACCGGGCGCTATGCGAACAGCCCTACCCGAAACGTCCTGAGCGGTTCGAAAAAATCCCCAGGCATCGTGCCCGTCATGGTTACCACGAACAGTGTAAATGGGCAGCTTGCCGTTCCTGAACCAGTGGTAGGCCACGCCACCTTCCAATGCCCCGATGGTGTCGGCATACTGGGCATTCATTTCCTCATCCGCTGATGCTATGTCCTTATTCAGATAAAAATCCCCGGCGTGCAGCCAGCAGAGCGCATCTACCGTAGCTCCCGCCTGTGGCGCGGCTTCGTGGGTGTCGGAACAGAGCAACAGATTACGAAGCAGGCGCAATCCCCCAGTCACTGGGCGCCGCGGCACTCAGCTGCCGTCGGCAGCCGATAAATCCGCACACAAAGTGCCGTATCGCTGGGGTTATTCTTAGAGAGTATAAGTTCGCCCGCTCCGATCCGGTGGTCGTCTGGGTTCAGTTGGGGTTTTTTGCGGTTGTCCATGATCATCTTGGGGCCGAGCAGGCAGCCTTGCTCATTTGTAAAAAGGCGGTATAAATCGTCTACCGGTACGCCGACCACGCGACTGACCCCGTCGAGCTTCCTGATTATCTCGTCTTTCTTCTCTTTATCATCCCAGTAATGCAGGGCCGCGGCGATACCGTCGAAGATGGGCTTGACGTGGTAGCCCCTCTTTCGCGTTGGCGCGGGGACGGATATGGTCGCACTTATACCCAACCGCTCCTCGTCCTTTATCGGTGACCCGTTCATAGCTGTCCCAGGCTTTGTGCATTCGCGCTTCACCTGATCCTTCACCGCATACCACACGATCTTTGAGTTGTCCAAATCCTTAGGGTCACGCAACCGGACGTCGATAACGACTTCCGGTTTCTGCCCCTTGAACCATGGATACTCATCCGTCTCCCCAAGCCAATAGCTGTAACAGTGGGTGAAATTGTCTTCCGGCGGCCTGTTCAGGGGCCGTTCGCGACAATGTTCGAACCGGATGTACGGATTGCCCGGCGTTACCACTCCCAATCCCCAGACCCCTGTGTTGTAGAAGAGAATGTTTTCCAAGTCCGCGTGATGCCTCAGGCACGGTCCGTAGTACGCCGCGTGGCGAGCTTTCCCCGACGGGTTGCCCAATCGCCGCTTGACGATGCGGCCAATGTCCTCAGCGAGGCCGTCCTTGTTGTACTGCGTCTGGAAGTTGGCCCAATAGTCGACGCGGGCACCCTCACAACAACACCAGCCATGGCTCGTCTTCCCGCACATGTTCGCCTCCCTAACAGGACATCACGTTTGGGGAAGGTCACCCTCGCCGGTGTACTCTACCCCATTGGCTCCGCGCCCTCGGCAATCTTCTCATCCCTGGAAATATCGGCGTGTCCGAAACCCCAAGCGTCACCAGAGCGTTGCACGTTTCCGAAAAACGCGGGGCCGCAAACCCAGCGGATTTGACCGCGCCAGCCTCACGCCTGGGGCGACGCCTACCTCCAAGCAGAAGCAGCGTCCGTGATCAGGCTGGCCAAAAAGTCGCCCTCCCCCACATTGTTGTTACTCTTGTCCCTCGTCCTGTTCGTCCTCGGGTCATACTCGCCTAGCCGGTTATTATGCCTGTCGTACGCCACCCGTTTCCCGTTGGATTCGTGTAATACTCCCCGAAAACTGGGCAAACACTACCTTAGCAGTGCGCCCAGTTTTCGGGGAGTATTACATTCACGGCTTCAACATCGCGTTTCCTGCGAGCGTGGCTACGCCTACCGGGTCGTCACCCTCCGTGATTCCCGCGCTCGGCATCCACGATTTTGCGGGCCGCCTCGTTGGCGATGTGCTTCGCGGCAAGGTAGCCAATGACGGCCCCTGCGACCATGCGAGTTTTCTGCTTTGCGGCGTGCGCGGCCTCAACGTGGGCCTGTACGGCTGTCCACTGCACCCCCCGCTGCTGCGCCGTGTGCTATTCCTCGCCCTGCCGGGCTCGCCGCTGCTCCCTATTTTACGCTGCGCGCTGTTCCTCCAGAGCTTCGCTTCGATCTCGGCTGTCCTTTCGGCCGCCCTGGCGGTACGGATCGCCGCATCCTCCATCAAAAGCCTGTGCTGCTCCTCTGTGAGCATCCCGCCTTCCGCGCGGAGCGCCTGCGCCGCCTTAATCTCCGCGATGCACTTGGCCTCAATCCCAGTCCACCGGCGTTTAGCCGGAACCGGCCGGCTCACCAAGCTATGGATTCCTTGACAGCCTCCCCCTTGGAATCCTCCCGCAGAACCGGTATAAACCGTCGTGTGGTTCGCCGGCGGCGGCAACCGGACGGGTGCAGCAAGGGCTTGACTTGGCTTTTTCAGAACATGCGACTTCACGCCACCCCGCCAGCCGGCGCGGCGGCAACGCGATCCTCGACTTTCTGGCGATTGCCATCGGATGGTTTATTCCGGGCGCCGGACATTGGCTGGCCGGAGATCGCAAACGCGCGGTGATCTTCGCGGCGGCCATCCATGGTCTGTTTTTTCTCGGGCTGCTGCTCGGCGGCGTGCGGGCGCTGGATCGGCCCCGCCAGCGGCTATGGAACTACGCCCAGGATCTGGCTGGCTGGCCGATGGTGGTCGGCAGCCAACTGCGGGGGCGATATTTCCCCCCCAAGAGTCGTCATCCCTGGGGCTTTGCCCCGCTGATTCAGGATGCGGCGACGGCGTACTGTGGGCTGGCTGGCCTGCTCAACGCGCTTGTATTGGTGGACCTGTACATGCTGGTGGCGGGGCCGGAATCGTCCCGGCCGGCGCCGGAGCGATCGGCCGCCTCGGGCGGGGGGGGGCGGCCATGACGTTCCCGCTGGCCTGGATTCCACTGATTGATCCGTTGTATTCCGTGGTGCCGCACCTGACCCATTACTGGCTGGCTCTGGTGGTGCCCGTGACGGTGCTCATCAGCCTGGTTTACCAGACGGTGCGGCGGCCCGATCGGCCCGGCCTGGCTGCGGCGACGCTTTGGCTAAGCGTCAAGATACTGCTGGGAATGGCCGCCGTTTCCGCGGCAACGTATGGGATCTACTATCTCGGCGTTCACTATGGCGCCGGGGTGATGTGAGGTGGCGCGGCGCGGATGCGGGTTCGACCAGAACTTTGGCGGCGGCGGAAAGTCCCAGCGCCACCGGGGCCTGCTGGCCGACGCGGACACTGACGGCATCCGCGGCATTTTGCCGCCGGACGACCGTTACGATGGCGCCCGGCGCCAAGCCCTGCCGCTGGACGAAGCTGAGGAATGCGGCGTCCTGGTCCAGAACCTGGGCGATCCGCTGGCTTCGCCCCGGGGGACAATCCGCCAGACTGATCCGCCGCGGTTCCTCAATCTGGCCGCGGGAGGTGGGAATCGGATCGCCGTGGGGATCCACCTTGGGGCGTCCCAGCAGCGCATCGATCCGCTCCAGTACGCGCTCGGAGACGGCATGTTCCAAATCTTCCGCTTCCGCATCCACCACCGACCAATCCAGCCCGAGCACCTGCACCAGGAATAACTCCACGAGGCGGTGGCGGCGCACTACGTGCAGAGCCAGTTGTTCGCCCCGCGCGGTAAGACCCACCCCACCGCGGGGTTCGTATTGGACCAGCCCCGCATCGGCCAGGGCCTTTACCATCGCTGTGGCCGTCCCCGGCACCACCCCCATGGCCCGCGCCAAACGTCCCAGGGGGAGCAGAGGATCCGCGCGGCCGCGGAGTTCCAGATAGAGTCGCCGCAGGTAGTTTTCAACGGTACTGGTGGGCATGGGCGTTGCGGTCCCGTAAAACCAGCCAGGCGGGCGTGGCCATAATTTTTGGCCAAGCCGGGGCGGCGTCCCACCACGGCGTCCACCGCCACGCAGGCCTGGTCGAGTCGCCTGACGGTCTCGCGGCGGCGACTGGCGGCTTAGCACACGCCGGAGCGCAGCGCCGCCCCGGGCGCCCCGCCCACAAAATTCGACCATACCCCGCCATGGTATGCCAGGGGCGACGATTTGACAAACCGCGGGGGAGTCGATATTCTTATTTTGATCCATCAAAATACAGTGGTGGATTATACAAATTAGCGAGTCGATAGCGTGCCCCGCTTGCCGCCGATATCTTCCGCGCTGTCCCGTCCCCCGTCCCGCGCCGCCGGACGGTCCAGCCCTTTGTCGCTGGAAGGGCTGCATGGCAGCGTGGCGGTTCCGCCCCGCCTGGCCGGCTTCTGGCGGCAAATGGCTGCTTTCTTCGGCCCGGCCATCCTGGTCAGCGTGGCCTACATGGACCCGGGCAACTGGGGCACGGATTTGCAGGGTGGCGCCCAGTTCCAATACGGCCTGCTCTGGGTGGTCGGATTGGCCAGCCTGATGGCCATCTTTCTGCAGGTGATCGCGGCGCGGGTCGGCGTGGCCACGGGCCGCGACCTGGCCCAGTGCTGTTACGACTGGTATCCCCGCTGGACGCGTGGGCCCAACTGGCTGATGGCGGAAGTGGCCATCGTTGCCTGCGATCTGGCGGAAGTGCTGGGCAGCGCCGTGGCGCTGAACCTGATGTTCCAGATCCCCATTCTCTGGGCGGTGGTCATCACGGGGGCGGATGTGCTGCTTTTGCTGGCCCTGCAGCGTTTCGGCATGCGCACGATTGAAGCCGTGGTGCTGCTGCTGATCGGGACCATCGCCATCTGCTACTTCATCGAAATCTTCGTGCTGCCGCAGACCCAGCCGAGCTTTCCGGCGATGGGCCGGGCGATGTTGATGCCGACTTTGGCCTCACCGACCATGGTTTATGTGGCCATCGGCATCATCGGTGCCACCGTCATGCCGCACGTGCTGTACCTGCACCCGGCGCTGGTTCAGAGCCGCCGGTTCCAGAAGGATGAGGAGTCCATCCGCTACGCCATCCGCTACAACACCATCGATGCGTCGGTGAATCTGTCCGTGGCCTTCCTGATCAACGCGGCCATTTTGGTGCTTGCCGCGATCGTTTTTTACGGCAAATCCAGCGTAACCGTCGCCGGGGGACACGTGGTGCGCCTGAATGCCTCCACCGACTGGATCCGAGCCGCCTACCTGACTCTGGCGCCGCTTCTCGGCACGGGGGCCGCCAGCACGCTGTTCGCCGTGGCCCTGCTGGCCAGCGGGCAAAGCTCCACGATTGTCGGTACGCTGGCCGGGCAGGTGGTGATGGAAGGATTCATGCGCTGGCGGATCCAGCCATGGCTCCGGCGGCTGATCACCCGCGCGCTGGCCATTATCCCCACGGTTATCTTTATCGCCATCCGGGGGGGCGGCAATATTAATGATTTGATAGTGCTCAGCCAGGTTGTCCTGGCCCTGCAACTTCCCTTCGCCATGTTTCCCCTGTTGCATTTCGCCACTTCCCGCAAGAGGATGGGACAGTGGCGGCTGGGCTGGTTGTTACTGGCTGCCGGCTGGGGGTCCGCCCTGCTGATCACCGTTTTCGACTTCTATGGTCTGCCCGCCGCCTTAAGCCAGGCGTGGCACGTTATCGCGGGAGGGTAAGGCCAACCCAACCAGGGCGTCGAAGGTCGGCGTGGACGACTAAACTATTCCACTTCCGTGCGGGCCGGGACAGAGTCCGGATGCATTGGGATCGCCTCAGGATCCATCCGTCAGCGGATTCACCCCACCCTTCGCGCTGCTCCTCTGCTGCGCCAGCCTCATCTGCATCTGCACGCGGCGCCGCTGTATCGCCCCGGGTACCAGCCTTCCCAGTCCGCCTTCATCCTTCTTCCTTCGTCCTTTGGTTGCCGTGTCGTCGACGTCTTTGTGGCCCGGCTTCTGTCTCTCCATCGTACGGCATATTCTCGGAAGGGTCGTCGTGTTATAATAGGGATGTGGAGCATGAGCTTTCACAGTATGCCGCGGACGTGGTGGCCCGGCGCGGGGTGCGGGAGGAATGGCTGCGACGGGCGTTTGAGAATCCGCAACAGGTGCAAAGGGAAGCGGCTGATCCGGCGATGGTCCATCATCCGCGGCGTATTGGCGAGGCCTAGGGCCCGGTGTGGTGTGTGCTCTATAATGAAACAGTCTCGCCGGTGCGTATTGTTTCAGTGTTTTTCGACCGGCGCATGCATGAGGGACAAGTTATGAAGCTGCGTTGCGATCTCCAGCTCGGCGCCGCCTACGTGACACTGGACGAGGCCCCCGTCGCCGAGTCAGAGCAGGTGCGGCCCGACATGGTATTGGATCTCGACGGCCGCAACCGCGTGGTCGGCATTGAAATCCCCAACGTGCGCTGCACCTTTCCGCAAGCCGATGTCAAACGGCTGGAATTGGAGTTGGCCTAACCGGCCGCCTCTCGCCGGCATCCTTCAACCTTGCCAAATTATTACCACGGCTGGTTTCGGGTTTTTAATTTCGGTTAAAATACCGGCAGGGTGATTCCGGGTAGGGGCGGCCATGTACAAAAAAATCCTGGTCACGTTGGACGCGACGCCCACGGACCGGGCCATTATTGAACACATCAAAGAACTGGCCAGAGCTCTGCACAGCCGGGTGGTGCTGCTCCACGTGGCGGATGGCTGGGCGGCGCGGACCCACGGGCCGGACGCCATCAGTCCCGAAATTACAAAAGATACGGCCTATTTGCACCAGGTGGAAACGGAGTTTAACACCATCGGAATCCCGGTCGAGGTGGAACTGGCGTACGGCGATCCGGTGACGGAAATTATTAAATGGATTCGGCTAAAAGGGTGCGATCTCGTGGCCATGAGCACGCACGGTCATCGCTTTATCGCCGATATGTTCCTGGGCGCCACGGTCAGCCGGGTGCGCCATCGTATCACGGTACCGGTTCTACTGTTGAAAGCAAAGTAATCACGGCGGTTTGACGGCGAGGATTTGGCGCACCAGTTCGGCCCGGGCCGCTTTGCGGGCTTCACCGTCCAGGGGGCGGCCGAGGAGGCGTTGCAGATGCGCAGGCTGAATCTGCAGAAAGAGACGGTTAATCGTCTCCAGTTCCAACCCGGTGATGCGTCCCATCGCCACGCCCAGCCGCAGATGCGAGAGAAAATACAGGGTCTCCTCGGTGGACAACAATCGGGCGTGGCGCAAAACGCCGATCGCCCGTCCGATGCGATCATCCAGCGCCAAGGGACGTTCCTGTTCCAGCTGCGCCCGCGCCGCCAGTTCGGCCTTGATGATCCCGGGCGTCAGCGCATCGTTGAACTCACCGAGAATCTCCTCCTCCGAGCGTCCCAGCGTGGTCTGATTGCTGATCTGGTAGAAATCGCCGATGGCCTCGGTGCCTTCGCCGAACAAGCCCCGAATGGCCAAGTGGGTATCCTTGGCCGCCCGGACTATTTTTTCAATTTCGCCCGTCAGTTTCAGCGCCGGCAGATGCAACATCACCGAGACCCGTAAACCCGTGCCCACGTTCGTCGGGCACGCGGTGAGATAGCCCAGACGTTCGCTGTAGGCATAGTTGAATTGTTCCTGGGCCAGATGATCCAGCGCCTCGGCCTGCTGCCAGCACTCCCGCAGACGCAGGCCGCTGCGCAGCACCTGAAAGCGCAGGTGATCCTCTTCGTTGACCATGATGCTGACCGCCTCATCGATGCTGACGGCCACGCCTCGACTGCCCTCGCCGGCGGCGTGCTGCTTGCTGATCAGATGGCGCTCCACCAGCAACTGGCGGTCGATATCGTCGGTCTGCTCAAAGTCGACGTAAAAGAGAGGCTGTTCGGCCGGCAGCGCCAGGAGCCGTTGCCGGCAGAGTCGGTGCAAGTCGGCCCGCTGGGCGCGCCCCGCTTTACTCATAAAAGCGAATCCCTCAAGGTTGCGAGCCAGACGCACGCGCGAACTGATGACCACCTCGCTTTTCGGCCCTCCGGGCGCGAGCCATTCGCCATTCTGTTTTATCAAGTCAAGTAATTTCATGATTTCCGTCGGTTACGCCGCTCCCGTGGGCTGGGGACCTGGTCCCACGCTCGGTTCGGGCGCGTTTTCCATCGCCTTGATCTGATCCCGCAGCTTGGCGGCTTCTTCGTAGCATTCCTTTTGCACGGCTCGCGAAAGCTCCTTGCGCAGGCGGTTCAGTTCGGTTTGACGCAGGGCTACTGCGGAACTCGCCTCCGCCCGCCCACCCTTGGGCTTTCCGGTGTGGTGCGTGGCGCCCTGCTGGGTGCTTTCAATGACGCCTTGCAACTGGGCGGCAAAAACCTCATAGTCCTTGGCACATCCGAGCAAGCCCGTGTCTTTGAATTCCCGCCACGACATCCCGCATTCGGGACAACGCAGTGGTTCCGCTTCGCCGCTGCGGCTTTTGGCCTGCAGCAGCTGATTTAATATTTCGTTGACCGGGATATGCGCCTGTTGCACGTAGCCGGCCGCGGCGGCGCATTGATCGCACAAATGCAACTCCATCGCCTTACCTTCGCTTATTTCCGTCATATGAACGGTGGCTGGTCGGTGACAGCGATCACACTTTTTCATAAGGCCTGCCTCTTTCGCCCATCCGCCCGCGGGGGCTGGTCCGGTACGTAAACGCTACGCCGATCGGTCCGCCCGTGGAAGTTTTGATACGCACAACTCTAAATCATATTAGGAATCGTTGCGACTCAATTCAACCCGCCCGTCGGTGGTGGCATCATCTCGGACCTGATTTCGGCGCCAATTTACAGCTCTTTCACCCACTGGCGGTAACGGATCAGCAGTTCGGCGTGGAAGGCGTCGTCATTCGGTTTTCCGCCGGCCGTCAGTGGAATACCGCTCCGGAGGCAACCAATGGCCTTACCGTGCGTTAGAAGGTATAAGTGCTGTTTTAAAGGGCGGGAGGTTTCCCGAAGGAGTCTCGCATGACCACTGTGCCAGGATCCGATTCGCCGCCGGCCGCGGGCGCCGCGGCGCCGAAGCCGCCGACCGGGGCCGTGGCGGAGCGCACGTCCGCGGCGCCGGTGGAGCGGCTTAAGCAGGCCCGCGAGGCGCTTCTGGCGGAAATCCGGAAAGTGATCATCGGCCAATCGGACGTGATGGAAGCCCTGCTGTTGGCGCTGTTTTCGCGCGGGCACTGCCTGTTGGTCGGGGTGCCGGGCCTGGCGAAAACGTTGATGATCAGTACCTTGGCCCGCGTGCTGAATCTGCGCTTTAACCGAATTCAATTTACCCCCGATCTGATGCCTTCGGATATTACCGGCACGGACATCATCCAGGAGGACCCCCAAACGGGTAAACGCGTTTTCAACTTTGTACGCGGCCCGGTGTTCACCAATATGCTGCTGGCCGACGAAATTAACCGCACGCCGCCCAAAACCCAGGCGGCGCTGCTGCAGGCCATGCAGGAGTATCAGGTAACCGCAGGCGGTCATACTTACCCACTGGATCCACCCTTCTTCGTCCTGGCCACGCAGAATCCGGTGGAGCAGGAAGGAACGTATCCGCTGCCGGAGGCCCAACTGGATCGGTTCATGTTCATGGTTAAGGTGGGGTATCCCCAGCGGGAAGAGGAGCGGACCATTGTCAAGACCACCACCATGGAAGCGCGCGCCGAGCCGGTGCCGATCTTAAGTGCCACGGATATCCTGGCCATCCAAAAAATGGTACGCCGCCTGCCCGTGAGCGATCACGTGGTGGATTATGCGGTAAGCCTGGCGCGGGCGACGCGGCCGGGAGAAAAGGATGCGCCGGATTTCGTGAACAACTGGCTGACCTGGGGCGCCGGTCCGCGGGCGGCACAAAATTTGATCCTGGGCGCCAAGGCCCGGGCGCTGCTGCGCGGACGTCTTAACGTCAGTACGGACGACGTGCGGCACATGGCTAAACTGGTGCTGCGTCACCGCCTGATCACGAATTTCAATGCCGACGCTGAAGGCATCAACCCCGACACCGTGGTGGAGCGCCTGCTGCTGGCGGTCAAGGAGCCGTCGGCTGATGCGTACCGCGCTGCGGCCGGTCGCTGATCGGGGTGGTATGATAGGCGTGGCCCGCGATGTGGATGGCCGTAGTCTGGGCGTATTATGACATGATTCCGCTCCTGTACACCAGAACCAATGAGCTGACCAGGTTATGCGGGGACTATAGTGTCGCCCGGCTGGAAGTGTTCGGCTCCGTCGCCGAGGGAACTTTCGACCCGGAGCGCAGTGATGTGGATTTTCTGGTGGAATTCCAAGCCGGTGTCGATTTGGGCCTCTGGCTCGGCCGCTATTTCGACCTGCGTGATGATCTGGCGCGGTTACTGGGGCGGCCGGTTGATTTAGGGATGGGCTCCGCACTGCGAAATCCCTACTTCATTCGCGAGGTCAACCGGACGCGGAAATTGCTCTATGCAGCCTAAAACGCCGAAGCTTTTGGTCGATATCAGCGACGCCGCGTCATTTATACTGGACAGCACACGGGCCGCGACGGTGGGCGACTACATCCAAAATCGCCAAATGCGACAGGCGGTGGAGCGCAACTTCGAAATCATCGGCGAGGCTGTGAACCGGCTTATTCGGTTGGCCCCCACTACCGCCGCCAAGATATCGAATACGGAGAAGACTGTCGCGTTTCGGAACGTGCTGATCCACGGCTACGATTCCATTGACGACAAAGAGATGTGGCAGGTCATCATAAATTCAGTGCCGAAGCTTTTGGGGGAAGTGAAACGTCTGCTTGGCACCGGATAGGGCCCATTGCGGTCTGTGTTTCACAGCCCGGAAGTTGCCGGGGGCTACTAAACCGCGGCGATGGGCCAGGGCCGTGCCAACCGCCGCGGTCCGTGAACGGTTACGATGAAGGAAAGTGCGCTATGTTCGAAGGTCAAACCTCACCCGCCCTGAAGGCGTCGCAGAAAACCAGCTTCTATCCCCCCGGCACGCGCGTTTGCGTTACCCAACAAATCGCGCATCGTACGCACGTATATCCGATCAGCGTTACCGGGCGGGTGATGTGCCAGGAACGGCAGGCCAGCGGAAGCTGGTTCGCCCGTAACCCGCGGCATCGGCTCTGGTTGGACCGGCTTATCCTTGAAAAAGATGATGGCGAAAAGATTGTCCTGAATCTCGATGAGTTTACGCACGTGACGGTGCTGGAAGGTCCACCCGCCGAGGAAAAGGCGGCCCCGCTGATAACCGCCGATCAAGACCGCGCCGGGGCGCTGACCTGACGGCTTTTGCTTGCGGAGAATTTTATGGCTGACGCGCCGCCGCCAGCGCGCGAACCCCGCGTGGATTCTGTCACCGCCATGGCCGCGGAACGCACCATGCTGGCTTGGATTCGCACCGGCCTGGCCTTAATGGGTTTCGGATTTGTGGTGGCCCGGTTCGGTCTGTTCCTGCGCAAACTTTCGGAATGGCGCGGCTTGCCGCTAAAGGTTCCCCCGCATCAATCCATGTCGCTGTGGAGCGGCGTGGCCCTGGTGCTGCTGGGAGTAGCAGTAAACATTATCGCGGCGATCCGATTTACGCACACCATCCATCAGTTACGGCGCGGTCAACCCGCTCCGGCCATCGGTGGACGGGCGGCGGTGATCGTGGCGCTCCTCATGGCCGCCATCGGCGTGGCCATCGCCGTATATCTCATGCGTCTGGCTTGAGGCGCCGCCCTCGCCTATGTCCCACCTTGCGGCCATTTCCGGAGCATGAAAGGGTGGTCGAGGCTTCAGGTGCCGAGTTCCGCGAAGCGCGCGCGCAGGGTGGGATACAGCGCCGCGTATCGGCCATACTGCTTAGCGTAGAACGCGGCGCGGCGGCCATTCGGACGGCGCCGCTGGCGGACCTTGATAATTTGTTCCGTTGCCTCCACCACGCCGGGCCACACTCCAGCGCCGACTCCGGCCAGAATGGCCGCGCCCAGAGCGGCGCCCTCGCTGACGTTGATGGTCACCACGGGGGCCTGGTACATGTCCGCCTGTAGTTGCCGCCAGAAATCGCTGCGCGCCCCGCCTCCCCCGGCGCGAATTTGCGTCACGGGAATATGCATGGCCCGCAGGATATTCACCTGCTCGCGCATGCCAAACGTAATTCCCTCCACCACCGCCCGGATCAGGTGGGCGGCGCTGTGGCGCGGCGTCAGCCCGATGAAACAGCCGCGGGCCATCGGATCCGCGTGGGGACAGCGTTCGCCGGTAAGGTAGGGCAGGAAAAATAAATTTTCCGCCCCCGGCACCACGCCTTCCGCGGCGCCCATCATGCGTTCATAGAGGACGCCGGGATCTTGCTTCCTTTTTCGCAGGATCTGAATTGCATCCGCATACAGCGTGTTGCGCAGCCATTGCAGCGATCCGCCAGCGCTTAACATGCAGCCAAAAACGCACCAGGTGTTCGGAAGCGCATGGCACATGGTATGCACCCGGCCGAGTGGATCGGTTTGCGGCTCGGCTGCGGCGGCGAAGACCACCCCGCTGGTGCCCAGAGTCGCCGAGACTAGCCCTGGCCGTACCACCCCAGCCCCCACTGCCCCGGCGGCCTGATCGCCGGCCCCGCCCACCACCGGTATACCCGCGGCCAAGCCGGTTTTTTCGGCCACTGCCGGCGTCACCTGACCCGTAATCCGCGGCGATTCCACCAGCGGCGGCAACATGGACCGATCCAAGCCCAGGCGGCTGATCAAGTCGTCATGCCATTGCCGTGTGCGCACATTAAGCAGCAGCGTGCCCGAAGCATCGGAAACTTCCGAAACATATTCGCCCGTCAGCCGATAGCGGATGTAATCTTTGGGCAGCAGGATATGCCGGCATTTTGCATAGAGCGCCGGCTCGTTTTGCATGAACCATAAAATTTTCGGGGCGGTAAATCCGGTTAACGCGGGATTGCTCACCTGGCGGATCAATTCCCCGCGCCCACCAGCCTTTTCTTCGATGTAGCGGCATTGCGCCACCGTGCGTTGGTCGTTCCAAAGCAGGGCGGGACGCAGGGGACGCGGCCCAGTTCCCAGAAATACGCTGCCATGCATCTGGCCGGAAAGGCCGATGGCGGTGATGTGCGACGCTTTCAACCCCGCGCCGCGCAGCGCCTGGACCGTCGCGGCCAACGCGGCCTGCCACCATTCTTCGGGATGCTGCTGGGTCCAGCCGGGCCGCGGCATTTGCAGCTCATGCGGCGATTCGGCGGTGGCGGCCACCACGCCGTCGCGGCGCAGCAACAGCGCTTTGGTGGCGGAGGTGCCGATGTCCAGTCCAAGCAATACCATTTCAAATCAACCGGCCCGGGGCCGGTAATGCTCCGATCAGCGGCCGGGCATAGCGGATAAATTTCTCGCCGATGTCGCAGCCGTTGGTCGTCCACGCCGGATCCAGGGGCTTGGTTTTCCGGGCCACGGTGTCCAGGGGTGTGGGGAAAGTTTCCGCCTTATACGGGTTTTCACTGATCCGGCGCAGCGCCACCGAGCCGCTGGCTAATCCCTGGGCCTGGGTTAACGCGTATTGCACCGCCCGACGACCGCAGAGCCGCGCTTCCGCGGCGTCCGTGGCGCTGACGATGGTGGGAAAGCTGCGCTGCAGATAGCCGAACGTATCAGCCCGCACGCGTAATTTGCCGCCGGTTTTTTTCTGCAGCGCCGCGCCCAGGCGGTCTTTTACCAACGCGGCCAGATAATCGCCCAGGGCCCCGGTGCCGGAAAGCTGCTTGTTGCCATGCGCATCCACTTCCCCGCCCCGCATGACCCTTTCCGTGACCAAGGTGGATTTATCCCCGGCCTTGTAGCGAATACCCTCGCTTACCGCCACCACGCAGCGCCCCAGTTGGCTGTACACGCGGTCCACGTCGCCAAGAAATTTCTCGTCGTTGAAATCCACTTCCGGCACATAAACCAAATGCGGCCCGTCGCCGCTGTCCTGGCGGGCCAGCACCGACGCGGCCGTCAGCCAGCCGGCGTCGCGGCCCATAATCACATCAATTTTTACTCCCTTCAGAGATCGGTTGTCCAAGTCGTCGCCCAGCATGGCCAGCGCCACGAATCGACCCGCCGAGCCATAACCGGGGCAATGGTCGGTGGTGCGCAAATCGTTGTCGATCGTCTTCGGCACATGGTAGACGTTCAGTGGATAACCGGCCTGACCGGCCATATCCGCGACAATCTTGGCGGTGTCCGCCGAATCATTTCCACCAATGTAAAAGAAATACCGCACCGCGTGTTTCTTCAACGAGGCCAGCAGCCTGCGGCAATAATCCTCATCCGGCTTGTCGCGAGTGGACCCCAGGGCGCTGGAGGGTGTTTGGGCGATCTGTTCCAGTCGCTCCGCGGGCAACCCGTTCAGCGGGACAAAATCACCGTTGAGCACGCCGCGCACACCGTGCCTGGCCCCCAGAATGTCGCCAATCTCAGCGTGTTTGTACAATTCCTCAATCAATCCCACCAGCGATTGATTTATCACCACCGTGGGGCCTCCGGACTGCCCGATGACGACGTTAAACTTCTGGGCCATGAAAGTTGCTCCTGCTGCGAAGGTGTGGTTTCCCACCGGCCTGGGCGGGCGCCTCTGCCCGATGACACAGCGCTCCCCCGGCCCACTGCGGCATGATAGAAGCCGTTCCCGGCGCCTGTCAAATTCCCCCGCGTCGGAAAAATGATGTAACCCCGCTTCCTGTTGGCAGGACCCGACCGCGGTCTTGCCGGACTCAACGGCGGCGTGTACTCTTGATGGCTTGAAAAAGGAGCATCGCAGTGAAAACTATTATTTGCCCGGACAAGCGGGCGTTGGGGCAAACGGCGGCCGGGGACGGTGCCGAGCTGATCCGCCAGGCGATCGCGCAGCGCGGCCAAGCCAATATCATTGTCGCCACGGGAGCCTCCCAGTTTGAGATGCTCGAAGCTCTGGTCGAGATCCAAGGCCTGGCTTGGAATAAGGTTACCGCGTTTCATCTGGATGAGTACATCGGCCTGCCTATCACCCATCCCGCTTCGTTCCGCCTGTACCTATGGAAACGCTTTGTCAGCCGCCTGCCGTTGCCGTTGGCGGCGTTTCATTACATCGACGGCCAGGATGATCCGGCGGCCGAATGCCGCCGCCTTGGCGAACGTATCGCCGCGCACCCGATTGATGTGGCCTTTGTCGGGATCGGCGAAAATGGCCATTTGGCCTTCAACGATCCGCCCGCGGATTGGCAGACCGTACAAGCGTATCTGGTCGTGAATCTGGATGAGGCGTGTCGACGGCAACAGTTGGGCGAAGGCTGGTTTAAAACCTTGGCCGATGTTCCCGCCCGGGCCATCTCCATGTCCTGCCGGCAGATCTTAAAGAGCGGGGCGATCATCTGCTCCGTGCCTGATCAGCGCAAAGCCCAAGCGGTGAAAAAAACCGTGGAAGGACCGGCCACTCCACTGGTCCCGGCGTCTATTCTTCAGCAGCATCCGCAGACCACGCTTTATCTGGACCGCGCTTCGGCGTCATTGCTGCGCTCCGCGGCGTAGCCGCCACCCGCGGCGCATGACATTGTAGCGCCGCAAAAATGTAGAGCCGCCGCTTTCGGCGGCTGGAAAATGCAAAGGCGGCAGATCTGGAGACCTGCACCACAGGATGGAGGCCCGCGACAAATACTTGTGGTGCCGACCTCCAGGTCTGCCGGAAAGCTATACTCCGTGTCGCCTGTAATGGGACATTTACTCTATGCGGCTGTTCATGGGATATCTGATTCGGTATTATGGCCGGAAAATCAGCATTGTTCCGCAGCTTTCGCTCCCTATAATGTATTGTCAGAGGTCGGGTTGAGTATATTGCCCCCCAATTTAGCCGCCCCGATTTTCGGAACCATCCTCAGGAAGATCCTGCGGGTTGACCTGTTCCACCCTATAATGCCGTGATGGCCACCACAGACCCGCTGAACCGTGCCCCTGCGACGGCGGACCCGGCAGCTGCGCTGGCGCAACCCTGGTCTCGGCCGGCGGCCGGTGTCGCCGGCGAGGGCGATGACGCGCCACGCATCGTGGCCATTGAAACCAGCTCCCGGATGGGGGCGGTGGCAGTGGCGCGGGGGCCGCAACTGCTCGCCCAGCGGCAATTCACGCATGGACTGCGCCATGCCGTGGAATTGGTGCCGGCAATCCGCGACCTGACCCAGGCCCAAGGCTGGAAACCGGCGGATATTCAACAAGTCTACATTTCCAGCGGGCCGGGTTCCTTCACCGGCGTGCGCATTGCCGTCACCGTGGCGCGGGCGCTTAACCAGGCGGTGGGCTGCCATCTGGTGGCGGTCTGCACCGTGGACGTACTGGCTCTAAACGCACCCCCCGAAACACCCCATGTCGTGGTAATTCTGGACGCCAAGCGCGGCCAGGTGTTCGCCGCTCGGTATCGGCGGGCCGGCGCCAAGGAACAGGTTTCCGCAGCCGGCGCCGAACCACCCTTTCGAGTCGGGCCATTCATCCGCACCGCCGGTCCCGTGTTGGCTGATCCGCGTGCCTTTGTCGACGCCTCGCCGCGCCCCTTGGTGCTGTTGGGCGAGGGGGTCGCTTTTCACCGCGCCGCGTGGCAAGGCCAGTCGCCAGCGAGGGTGACTCGACAAAGCTCGCCAGCCTGCGAGTCGCCCCCTGGCGACCTGCCCGCCCACTGGCGGGGCGAGCGGGCGGCACCAGCCCTCCAACCCGGGCGCCCCCGTATCTGTGAACACGCGGAAGACCCGCAGGCCATCGTGGAATTAAGTGAATCCCTCTGGGCGCCGCAAGTGGCCAACGTGCTGGCTTTAGGAAGGGCTTTGGCGCAGGCCGGACAATTTATCGGGCGTGAAGCGCTGCGGCCGACCTACCTGCGCCCACCGGAAGCCGAGGAAGTCCGGCAGGCCCGCCAGGTCGCCAGGGAGGACGACTCGACAAAGCCCGCCCGCCCCCTGGCGGGGCGGGCTGTGGCGCCACCGACAAAGGAGCGCGTGGAAACTTAAGCAGGTACGCGGCATCCGGAAAAGACACGAATAGTAAACACGGCAACGGATCGCTTTGAATTCTTGGGCTATCGGTCGCCAAAGAGGGCGATTCGGCAAGGCGAGAAGATGGCCCACTGACTGGAAAGCCGGCTGCGGGAAATCCGCCCGTCCGGTTTGGCGGGAGGGGAGGACGCCGGCTCGGCGTCCTTTCCTATCCCGATCAGGCATATGCTGCGGGTCTCCAAAATCGGCAAAAGGCGAGCTTAGAATCTAACCGCTGAAACCTATGGTATAACTTGCCGCATGGCTACGCGGCTCATTATTAACGGCGATGATTTTGGGTTCTCCACCGGTGTCACCGACGGTATCCGGCAGGCACATCAGCAGGGTATTTTGACCAGCACCACGCTGATAGTCACGAGGCCGGACGCGGCGCGGGCGATGGAAGTCGCCCAAGCTCTACCTAAGCTGGGGGTGGGCATTCATTTATGCCTGACCCAGGGGCGGCCCTGCCTGGTCGGGCAAACGCGACTGCTCAGCGGCGATAACCGCTTTCCGCCAACGGTCGCCAGGCTGCTGCGGCGCCTGATGACCGGCCGTCGCGTGCGGGAAGAAGTGCGGCGGGAATGGGCGGCGCAAATTGAAACGGCCTTGAAGCGGGGCCTGAAGCCGACGCATTTGGATTCGCATAAGCATATTCATCACTGGCCGCCATTGGCGGATATGGCCATCGACCTGGCCCGGCGCTATGGCATTGCGGCGCTGCGCTGCGCCCACGAAGTGACGCCGGCCGGCATGCCGGCGCCAGGCCTACGCTACCGGGCCTTGGCGGTCCTGGCAGGGCGTATGCGGCGTAAGATTTCCCGAGTCCATTTACGAACCACCGATTGGTTTTTCGGCTTGGCAGCGACGGGCCAGATGTCCGTGGCGGCGTGGCTAAAGTTACTGGCGGCGTTGCCGCCGGGGACCGGTGAAATCATGGTTCATCCCGGCGATCCGCGCGGATTAAGCGCTATGGATACGCGCCTGCTGGCCGAGCGTCAATGGGAATTGGACGCCCTGTGTGATCCCGCGGTACGGGCCGCGGTAAAACAATCAGGCGCGGAGTTGACTCATTACGGTCAATTGACTTGATGGGGGCGCAAGAGACTTGCGGCGGCCGTGTACGGTCCCGACGGGTGGGCATTTCGCGGCGGGTCGCCGCGGACGACGAAACGGTTGGGACATCGCCGGCTAGTAGTCCATCACTCTTGAAGTTTCGGGTACAGGTGTTTCAACCTGACCCGGGCGTCGGCGGTGGTGAACTGCCAATCCACACCAGTCTGGCGCGCATTGCGTTGCTCATACCAACACCGCGCC
>JAJYFE010000060.1 GCA_021785435.1 Planctomycetota bacterium
AAGTCAAATACAGTCGCAATTATTACATGGCTACAAATGGCACCCCGAGGTGACCACTGGTGAACCTAAGTCATGCTCTGAAAATAACTTACAACCGGATTAACACGCGACCTTGTGGGGAACTACGGTTTAATCCAAGGGATTCCGCACGGGATTCATCCGGCGGTGCGGTGGCTGGGGTGTTCAGCGAGGTTTTACCTATTTGGCCATAACTTTCTCGGCAGCTTCCGAGCGGAAAAAAGTGAAATCCGCGCGGGCCAGGGAAGTGGGAGCTATCGCGTTCGCTATCAGCGCTGCGTTCAAGCCGCAACCCGCCAACCAGGTCATCCGCTACGGGGCTGGCCGCGCCGCCAGCGTTACGTGTCCCGCAAAAATTTGATTAAATCGCCAACAGCACATTGCCGCCGCACAAAGGGATGTACGCCCCATAATGAAACGCGCCAGGTCGCTGGCCAGGAACGCCACGACGTTGGCGATCTCCTGGGCCGTGCCCCGCCGGCCCAATACCGTCCGTTCCAAGTACCAGAGCGGAGATGCTTGGTTCGGGCTATTTTCATTGACCGTCCGGCCTGACGCTACCTGGTTGACGGTGACACCGCTGGGGCCAAACCTCCCGTCCCAGCACCCGCGGCACCCCATCCCTTCCCCGCTTGCCCGCGACGTTGGCGGACTGGTTGGGCCAGCACTGCATGACACATTCCGTGTTGATGTCGATCACCCATCCCCATCTCCGCTCCACCGTGGCCGGCACCAACGCTTTCACCATCAGTAAATTTTGTAGCACGCAGGAGCGAAACTGGCCCTCATAATCCGCGCTGGACTGCTCCCGCACGGGTTTCCCAGGGATACTGGAAGACCGCGTTGGTGACAATGATGCCGGGCGGGCCGAGTTGCCTGACCATCGCGTCGCGCCTGGCGTTGACCACCGCGGGGACGGTCACAGCGGCCTGCACGGCGACGGCCCGCCGGTTCATTCCGTCCAACTCCGCCACCAGGCGGTTGGCCAGGTCGATGTTGCGATGATAACGGACCACTACGTCCGCGCCGGCCTGGGCCAGCGCTCGCACCATGACGCGCCCCAGTGCCACGTGGCACCGGTGACGCCCGCGATTTTGTTGAGCTTAAGGCTCAGGCGCACACCGCCTGGTGGCCGCCATCCACGATCAGGCCGACACCGTTAATGTAGCCGGCCTCGTCGGAAACCAACAGCGCCACCGCTTGGCCGATGTCTTCGGGTGTGCCGATGCGGCCGGCCGGCACACGCTGTTTGATGAAGGCGGCGTTTTCAGGTTTTTCCCAGTGGAAACGGGTCAGGTCGGTGAGAATCATGCCCGGGGCGACGGCGTTACAGGTGATCCCGTGTGGTCCCAGTGCGATGGCAAAGCTCTTCATCAACATGTGCAAGCCGGCCTTCGAGGCCGCGTAATCGCCCTGCTTCGCGCTCGTGACGTTGACCGCCAGCGACGTAATGAACACGATCCGACCTTGGGTCGACCGGGCGAGCATCTCCCGGGCCACCAACTGCGTGCAGTGAAACGCGCCGGTGAGATTCACATCAAGCGTCTTCTTAAACGTCGCGGGGTCCATTTCCATCACATCGACGAAGGGACAAATGCCGGCATTGTTGACGAGCACATCAATCCGGCCGAAGCGGGTAATCGTCTGTTGTACCAAGTCGGTGATCTGGGCGCGGTCCGTAACGTCACACGCCACGCCCAACCCGCCGAATCGCTCCGCCGCTGTCCGCGCCGCCGCGCCGTCCCGGTCGGCAATAACGATCCGCATATCCTTACGGGCCAGGCAGACGGCGATGCCCAGGCCGATTCCGCGCGCGCCTCCCGTGATGATGGCGACCTTGTTGCTCATAGCAGTGTTCCTTTCTGGTTAAGACTTCCGGCGGCCCTCCGCGACTGACAGGCTAGCCATCAGGCCGTTTGCCGGCAAAACTCGCGGAATACCTCCAGCATATATTCGTAATGCCTTAACGGCATGCCGGGAAAGATCGTGTTGGAGGTGGAGAAGATGTAACCGCCGCCCGGACTGCCATGCCGGAGGCAATACCACGCCGATCGGCGGATAGCCTCTTCCGGACCATCCTGCAGCAGATTGCACTGCACGTTGCCCATCAGGGTCATTTTCCCATAGGTAAGGGTTTTCACCACGGCGATGTCCATACCGGCCATCGGATCAATGGACTGCAAGGCGTGTGGCCCGCAGGATAGAATCTGGTCGAGCACCGCCATGAGGTTGCCGTCGCTGTGGAAAAAAGCGAGGACGCCCCGCTGTTTGACGTGGGCTACCAGTCGCGCCAGATACGGCGTGACGATTTCCTTGAAATCCGCCGGCGAACAAAATGTTCCGCCATTGAACGCCACGTCGTGCGGCAGGTAAATGAAATCCGCGCCAGCATCCGCCAGGCGATCTATCCGTTCGCAGGCGTCACGGCAACGGCGTTCCGCCTCCGCATGAATCCGGTCGCGGTGTTCCGCCATGTCCAGGGCGAACCTTTCCCAATCGGTAATCTGGTCAATGCACCACAGCGCCCCACCCACCACGCCGCCGACAGCAATTTGCTCCCCGAAAGCGTGCTTTGCCGCCCGGACGCCGTCCGGGGCGCCCCACGGCCAGTACACCAACAACGCATCCCACTGATAGTGGGCCACGATCCGCTCGTATATCTCCAGGCAAACCGCAATTTTATTTTTCCGCTCCACGCCGGAACAGTCCCAGGAGTTCCGGTCCGGGAACCGCAATCCGAAGGCCTCGCGTTCCAGCTCAAACATACTTTCAAAATGCGGCGGCCGGTCGGTCGGCTCAAAGCGCAGCGTTTTCAGGAAGCGCTGTTTACCGGTCATTGGCGGCTCCCGGTGATGGCCCCAAACCAGGCATCGGCGATGCGTGCATAGCCGTCCGCGTTCGGATGGTAGGAATCGGCAAAATCACTCAGCGCAACGGCATGGTACATGTCCACCACCGTGGCGCCGTGCCGGGCTGCGATGGCCGGTACCGCGGCATTGAATCGCTCAATCCGGCTGCGCACCCGTTGCTCCAGGCTGCTGATGATTTGGGCCACAAATACCCTCGTCGGCAGGTGAGCCAACAGCCCATCGAGCCGCGCCGGGGCGCCGTCCAAGTCGTACTCCTGAACCATGTCGTTGGTCCCGATGTGCAATAATACAAGATCCGGCCGCGCCGCCGCCAGCCAGCCGTCAATTCCAGCTTGGATCTCATCGATCCGAAAACCACCGTGCCCTTCGTGATGCGGTGAAGGCAGACGGTCGGGATCAGGGTTATCGTCGGCGCTACCGACAAATTCAACCCGCTGCCATCCGCGGGTCAGGCGCTGATAAAGTCGGGCCCGATACCCGGCCGGAATGAGCCCGGGCGGCGGGATGATCCAACCCCGCGTGATCGAATCGCCGAGGGGCATGATACGAACCGGGTTCATAGCCACTCCACTTTGGGAACAGGCGCCCCCCAACCGATATTCGACGGGGTCGGTCCAGCAACCGCGGCCTTAGCCGGGTATATCTCTGGTGAGGCACCGCTTCTTGCCGGTTCTTCCACCCTGGCGCGGCCCAGCCTGTGGTGGAAACGGCGTAAAGCCGATCTTCAACGCCGGCGAACCGGGGCGCAGGCGAAAATCGCCCCGGCTCGGATTGACGAAACGTGGGTTGGCGACCTTGCTGCCCTGGTCAAAGCCGAAGGTCTGCCACTTTCCGAAGGTCAGCCACTGCTTGAAGCTGCGCGTGGCGAAACGCGGACCCCCGGCGGAACGCACCCAATAGAGGTTGTTGTCGATCACCCCCATGTCAGCCAGCCCCTTGAGGCCGCCCCAGACATTCGCCGCGAGGATATTAGCGCGGTCGCTCAGGAAGATATTGTGCGTCACCTCGAAAGGCGAATGGGCCTCGCGCCGGCTCAACTGGATCAGCCCATCGCCGCCCAGGGCGAAGATGTTGTTGTGGATGATGTTTTCGCGGCCGTAGTGTTGGTGCAAGCTGCCGCTCTTGGTCCGGTAGACCACGTTATTTTCGACTAGGACGTGGCTGGAACCCTCGTCGAGGTAGACGCCCCATCCGCCGTAACCGCGCGAGTCCACATCGTGGATAAGGTTATAGCGAACCCGTGTGCCGGGCGCCACGCCGAGCAGATAGATCGCGCCCATGTCGCTCAGGACGCCGCGGCCGATATGATGAATGTGGTTGTGCTCGATGACGTTGCCGTAGGCGTCGCCTTCCCCGTAGCCCCAGGTCCACCCGACGCTGACGCCCGTGTAGTTGAAGTCGTGAATATGGTTTCGGAGGATCCGGTTGCCGCTGCATCGGCCGACCAGCACGCCGACGCCCGCGCTCCACCGATGCCCGCCGTCGGCGATCTCATTATCGGCGACCAAGATTCGCCGGGCCGCGCCGGCGGTTGGCGATCGCACCCCGGAGCGGCCAGCCGTCTGACACGGCTCCGCTCCCGCCTCCGGCGCGTGCCATATCTTCACGCCACCGGCCGCGAGATCGGTAATCCAGTTGTCCGTGATGGCGATGTCCAATGAGCCGACGCCGATCGCGACGGCGTAGCTGCCCAAATGCTCCAAGCGGCAGTTTCGTACGGCGCAGTCGTGGGCCTGCTCGAACGCCAACGCGCCTGGGATGTCGCACGCCGCTTGTGGCACGCAGGTCAGCTCCGCGTCCGGCACCCATTCACTGTGGCTGAAGGTTAACCCATCGAATGTTAGGTAGGCCGCCCCGCGCACCGTCAGAAGCAGCGGCAGATACGGTACGATCACGGCCGCTTTTTCTATCCGTTCGCCCGGCAGCGGCAGGTAGTACAGCTCCCCCCGTCCACGGTCGTGGTACCAGTGGCCAGGCTGGTGGAGCTCCTCGAAGATATTTTCCACATAATAGGGCGCGCCTTGATCGGAAACGTCGTCGGTCAACCGCATCCGCGTTTTGAATTGCAAGTGTGCCTCGCAGGCGCGCGGGTCGATGCGGCGGAAAGGGATACGGCTTTCGATCCAGAAATGTCGGGCCACGAATTCCACGTCCCGCACGTTGCGCCAGTCGTGCAGGTCGCCACGCGCGAAGCGAAAGCGATGCTGGCCGGTGAACAACGGCAGGCTACCGCCCTTCCCACCTCGGGAACCGGGGAGTGCCTCGACGCGCAGGTAGCCTTGCCCCGGCCAGCGCGGCCGCGGCGCCCGGCGGCCGTTGACCCAAAGCTGCGTGAACTGGCCGCGACAGGCCGCCACCCAGGCGCGCCGGCCGCGGAGGGATGTCTCCCGCCAGCCGCTGATTAGCCGGCCGCCGGAGATTACGGGTGTTTCGCCTGGATAGGCCGCATAGGTGACGCCGCGCTCGCCGCCGGCGCCGTGCGGCGGCAAGCCGGAATCCGCCGCAGTAAACACCAGCGGCTTGTCTAGCTGGTATATCCCGCCCCGGAGCAGCACGCGCACAGCCCCCGGCAGCCTGCCCTTTTCCTTGAAACGCCGTACGGCCTGCTGGGCACGCCGCAGCGTTGCGAAGGGCCGTGTCGGACACCGGCCCGACCAATCATCGTCGCCGGAGGGGGAGACGAAAAACGTATATATCATATATCCTACGCACGCAGTCCATGTATCCCCGTTTCCAAGTCGCCGGTTCCGGCCAGCGTTGGGTCGCGTACCGGTTCCGCCCGACCTCGCCGTGCTGCGGCAAAAATAGCTGAGCCCGGGTTTGGCCTCAGCTCCGCGCGGCCGCCGCACAGCCGTGCAGGACCGCATGATCACCGGGTGACGCTGCGCCGCATCGCGGCAGCCCAGCCGGGGAGCAGGCGCCCTTGGATCGTCACGCGGCCATAATGCTGCGCGGGAATATCCCGCACAAAGCGGCCGAGCCTATGCAGAAAGGCGGCCCTTTCGGCCGCAGTGGATTTGGTGGAGGGCACGTTCTGCATCAGCCACACGTAGCGGACGCCCGAATAGGCCTCCCTTACGCGCCGTAAATAGGCGGCGTCAAACCTCACCGCCGATTCCGCTTCCTGGAAAAACCGGCTCGCTTTTTTCAATACCTTCGGCGTCAAATAGGGTTGCTTGGCCATAGGGAAGCGGCGGTCAAATAATCCCAACCTCATATCTGGCCTCCGGAATTGGTCCCGCAGCATCCGCAAGTAGCGATAAATATATTTGCCGGCCGGTCCGTAGTAACCGTCACTGAACTCCCCAACCAGGCGCCAGACGCTCTGCCTGGGGTTCCACATAAGGTGCGCCATCACCCAAGTGCGCATTGCCTCCATGTCGCCTATCTTGGACCTGATGTCACCTTGGCAGAACATGCCGGTAACCCCGTGCTGGTGATAGAATTCCATATCGGCGCCCAACTCGTCCCAATCCGGAAATGGCTGCAGAAAGTTGGAGAAATCCGCTACGTAATCCCAGACCTGGAGGTGGCCGGACGCCACCTTCTCCCATCCGAGGAGGTGCCTCAACTCGGTGCGGTTCTGCGGCGCGGTAATCCCAGTTGCGAAATCCATCTCGATCGGGGCGAACATGACCAACACGTGAGGCCCCACTTTGATAGTGCCGGGCAGCGGCGGTTTTTCAGTGTAGTGGTAGGCGATTGTCTCGACCCAAATCTTACGGTGGGGAAAACGCCTCTGGATGGCCGCCGCCACGTTGTTCACAAAATGCAGCAGGGTTCCAGAGGGCGCACCGAAATGGGCGTCGCTCGCCCGGGATCGCTCGCCCTGGGAGTTGCCGTCGGGCGAGTCGTTCGGCCCGAGTCCCAAGACCAGAAGGTGGGGGTTCGCCTTGGCCTCCGCCACCAATGCCGCCGTGACGATCCGAAACACGTCGGGATTCACCAAGGAAAGCTGTGAGGGTGGTACGTACGAGTCGCTGCGTTTTCCGTTTATCAAGCTGTAGTAGTCGGGGTGCTGGGTAAAGTATTTTGACGGCGGCACCAGGTCGTAAAAATTCTCCGCCGGATTAGACATGCCGTTGATTCCCCCGAGGAACGGCACGTCCATTCCGGTTACGCCGTCCAGTCTAAGATGGGCTTCCCATTGGGGGTGCCAGCTCGACAGGTATTCGTAGGTGTCCCGGTACGCGAAGGCCGGGACCTGCCTTTCGCGCAGCGCTGGAATCCGCACCACCGCCCGGTGCGGGATGACGGTGTCATGCGGCGAATACCAGCGAACGCCGAGGTGTTCCTCGAGGAAGGTATACACCGCGTAAAGTGTTCCCCGGTCGTCCCTGCCCACCAAGGCCACATTCTTTCCGGAGGTCCGAATAAAAAATCCCTCCGCCGGCAAGGCCCGCAGTCGTAGCTTGGGGAAGGCCTTATGCAGGGCGGTCCCTGGGCCGACATAAATGGCCGGGCCGGCGGGCGGCGCGGACGCGACTGTAAATTGTGCTGTCGAGATTGTCTGTAAATCCGCGGAAAGCTCGTGCGCGGCATGTTGCACCGTTGCCGAGGCGTTCGGGGCCATCACAATCGTGTACCGCGTCTGGCCGTGCCTGGCCAGCGTCAGACCCGCACCCGCAGCCACTAGGGCCGTGGGCCCCAAGGCGGCCAGGGGGATCAACACGTGTGTGAAGAGTAGTCGCCGAGAATACGTTTTCATGCTGTGCTTCCTTTCTTGTGGCCTTAGATGCCAAGGCCGTCATGCCGACAACCTACCAGGATTTCCTTGGCAAGAGGTCGAGCGGCGCTTGCCGTTTCCGTGCTTTTTTCGCGCCTTCCATGGTCGCAGACCGGTCGTGCCGTCGTGTCCCTGACGCCATTCAATTCCTCTTGGCCGCCGGGATGGTTTGGTTGCGGCCTAGAGCGTGTTATGAGCTTCCACGGACGACGGCCATAAGATCACCCAACATGATGCAGACAAAAGCGATGAAGTGCAGTCCGGCGACGGCTTTAGGCAGCCGTTCGTGATCCTTGGCCAGACGGCGGAATCGCGCCAGCCAGGCAAACGGTCTCTCAACTACCCATCGCCGTGGCAACAATACAAATCCTCGTTTGACCTGCAGAAGTTTCACCATTTCCAGTTTTGTCCCACGCGCTGCAGCCCCTTGCACTGGCCGCTCCCCGGTATATCCTTGATCCACGTAAGCCAGTTCTACGGACCGGCCGGTCGTCTCTTGAACCGCTTGGGCCGTTTGGATGGCCTGATCCCGGTCTTGTTGGCTGGCGGGTGTCACATGCAGACTCAGTAGATGTCCCAACGTATCCCCCGTCATGTGAATCTTCGATCCCTTCTTGCACTTGGCTCCATTATATCAGGCATGATGACCGCTTTCTGATGTACTCTGTAACGTCCGCGAACCGATCACCACCGCCGAAGGTTTGGGCTGACGCCCGGCCGCCAGCCGCAACAGTTCCCGTAAATCGTGCACCATCGCTTCGAAAACGCCCGCCGAATCCAACGCTGCGTCTGCTGATAGACCATTTCCCAGGGCGGCGGATCATTGGGTGTATACCGCCAAGGTGAACCGGTACGCACGATCCGCCGCAGACCGTTGAATATCACGCGCAAATCGTATTCCCGCTGCGGGGCATCTGCACGCATCAGGGTCAAATACGGTGCGGCAAACACCCATTCGTCGTCCGTCACGTCGCTGGGATAGGTGGACTTCCTTGTCATGACCCCAGTATGGCACATTTGCCTCCAGAGTTCCTAACACGCTCTAGTAGAGCGATTCCAAAACAACGTGGCCAAACAGGGTTGCCGGTCCGCCCCGTGCCACGGCGTATTTGCTGGAGTTTTGTCGATATCTGCACCTCACCCCATTGCGCTGTTAATATGGAATCGCTCTGCTAGTTTATCCGCCGCCGGCGGGCAGACCACGCCTT
Organism: Planctomycetota bacterium; assembly: GCA_021785435.1. GTDB lineage: Bacteria > Planctomycetota > Phycisphaerae > WQYP01 > WQYP01 > JAKCCC01. The sequence continues at coordinate 8,823 of JAJYFE010000060.1, forward strand.
ACACCACCTCCACTTCCACGATACCGCCCCGCTTGATGGCTTGTTCCGCAGCGATCGCCAGCAAGGTGCCGCCAACGCACTGCCGCACGTTGGTGGGCGCCCGGATGCCGTCGCGAACCGCCGCCAAGAATGCCTGGTGTTCCTGAATAAAACCGGCATGGCCGCCCAGAGGATCGGCTTCAAATTCGACAACGTTCCCCTGTAAGCCCTTGCGGTCACGCGGCCAGACGGTGAGAGCGTGCCGGCCCAGCTGTGTTTGCAGCAGGCCCTTATCGCCGATGATTCCCATTTCCAGGCAATCCTCGCCGCGATCCGGACCGAACATGCAGAGCTGCAGTGTTCCTACCACGCCGTTTTCGTACTCGAAGCTCACCGAGGCGTTATCAATCACCTCGGTGGCGACGCCCAGAACCTGGTTGAAGCGCCTGCTGCCGAAGGCGGCCACGCGTCTCGGCCGCGATCCCGCCCAGCGGTTCATCACATCAAAGTGGTGGCAGTTCTTGTCCACCATGGCGCCGCCGGAAAACCGCTCGTCGATGATCCATTGATCGACCTTCCGGAGAAAAGGGGGGCGGAACTCCTTGCACCAAACCATCTGGACCGCCCCGAGCACGCCCTGCCCGAGTAGCTCCTCGGTCTTCTTACAAAAGGGCGAGTAAGGCATTTCCTGGCCGATAAACACGATGTAGCGGGATCGATCGGCGGTCCGGACCAGGCGGCAGCAATCTTCGGCGGTGGTGGCGACGGGTTTTTCCGAAAAGACATGCTTCCTCGCGGCCAGGGCGGCGACAGCGTATTCCGCATGGGTGCAATTGGGGCTGGAGATAACGACCGCATCCAGCTCGGACTCGATGAGTGCCTGGGCGCTGCTGTATACCTTCGCCCCGGGCAGAAGTTCGAGCGCCGCAGCCCGGCTCGGTTCGTGCGGGTCGAACAAGGCGACCCCCTCCGCCTCGCCGGCGAAGTGCTCGCGAAAGACACCAATGTGGCTTCGCCCCATCGCACCAACCCCGATGTATCCCAATCGCGTTGTCATTCGGTCTCCTGTCCCTTTACTCCTCATCCCCAAATCGGAGAGCCGCCACTGGAGACGGCGACTCTGCTACGTGGCCCTGCGCGCTCCGCGCCTGCGGTGGGCCGCCAATATTGGTGGGCAGCCGGTCCACTATCGGCGGCACCAGTCATCCCCGGTGCACCGGGACAGCGGCCATCGGGGCATGGCCAGCTACGGGGCGCCTGGTTCGCGCAGGGCGCGTGGCCAACTCCGCCCTGCACCTGTTGCGGCATGCGGCGGCTGTCACCATGCGTTCCCCGCAGCCGCCGTGGCGGGATTTACCGTACGCACCGGTGTCATGTAGGTGTCAAATGGAGCGGCCAGCGTCTTTATCACGGGATCCTCGACCTGAGGGCCTGTGCCCGTGCGCCCCACCTGATCGGTGTCCGTGGTGCCGTTGACCACGCTCGTGGCGGTGGTGTAAGTGAAGATATTGTCACCATTCTGGCCCACGTAAGGTGACGTTTCCCAAGTCACGTGATCATCGCCGAAGCCCACGTTCTGGCCATCGCCGGCATGATTGCCGGAGTTGTAAATATAGGGTCCGTAGGTGTTGGCCGTCGGCAGCGTGGTGGTGATGCGTTGGTATACGCCATTACCCGGGCCGTCGCCATTCGTGGCGTTCCCGTTCAAGGGAGCCATGTCGCTGATCAGGGGGACCAGGGTATCAGCACCGTCGGTGGTCCACCACGGGCCAAGCTCAACGCCGCCTATCCCCCAGGACCAGGGAAAAGCGAGGGAATAACCTAACCCCGCCCCGCCGGGATTGTCGCCGCCCACGATGTCCCAGCCCGGCGCAGACGCTGCCCCCGGCCATCCGTTCCAACCGGAGAATGTGCTCACGTATGAGGGGACGCCGCCCCCGATGAAATACTCTGGCGATGGTTGGCCAGCGAGGGGATCAGACGGGCAGATGAAGCTGCTGGGCGTGGTGTAGCCCTGCAGCACCATTATCCACAAACCGGCCTCCGGCTCATTGCCGTAAAGATAGCCGCTGCCCGCCCCTTCCTTGTACAGATACTGGACCATCGATTCCGCGGTAAATGTGTTCGGAGGTGGCGCGTGTAGGGTCCCGTAGAGGCCCTCCGGCGTATTGGTGTAGAATGGCCACCCGACCTGCGCCGGCGTCACCGGGAACGTACCATTGTTGGACTGAGCATACGTCGCCATGGCCTGGATGATCCCGCGCACGTTGGCCATGCAGACGGCCCGGTTGGCCAGCTCCCGGGCTTTCGCCAAGGCTGGTAGAAGTATAGATATCAATATAGCTATAATTGATATCACCACCAGCAGCTCGATCAGCGTAAAGGCCAACGCGCCTCTGAAACGGCGTCGCCACGATCGGAGTCCCACTCGGCTGACCAGGGATTCCAGGTCGCCATAGGCGCCCAGTCCCCGGGCCAGGCTCAGCACCATGGAGTTCAGCAGCAGGGCCACACAACTAAGGATCCATACAATGGGGGACAACGCGGTTTCGACTACGCTTTGCATGGTTCGATACGCTCTCATCGTAATCTCCTTTAAAAGAGAGCCAGTATTACCAGTTTCCAGGGTTAAGTTCGTCCCGATGGCTATCGGGACCCCGCGATCCGTTTTCCGTGAACTGAACATGAGTGACTCCTTTGAAAAAGGTAAACTGCCGCCGTAGCGACTCTACGAACGGCGACCCTTTGGGATTTCCCAAGTGGAACCACTATGCGGATGACTTTGCTGTGTCTACATGACGGGACTCCTCAAAAAACATTCGCCATTTAACTTTCAGCGGTCGACCGTCGGCCACAATTTAGTCGCCGTGGCGACCGTGCGCCGTCGCCCTGCCACCGGACCGCCCGGGGCGCGTTCGCAACGGCGGGTGGGACCCCGGTCTCCATGGGGGCGACCCTCCGACCGGCTACGGAGCGCTCCTGCCTCCGTCAAGCGCCACATTTACTTCGTGGCCGCCGGCAAGCCGGCGGCTATATACTTGCGGCTCCGCCGCCTCTGGTTCCAGCAGTTCGCAGGAGAGCACCACGTGATGGTTCGCCACCGGCTCGCGGCGCACCAGCTTGATAAGCATTTCGCCCATCACCCGGGCGTGGTGATCAGGGGCGAACTGTAGCTTCGTTACCGGGAATGGAACCGCCATGGGCGAGCCTTTGTTCCAATGCGTCACCACCAACAGATCTTCCGGCACGCGGATGCCTAGCTGTAGAATGGCCATGGCCGCGCCCGGGAAAAGATTGTCATCGCAAATCAACAGGCCGTTGGGCTTGGTGCGACCGTTGATCCATATCGCTCGGAACTCCTCCCAGCCCGCCCCAGGGGCGCAGGGGTGCGAGTCGTGGCGAGTCCAATCGGGATTAAGCTCCAGGCCGGCCGCAGCCATGGCCGCCTGAAAACCCTCTGTATGCGGCAAGCGGCCGCCGAGGGGCGAGTCGTAATCCAGCAGGGCAATACGCCGCCGACCCTGGCGAAGCAGGTACTCCCCCCCCTTGCGCCCGAGTTCCGCATGGTCCACTCGGACCCGGTGTTCACACACCGGATTTAATCCCACTACGGGTACACCCTGCTTTCGCAGTGACTCCAGCCATGGGCTGAAGGTATGGTCCGGCGCGAAAGCCGCCACGCCACTAAGGCGGCGGCGTTCCACCGCCTCCAGGAAGTCCGTGCAGGTAAGCGGGCGGAGAGATTCGTCGTCGGGGGCGAGATGGCCGGCATATAACCGCACGGGCCAACCGTTGGCCCGCAGAAAATGGACCACGCGTTGGGGCGTGCGGCGATAGAAGTACGATATCCTCGGATCGGAAATATCCTGCTCCGCCAGCACCCCCACATGCCGGCTCTTGTTTAGATCGCCGACGAAGGTGCCGCGGCCAACGTGGCGCTCGACCAGGCCTTCCTGCTCCAACACACTTAAGGCTTCGCGCATGGTGGGAAAACTGACGCTGAAGTGTTTGGCCATCTGTTCAATCGGTTCAAGACGCTGGCCCGGCTGGCGGTGGGTGAGAATCTCCTCGCGCAAGATCGGAATGATCTGCCGGGATAAACTTTCTCGTTTTAGTATCGGCTCACGCATTCTTGGACATCACTGTCTTATCCTATTGGTATTTTATTATAAGAGATTCTATCTACTTTGCAAGGCGCTGTCAAGACCTATTTCTGAAAGTGCATCGCCGGCGGCTAAAATATTACGTAACTTCCGACGGCAGCGTTAGTTATGGCTTATCGACAACCTGCCGGAAAGCGGGGTCTCGACCCAGTGCGGCTGCGACTCTGGAACAAAATCTGATGGCGGGGCGGGGGTGGTTTCGGCGGCCCGCAGACTGACGCGGCGCCGGGCCGGGGAATCATACGAGGTGATAGACCGCATACGTATCAACATATATATAATACGTGATTAAAGTTCAACGCGGTCCTTCCTGCCGGCCGCTGGGCGGAACTGTCTTGAAAATAGCGGCGATGACAGGGCCTCCCGTCGCGCGGGGGGCGCGACGGGGTCGTGGACTCGGGGGGGCTGCCGTTCGTCGAGACCTCGACCTGATCGCACGTTGGAGGCCGGACCTGGTGATCCTGGATGAAGCGCAGCGCATCAAAAACTGGAACACCATCGTCGCCCGATGCGTGAAGCGGATCCACGCCTTATGCCATTGTACTCACGGGAACGCCGCTGGAAAACCACTTGGAAGAATTGATTTTCATCGTGCAATTTGTGGATCAGCATTGGCTGGGGCCGACGTTTCAATTCCTGACGAACCATCCCATCCGCAAGCCGGAAACGGGTAAAGTCGTGGGTGATAAGGTGATAAGAAACTGGACGCCATCGGCCGCACGCTGGCGCCCTTCCTGATTCGACGCACAAAAGATCTGGCCGCCCATGAGCTGCCCGCCGGTTGGGACAAGAATGTTCTTGTCCCGATGACGCCCGAACAACAAAAATTGCCGGATGAAAACAGGGATAGTATCGTCCGGATCGTGACCAAGTGGTGGGGGTATAAATTTCTCTCCGAGGCCGATCCTATGCGCCTGCACGCGAACAACAAAAATTGTCGGATGAAAACTGGTGGCCTTGCGGAACACGCGGATGAGCTGCGACAGCACCGATCGGCTGGAACAGCGTTCCGTCTTGGACTTCAAGGCGGATGAGTTGACCGCGTTTCTGGACGATCTTTTTCAATGCCTGGATACCAAGGTGGTCGTGTTCAGCCAGTGGCTGCGAATGCACGACTGCTCGTGCGGCGGATAGAACATCGCGGCTGGCAGCACGCGCTGTTCCGTGGCGGTGTGCCGGGCAACCAGCGGCCAGCACGGCTCGATCGCTTTCGCAGCGACGAAAAGTATCGGGCGTTTCTCTCCACCGACGCCGGGGATGGGGGGCGGAACCTGCAACATGCCGCCTCGGTGGTCGTGACTCTCGAGTTGTCGTGGAGTCCGGCGGTGCTGGAACAGCGCATCGACCGGCGTTCACCGGTTGGGCCAGTCGCGGGCGGTTCAGATCGTCAATTTCGTTACCCAAGGCGCCATCGAGGAGGGCATGTTGTCGTATTGCATTTCACCAATCGCACTTGGCCAACGCGCTGGACTCCGGTGAACCGGAAGTATTTCTCGGTAGTTCGCGGCGCAACAAGTTCGTAGAAACGGGCGCTCTCATCGAACCGCCAATTACTCGAACCATTCGGCACACGGACTCGTTAACGGCGGCCTATACCCATAACTGTGAGGCGTTGGTTGTGGTCAGCGTTTCCAGTGTTGCGGAGCCGACCAGTTCCAAGGCCCGCTGAAGACCGGCCAGGCGAGTGGGCAAGTGCTCGGGACGGTGGCAGTCCGAGCCGAGAAGAAAATAGCGGCCATCCTGTAAGAATCGTTCGGCCAGAAGGCGAATGGCGTCGGATTCCGAGCCGCCGAGCGGACCTAAATTGCCCTGGAATAATATTCCGCGTCGGGCCAATACCTCAATGAAACCGGGATCATCCTGGAGGCATTTCATCCGCTCCGGATGGGCCAAAATGACGGTCAGGCCCCGCCCTTGCAGCCAGGCCATGGCCGCATCAGCCCAAGGCGGCCAATCCGGCTCCCATAAATCCACCAGGCAGTAAGACGTATTGCCGCCGTAGGTGGGCACTGCGGACAGGTCGTTCCACTCCAGGATACGCGGTGACAGCCGCAGCTCCCCACCGGCGCGGAACGCGGCGCTGACGCCCTCCTGGGCCATCCGCCGGCGAAACCGCGCCACCGCGCGGCGCAGGGGCGCGGGTGTAAGCGTGCCAAATTCCTTCGTGCCCATATGCGGCGTAAGGAAAAAACGATCGTAGCCATGCGCCATCATCGTCCGCACGCAGGTCAGGGAATCTTCGAAGGTGCGGCAACCATCATCGATGGCCGGTAAAAAATGATTGTGTACATCAATTCCAGGCATGGACGAAGCCTTGGAGATCCGCAGCCAGCATTGGGCCGAGGCCGGTTTTAGGTCTTAGGTTCCAAGTTTCCGCAGCGGCCATGGAGCGTGTAGCATGGGGTATCGAGCATCTGGCCTGAAGCATCGGGCGGGGAACACGCACCAGGATCGCGGATGTCAATTGCGCAACTCTCCGGGCTTTAGGTCGGATCTCCGCGACCAAGTCCAGAAACCTGGAACCTTCAACCTGCAACTACGCCGGCGTCTCCGCACGGCTAAAGCGTTTCCGCTCGGTTTCTTTCAAATAGCGCTTGCGCAGCCGGATCGCCCGCGGGGTTATTTCCACCAGTTCATCATCTTCAATATATTCCAACGCGATTTCCAAGGACATATCCCGCGGGGGCTTTAAGATGATGTTTTTGTCGCTGGCGGTTGTGCGCATATTGGACAACCGCTTTTGCCGGCACACATTGACCGTGATGTCGTTGTCCTTGTTGTATTCACCGACAATCATCCCTTCGTACACCGCGTCGCCGGGTTGGACAAACATCGTTCCGCGTTCCTGGAGCGTGTCGAGCGCGTACGCATTGGCGGCGCCGTTTTCCATGCTCACCATCACGCCATTCTGCCGGCCCGGCAAGGCGCCACGGATGAACTGGTAATCATAGAAATTATGATGCATGACGGCCTCGCCCTGGGTGGCGTTCAGCAGCCGCGTGCGCAGACCAATCAGGCCCCGCGCCGGGATCGTGAACTCCAGGTGGGTCATCGTCCCCTTGGTGTCCTGGCGGGTAAGCTCTCCCCGCCGATTGCCGACTCCTTCCATCACCGCGCCCACGAACCGTTCGGGCACATCCACGACCAACGTTTCCACCGGCTCACACTTATGGCCGTTGACCTGCTTAAAAATCACCTTCGGCTTACCCACCTGCAGTTCGTAGCCTTCCCGGCGCATGTTTTCCAGAAGCACGCCCAAGTGCAGCAGGCCGCGCCCGCTGACGCGCAGGGCGTCAGGCGAGGCGGTGTCCTCCACCTGCAGGGCCACGTTGCTCTGCAATTCACGGTACAGCCGTTCGCGCAGGTGGCGGCTGGTCACGAATTTGCCTTCGCGTCCGGCGAACGGCGAGTCGTTGACGCTGAAGATCATGCTTAAGGTTGGTTCATCGACATCAATCAGCGGCAGGGCCTGGGGGTGTTCCGGCGCGGCGATGGTGTCGCCAATGTCCACATCCTCAATGCCCACCACAGCGCAGATATCGCCAGCTTCCACGTGTTCGGTTTTGGTGCGGTTCAACCCGGCAAAAAGGAACAGGTCCGCCGTGGTGTGCGCTTCCACTTTTCCATTGCGTTTCACCAGCGCGATTTTCTCGCCTCGTCGCAGATAGCCGTTGAACACGCGGCCGATGCCGATCCGGCCGACATATTCGTTGTAGTCGATATTGGTCACCTGCATCTGCAGCGGTTGATCCAGATCCGCCACGGGGCCGGGAAGTTTCTGAACGATCGTTTCCAGCAGGGGGCGCATATCGGTATGGGGCCCGCCGGCCTCCAGGCAGGCGTAACCGTCGCGCCCGGACGCATACACCACCGGGAAGTCCAGGGCATCGTCATCGGCCTGTAATTCCACGAACAGATCGAACACTTCGTTAAGCACCTCATTGGGTCGGGCGTCGGGCCGGTCCACCTTATTGATCACCACGATGGGTTTCAGGTGGTAATGAAACGCTTTTTTCAGGACAAAGCGGGTCTGCGGCATAGGCCCTTCGAAGGCATCCACCAGCAGCAGCACCCCATCCGCCATTTTCAGCACCCGCTCCACTTCTCCACCGAAATCGGCATGGCCGGGGGTATCAATAATGTTGATTTTGCGGGAGACGCCTTTGGTGTCGGTGTAGTTCATCGCCACGTTTTTGGCGAGGATGGTAATGCCACGCTCGCGCTCGAGCGGGTTATTGTCGAGAATCAGCGTATGGTCGGCTAATTGGCCGGCGCGGAACATGCCGGATTGGCGCAGCAGGGCATCGACGAGGGTGGTTTTACCGTGGTCCACGTGGGCAATAATCGCGATATTACGAAGTTCGTCGCGTCGTTTCATGTTGTTGGTTCTGTGTTCCATGCCCGCAGGGTGCTTCCAGGCGCCGTCCCGCTTTAAGCGGCGGGACACCGTCTCTACAATATGCCTTGTTCGGCCAGCCAGCGCTCCGCGTCGATGGCGGCCTTGCAGCCCATGCCGGCGGCGGTAATAGCCTGGCGATACACCGGATCGCAGCAGTCACCGCCAGCAAATACGCCCTCCACGCTGGTCCAGGAACGGAAGGGGTCCTTCAGCACGATATATTTCTTGGCGTTCAATTCCAACTGTCCTTCCAGGAAAGTGGTGTTCGGCGTGTGGCCGATTGCTGCGAACAGGCCGCGGCATTCCAGGGTGGTACGCTGACCGGTCTGCACATTCTTAATCCGCACGCCGGTGACGCCGGTGTTGTCGTTGCCAAGCACTTCCTCCACCACCGTATTCCAAACCGGTTTAATCTTGGGATTCGACAAGGCCCGCTGGGCCATGATTTTGCTGGCGCGTAGCTCGCTGCGCCGGTGGACCAGGTATACCACGCTGGCAAATTTGGTCAGATAGGTCCCTTCCTCCACCGCGGAATCGCCGCCGCCGACGACGGCCACCGGCTGGTCGCGGAAGCGCGGCAGGGCGCCATCGCATACCGCGCAGGCGGACACGCCATTGTTTTCAAACCGCCGCTCGCTTTCCAAGCCTAAGTAATTGGCTCTGGCGCCGGTGCAGATAATCACACTCTGCGTTTGCAGCAGCTTCTCTTCTTCGCCTCCCAGTTCGTTGACGTGCCAGAGTCGAAATGGACGCGCACCAAGGTCCACCCGGACCACAAAAACATTGTGCACCCGGGCGCCGAAACGCTCGGCCTGCTTCTGCAGCACCGCCATCATCTTTTGGCCGTCGACACCGTCGACAAAACCGGGATAATTTTCAACCTCGGTGGTAAACATCAACTGGCCGCCGGGCATGCGCTCCCGCGTCAGGCCATCTCCAGCGAGGACGAGTGGGTGCAGATTCGCGCGGCCGGCGTAGAGCGCCGCGGTCCAACCCGCCGGGCCGGAACCAATGATCACCGTTTTCTCAATATCCGCCATAGCACTCTCTTTCGTAAGGGAGTCCCCAAGACCCGTTATTATAATCGACCCGCCAAGAATGTGGAGAAGGGGTGCAGATCCTTTGCCGAAAAGGGTGTGGCCGGATTTTTTTGGCGAACGCCGGCCCGCAGCGCCAAAGCCAAAGCCAAAGCCCCAAATGTCTTGGCGGCGGCCTGCCTCCTAAAATACCCCCAGCGATGGGCGTCCTGATCCTGATCCTGATGGAAAGGCTTCCAATCAAGAACCGGAGCAAGATCAGGAGCTGGAACCGGAAATAAAAGGCGTGGGCTTGCCGTCGCAGGGCGGGGGTGGTATAAAAAAGGGTTCGTGGTGCAGCAGCCAGGCCAGGCCTGTATGGAAGTCGGGCCGTCCGGTTGCTTCAGGGGATGAGAAATCGATGATCATGGCCACCACCAAAACGCGGGGAGCCTCCGAATCCGCACCGGCCCGGGATAGCGCCGGCGCCAAGGTCCTGTATGAACAGGCAATGAAGTCGGCAGCGTCCGGCAGCTTGAACCAGGCGCTGTTGGACAAACTCGAAAAAGCGCATGCCCTGGATCCCCACCAGGATGAAATCACGTTCAAACTGGCTTGGTATCTGGACCTGGTAGGCGAAGATGAAGCGGCGGTGGAGCTCTATGAGTCCCTGGCCAGGCGTCGGCCTGTGCGGGAGGGAGTCCTGCTGAATTTGTCTGTATTGTATCAGGACCTGGGCCGCTATGACGACGCGGAAGAATGCCTGTATCGTCTGTTGAGCGCCAAGCCAAGACATGTTCAGGGCCGCATGTATTACCGTCACGTGGAAGGCTCGCTGGACATGGAAGTGGAGGATGAAACGGAAAAGCGCACGCTTCCGCGGAATCTGCTTTTGGAAACGCCGGTCACGGATTTTGAGCTTTCGGTTCGCGCCCGTAAGGGCCTGCAATCCATGAATTTGCAGACCCTGGGCGATCTGTTGCGGACGACGGAAGCGCAGATGCGCAACCACAAGAATATCGGTGAAACCACCGTGGAGGAAATCAAGCAGATTTTGGCGAAAAAAGGGCTGCGGATCGGTCAGGCGGCCGAGGCGTCCCTGCAGGCGCAGCGGCGCGAACTGCTTAAAATGGTGGCGGCCAATGTGTCGGAATCGGTGCTGAATAAACCCATCGGCGAACTGGGATTGCCCGGCCGTTGCATCAACCCCCTGTCGCAATTGAACATTTCCACCGTGGCCGATCTGGCGGTGCGGACGGAAGCCGAACTGGGCGAAATAAAAAATTTTGGCGACGCCACCCTGGAGGAGATCAAAAAGAAACTGCTCGGTTTGGGGATAACGCTAAGGAAAGTGTGATCTTGAATTCTCAATGCCGGGCGGGAATCATCCTCTGCGCTGTGGCGTGCCTGCTGCTTTTGGCGGGTTGCCGGCCCCAGGGCGCCCCCTCCGGGCTGTCGGTTCTGCCGTCACCGCCGCCGCCGCCCACCACCATGCCGCCAGTCGCGCCGCCGGTACCGACCGCATATCCCGCCGTGCCAGCGATTCTGCCGAAGCCGCGTATTCTCGGAGCGGCGTACCCGCCGGTGATAGCCCTGCCGAGCCGCATCGCCCAGCCGTGGATTCGCGTGCGCATCACGGGCGAACTAGCGGAAGCGCCCTGGATTAACCCCCGGCTTTACGATGGCCGGATCCGCATCCTGCATCTGGCGGACGGGAGATACGTCGCCGTCAATGTGCTGCCGTTAGAGGATTATCTGGCCGGGGTGTTGGCACGCGAGTTGTACCGCAACTGGGCGCCCGCCACGTATCGGGCCCAGGCCATCGCGGCGCGCACTTATGCGCTGTATCAGATGCAGACTTTCGGCCGGGATCACGCCTGGGATGTCACTGGTGGACCTAACTCCCAGGTGTATGGTGGTCGCGCCGCAGAAACTCCGCGTGCCCTGCAGGCGGTGGCCCTCACCCGCGGCGAGGTGCTGTACACCCGGCAAGATGGTCGAGCCGGCATTTTCTGCGCTTACTATTCCGCCTGTAACGGCGGGGCTTCGCAAAGCGCCGCCGCGGCCTGGGGGGATCGGCCCGTGCGTCCGCTGGTCAATCGCGTTACCGGGACACTCGATGCGAATTGTCCACTCTTTTCCTGGGGATCCCGGCGTTATTCCAAGGCCTTTTTGACCAGGGCGATTCAATGGTGGGGCCGGCGCAACGCTCTGCCCTACCTGGCGGACCTCGGTCCGCTCGCATCGGTGCGCATCACACGGCGCAATGCCGCCACCGGGCGGCCCATGATTATCACGGTCACCGACCTTGATGGCCACGTGGGAAAGATGCGGGCGGAAGAATTCCGCCTGGCGCTGGCTTTGTATCCGCAACGAAAAGTTCCCGCACCACCAAGCTCCTTTTTTAAGATCCGTGACGAGGGCCGCTATATCCTGCTGGTGGATGGACATGGCTTTGGCCACGGCGTGGGGCTATCGCAATGGGGCGCCCAAGCCTTGGCGCTGGCCGGTCATTCCGCATCTTATATCCTGTCGTTTTACTATCCGGGTTCCTGGATTCACCGGCTCTACGGCAAGTGAGCGCGAATGAAGCGCAGATAGCTGCGCGGGCCGGCATCGCGGGCGTGCCGTTGCACGGACTTGATGATTTTCCGCAGGGCGCGCTGCACGTCCCAGCGGGAATAGTCATGCGCGCTTAGCAGGAGCCGTAATGACATCTGCACCTCCGCGGCGGGGGGATCCTTTTCCACTGACATCTCCGGTTTCATCGCCAGGCGTTCCAACATCGACAAAACCTGGCTGTCCGTCAGATCCGCATGGGCGCTGAAATAGTGGAGAATACTTCCCTCAATGGCCAAGAGCAGCGGCAGGTAATCGTCCGATTGGGGATCGATGGTCTCCGCGTTAACGCCGCGGCCATACAGCCCCGCCAACGGTTTGAGCGTGTAGGCTGCAGGCTCGCCGGGGCTGACAATTTCGATCCGCCCGGCCACCGGGTCGGCGAAAACAATCTGGACGTCAGCCGTCTGACGATCTTGGCCACCGGCCGTACCGCCACCGGTTTTGGCCTTGATCAGATCCAACCACTCTTGATCCATGGGTATCCTTTGTAAACCGCCAGCGGTATAATAACGATTTTGGGGAAAGTTGGCGGCGGGGGGGCGGAAGCCATGTACTTGCCTGACTTTGATCATCCTTCGCTGGCCCTGGCGCTGGTCGTCGGCGGCATGTTGGTGCTGGGGGCGATATTGTGGGTGGAATCGATCCATGCCGCTCGCGTGTTGATTAGTCTGTTGATCGCGGCGGTCGGAGCGGTGATCGGATACGTCTCGCCGTTGCTGTGGCATCCTGTTCTGGCGCTTGGGCTGATGGTATTGATCGGGGCGGCAGCTGGGGCCGCGTTGGGCGCCGCAGGTTTTCGTGTAATTCAGGCGTTGCTTTTGGCGGGTTTCGTGGCGGCATTGGCGGTGGGGACCTTGGCTTGGCGGCAGGGCGTATGGAGGCCGCCGTCCCCGGCCGTGGCGCCACTGCCTGGCGCCGTGACAGGGCCTCGATCCACATTGGGCCAGACGAATCCGGCCGCGGCCCCAAAAACCGCTCGCCCCGCCGCCGGGGTGGCATCCCGCCCTTCCGTGGCGTGGTTGAAAAGGGCGCAGGCCATGTGGTTGGGCTTATGGACACAACTCATACGACGTCCCGCCGGCCAGCGCAACGAAATCCTGGCGTTGGGCGTGGCTGTCGCGTTGGTGGTATTTTTGGTGGGGGTGATCTTTTCACGGGCCACCAGTCTTGTCGCGGGTTCCTGCCTCGGGTTTTTGCTTATCCTGGCGGCGCTAGCGCTTCTGGGCCGGTGGATGGACCGCACAACGACGTGGTGGGCCTGGCGGCATTTGCACCCGGTCTGGATTTTTATCGGGGGCTCGCTCCTTGGCATGGCGGTGCAGTATCGCCACGTGCACCGGGCTTGGCGCCAAGCCCGGAAAAATAAACCGGCGCCCAAGAAGGCTCCGTCCACCAGCTCCGCCAAGGCCTAAACCCATGCTTAGTGCCCCCACGGGGGACATCACGTTATAATAGAATGGTATCGGACCGGTCGCCACCGAGGCGTTCAGGCGACTCGATAAAGCCCCCCGTCTCTCGACCGGGCGAACAGCAGGAACAGTAGGCCAGCCTGTCCCGAGGAGAGCCTTCTATGCCACAATCTCCGGGTTTCTTCGCGCCGCGCGAAGATTTTGGCCCGCAGAGAATCTCCGGTTTCCAGCGGAGAATCCACCCCCGGCAGAGTCCGCCGAAGCGGATCCGCCTCCGTGTGAACCGGGAACTATCTATTTGGTTGCGGCTTCGCCGCGCTAAGATTTCCCTACATCGGACGATAGCCCCGGCGCTGACCGGATCATTCAGCCTCCGGCCGCTGCATCTGCTTCTGGTCGCGACGTCGCTGGCGGTCGGTATGTTTCGGGTCGGGCCGATAGCCTCAGCGCAGGGGGTTGTGCAAACGGGCAATGCCCTGGATGCGAATAACCAGGTGGGCAGCGGGGGCAGCAACACCCCCGTGCCTGGCTATGTGCCGGCCAATCCTGGCGTCTACGGAACCTTCAACGCGGCGGGAGCGATGAATCCTGGCCAGCACGTCAGCTATCAGGTGGTGCCGGTGACTCTGCCGGGAGGCGGCACAAGCTACGCCCGCATTCCGGTGTTACGTCCATTTCAGTTTGGTTTACCCGCAACCCCTGCCGCCGTGGAACTAGGCCGTGTTTCCGCGATCAGCGCCGGTGCCCCGAGTTCCAGCGTAATTAACAATACCGGCTACAGCCAGAGCACCATCAACTCAGCTTTGTTGCTGCCGCCGAACGCCGCAGCCTGGGGCCAATCGATATTCATTCCACCCAACGGCTGGGCTGGGCCGATCCACACCCATCCAGCAATCCTGGGTGCGGCGCCCTACGCCGCTTACAGCGCCTGGCCGGCTCAGGCGGCGGCCCCGGGCTATGCGGCCCAGGAGACATCGCTTCCGGGCGCGGTGGTCAGCCCCTTGTTCGGTTGGCGTCAGCTTCAAGTGCAGCAACCACGATGGTTCGTTCAGGGGAACAGGCTTTTCCCCGTGCGCCAGACCGGTCTGCCGTCCTCCCCCGCCGTGGGGATAAATCGCGGTGAACCGCGTTTTAAATCCGATGAAACGGTAATCCACAAGGTCCGCGCTCGGCCGCTTAACCAGCAGGTTCTGGCGGGGGTGCCCGCGCACCGACTTGGACAGCCCATGGTGCAACGCCTGGGGCGGCCTCCGCGGGGCAATCTTTACCAGCAACTACTGCGGGAATTGGCCAGCGGACGCCGGCGGCATATTTCCGGTCCCGGCTTGCCGGGCCGGCCTGCGCTGATAGAAACCACCTTGGCGCCGGTGAATCCAGAAGCGGCGCAGGTGCTGCGCATTGACCCCATCACGGGGTTGCCGATAGTCCCACTGGCGGCCCGGACTACGGCGCCGTCCGGTGGCGGGTTGGGCGGCAGCGCCACGAATGGCGCGGGGGGGATGACGCCGGTGCTGCGACGGCAGCTGCAGGCGGGACGTCGCGTACCCGCGCTGAACCGCCTGGTTGGCGCCGGGCACAATGGATTTGACAAGACGATGGCCCAGGCCCAGCGGCTCCTGCGCCAAGGCCGCTTTTTCGACGCCACCGCGGCTTATCAGAACGCGATTGACGCGCAGCCCGCCAACCCCCTGCCGGTCATCGGGCAGGCGATCGCGCAGGTGGCCGCCGGCTTGTATGCCAGCGCCCGGTACAACTTACAGTCGGTTTTCCTTTTGCATCCGGAGCTGACTGCGGTGCGCTGTCATTTGGCGAATCTGCTCCCCGCGGCCAGCGTGCGTGCGGCCAGACGGGAATTAAGCCGTCTGGTCCGGGCGCACAACGACACCGGGGCTTTTTTACTGGCGTGGCTGGATTATCAGCTCGACCGCCAGAAGCAGCTAAGAGCAACGCTGCGGGTCTGGGCGGCCTGGAAAACGGGCGGACCCTGGCCGGAGCGATTCCAACAGGCGTGGGTCGCGCCGGTCGCCCCCAGCGCGGGACATGATTCGCCGCCAGCTTCGGCGCCGTCCGGGCACGTCCAGGATGGAGTGGGACAGCGCTGAATGGTTGGTGGCCCAGCTAGCGACCGTGTACAGGAACCACCGCGGCCGGCCCCGGAAGGCGCCGTTGTAACGCCGTCGGCGGCTAGGGTCGGGTCTGGCGCGCCGGAGGCGCCCGGGATGGAGCCGCTGGTGTCGCCGTTCCCGGAAACGCCGCCGTTCGGAGCGGCATCCGATTTAACGGATGGGGTAGCGCCGTCCAGTGCTCGCCTGACCGACTACATCGACGCCGCCACGCTCCAGGATATTCAGGATGCTCTGGCGTCGGTGGCCCGGCTGAAAGCAACCATTCTGGATACGCAAGGCCGGCCACTGACGCAGACCACCATCAGCAAGCGTTTTCAAACCCGCTCGGCCGCAATCGCGCAGGCCCGCCAACAGAAAGGTGACAGCACCCTGGAGCAACCGTTTTCCGCTCCGATTGAGGTGGCGGGCGTGCGGCTGGGCAACCTGGTCATTGAGCCATCCCAGCCAGCGCCGGTGCGGACCTCCCGCATCAAGGAACTGGCGGAGAAATTGAACCTGCTACCCGCCCAGGTGCGCAGCCTGCTGGCGAGCATCCAGGAAGAGACGTTGACGCAGCGCGCCGCCAGCGTGCAGTTCCTGCACCTGCTGGCCAACGCCCTGGCCCGCCTGTGCGCCCAGGAAATGCAGTTGCGCCGCCGCATCACGGAATTATCGACGCTGTTTAATATATCGATGATACTAAGCGGCGCCCGCGGTCTGCAGGCGACGCTGGACTCGGTCACGGAAGCGGTCGCCCGAACTTTGGCAGTGAAGGCTTGTTCCCTGCGCCTGCTCGATGAGCAGCGCGACGAGCTGGTGATTAAAAGCGTCTTTAACCTGTCGGCGGCGTATCTGGCCAAGGGACCGATCCTGCTTAGCCAGAGCGGCGTGGATCGGCAGGTCCTGGCGGGGGAAACCGTTTACGTGGCGGACATGGCCAGCGATCCGCGGATCGCCTATCCGCTCGACGGCCAGCGCGAAGGGATCGTCTCGTTGCTGTCCACGGCTCTGCAGTACAGGGGCCGGCCCATCGGCGTGCTACGCATCTACACCGCGGTCCGCAGGGAATTTTCGGAATTTGAAAGCAAGCTGCTCCAGTCCATCGCCAGCCAGGCGGCCGTGGCCATTGAAAATGCGCGCCTGCAGCAGGAGGCGCTGGACAAGGAACGGCTGCGCCGTCAGGTGCAAATCGCCGCGGAAGTGCAGCGCCGCATGATTCCCGCCCAGGCCCCGCCGGCTCCCGGTTTTGATTTGTCCGCGCTCTACGTGCCGTGTTTCGAGCTGGGCGGCGACTTTTACGATTTCATCCCCTTCGGTGGCGGCGGCGTGGGCATCACGGTCGGCGACGTGGTCGGCAAAGGCCTGCCGGCCTCGCTGCTGATGGCCTCGGTGCGTGCGGGCATTCGCGCCCATGCCTACGACATTTACGATCTCGATGAAGTCATCGCCCGCGTGAACCGCGCCTTGGTGGCGGACACGCGCAGCAATGAATTTGTCACCCTCTGGTACGGGACATTGGATTTCGCGCAGCGCCGGTTGACTTATTGTTCGGCCGGGCATGAACCGGCCCTGTTGGTGCGCCGGGGCCAAATTCGGGAATTGCCCGGAGAAGGGCTGGTGCTGGGGGTGGCCCCCACGGCCGTGTATCGCAAGGAGGTGCTGCA
>JAJYFE010000193.1 GCA_021785435.1 Planctomycetota bacterium
CGTCCACCCCGCCGAAAAACGCCCCTGCGAATCTGCCTCTGGCCTCAAAACCGCCCAACCCGCTGTCCTGTCGGTTTTAGCGACCCGCCCTGCGGAATCGCTGGCATGCGGCGCGACACTTTGGTCTTTCAGACATGACCTGATATAATGATTTTTAGGGCCGTCGAGGGCGGTGAAGCTCCTCTGATGGCAGTGGGGACCTGAAATAATATGGACCGGACATTTTATCTGGATTTGGCCGCGGCCGGGGCGCGCCTGCCCATCGGCGCAGATCTGATTCTTAAACAACACCCCGACCATGGCGTGATTTTAAACGATGCGGCGCGGCTGGCCACGGTGCTGATGGAGGCAGC
Organism: Planctomycetota bacterium; assembly: GCA_021785435.1. Taxonomy (GTDB): domain Bacteria; phylum Planctomycetota; class Phycisphaerae; order WQYP01; family WQYP01; genus JAKCCC01. The sequence goes on from JAJYFE010000193.1 coordinate 354, forward strand.
GGATGCCTATCACACCCCGCTGGCCTTTCCGATCATGGACTTGACGCTGGAGAAATGCGCCCTGATGGAAATGCTCGGCGTGACCGATGACGCCGGCACATGGCACCTTCCGCCGCGTCCAGATCCCGTGCTGCTGGAGCGGTTCCAGGCCAATCTGTCGCACCCTTGGCCGCGCCGCATGCAGGCGAATATTCAGGCGCTTCGAATTCTCGCCGACCAGGGCGTGGGCCGCTATTTTCCCATCGGCATGAGCATTGGCCCCGTCAGCCTGATGTCCAAATTGCTCGTTGACCCCATTACGCCATTATTCCTGGCCGGCAGCGGCTTGACCGCCGCCGAAGATGAAGACGTGGCGACGTTAGACCTGGCCGCGGAACTGGCGATTCGTATGGTGCTGCGCTACGTTGAGGCCCAGGCCCAGGCCGGAGCAGCCGCTATCTTCATCGCGGAACCGGCGGCGAACCGTTGTTATTTTTCCCCTCGGCAGATGGAAGCGGGCAGCAACGTTTGGGAGCATTATGTCCTGGCCGCCAACCGCCGCGTCCTGGACCTGCTGCAACGCCGCGGCGTGGACCTGTTTTTCCACTGTTGTGGCGACCTCACCGACGCCATGGTGGCCAGTTTCAGGGCCCTGGATCCGGCCTTGTTGAGCCTGGGCTCCTCGCGCTGCCTCTGGCACGATGCGGCCCTGTTACCGCGCAGCATAGTGCTCTACGGCAACCTGCCCACCAAGCTTTTTTATTCGGATGAAAGCATGCCCGCCGCCAGGGTGGCGCAGTGGACGAACGAACTGACCCGGCGGATGACGCAGGTGGGCCATCCATTTATTTTAGGCAGCGAGTGCGACGTGCTCAGCGTCGCCGGCCGCGAAGCCACCATTCGCCGCAAGCTGGATGTCATGTTGACGCACCCTTCCGCGTAACCGCCTTCGTCAGGATACGGGTATTTTCCACAAGGATCGCTTCGTGTCTTTCTTTCTCCGCTGCGGGAAGACGGCAACGGCGAATCAGCTCGGTGCAGCTTCGCAGCGCGTCGATTGCGGCGGTAATAATGCCAGCGCCAACCTCTTTGGGCAGCCCGCAATAAGCGGCGAATTCGAGCCACGTTCGACGGGTCAGGTTCTTTCGTCGTCCCAGGATGGGGATCGCCAGGGGGTCATCGCTGGCGATAACCTAACCGCGTATTCACCCGATCGTAGACCAACGCCAAATGCCGGGGTGTGACAATTTTTCGGGGAGCGGGATTCTCCGGCGATCCCCAACCCCGCCTCCTCGAAACCAGTGTCACGTAGCCAGCGATGTCCCTAAGTTTAGTCGCCCGTGGCGACCCGATGCGGTTAAAACTCCTCGCCCCATTTTCCGACCCCAGGCCCCGGAATGTGGTGGGCGGTGTGCCCGTGCCGGCCGCTCCCTGAAAAATTGTCACGCCCAGATGCCGCTTTCCATCCAGTCCCGTCCGGAGGGACATATTTTTGAGCTGCAGGTCGCCGTTGCCGGCCCACCAGCAAAAGAGCAATATCCGGTACAATTTGCGAATCTGATCCTCTGTGGATTCCGCATATCGCCATGATCAAGCTTCCGTGTCCGGCTGAATTTCGACCGCTCCCACGCCATCAGCGCATGTGGTCAGGAGCAAGCCGAACTCGTCCTCTTTGACGATCTTTAATTTTTTGAGGTGACTTCCAGCAGCCATCCCTCTGGGAGCAGATGTTCAAAAAAGGTAATCGTTCACGGGCCGGGGCGCCAAGTGCGGCCACGCCCGTTCCCGGCACGCCGAGACTCCGGGCTATGAACTAAGAAGCGCGCGTACCTCATGGCCCTCCCGGTGGTCATCGGGATCAGCGCGGGGCCAGGTTCAGGCCCGTGAACAGTTACGCCGCCGGTTTACCGGTGGTGGGATTGGGGTACGAACCCGACCCCGCCCTGCGCTTTAGTCGCCCACGGCGACCTTGAGGCTATGAGGTGCTCGCGGTCTCTGGTTCCTAGCCCGGAGATCGTCGCGGGCGAGTAAACCGCAGCGACGGGTTACGGCGGGCGAATCCCGATAGTCATCGGGACCCGTGAAGGCTACCCCAAAAAGGGATGAAGCCCCTTGGGCTGCCAGGGCTGCGTCCGCAAGGGCAAGATCGGCGAGATAGGCCGGCCCCCCTGCCGGCTCAACCGGGCCCGGGCATAGGTAAATCGTGTCCGTCCGCCGGGCAATTCTTCAAGCTTTCCTACCGGCTTGATCGCCCAGGCTACCCGGACAACTCTCGGGGCCACTATCCGGCTCCTTACCGAAGTCAAACTCGCGTGGCGCCAGTAGTCCACCGCTTAAAATAATCTTAATCCCCTGATCGACCGTCCAGGTTGTTTCCCGAACCGAGCCGACGGGAACCATCTGAAAAAAGCCCGCGGTGGGATTCGGCGTCATCGGAATGAATAGGGTCAGATAGCTTTCGTGACGGACCGTGTCCGTCAATTCGTTGGTCACGAAGGCCAGCGTCCACATTTCCCGGCGGGGAAATTCCACCAGCACCACCCGCTTAAAACCGCTGCCTCCGCCGCCCTGGCGAAACACCGTGATCACCTGCTTGGTGGTGCCGTAGATGCCCTTGAGCAGCGGCAGATTTTCGATGAAGTGGTCCACCAGCGCCAGCAGCTTGCGCCCGATCACCAGCGTGCTCAGCACGCCGATGGCGTAGATCGTCGCAATGGAAATCAGCAGCGCCAGAATGGAGCTGACCACCGCCGCGGCGGTCGCGGTGCTGCCCTCGATCTTCACATGCAGCGGCACGTGAACCACGATCCATTGCGCCAGCGGATGGGAAAAGCCCGTGATGACGCGATACAGGAAATCCAGCACCCAGATGGTGACAAAAAGCGGTATGAGTGCGGCCAGACCGCCCAAGAACACCGATTGCAGATGGCGGCGCCAGCCGCCCTTCGGCGCGGTGATGGAAGATGATGCCACGACCGGTTTGTTCATATGTAGTACATCTGCCCACCGTGCGTCCGCTGGGCCACCTGCTCGGCCAGCGACGCCAGCGTGGTCTGGGCCAGCGCCCGCACCAGCGCCTCGGACAGCCGCGCGTGAAGCAGGTGCACGGCCACCTCCCCCGGCTTGAGTTCCTCCACCCGCAGTGGGGCTTCCTCCCGCCAGAGCATTTTTCCTTCCAGCCGGCTGATGATATCACCCATGGGAATGTCTTTTGGCGGGCGCGCCAGGCGATATCCGCCCATCGCCCCGATCTTGGATGAAAGCACCTTTCCCCGCGCCAGCGCCGATAGGATGGATTCCAGGAATTTCGTCGGCAAATTTTCCCGCGCCGCCAGTTCCCGCGTTTGGATATAGCCGCGCGGATAGGCATCGCATAAACAGATCATGGCGCGAATGCCGTATTGGGTTCGTTTGGACAGCTGCATGATCGCTCCCACCCGAAGATTGTACGGCCCATGCCAGGAGTCTGTCCACGCCGGCGCCATCCGGCGGATCGGCCGGGTGTAGAATACCATCGGGTATCGGATCAGGGTGAAGGCATGGTGGTGCTTGGTTCATCGATAAATTTCGGGTTGGCGAAAGAGCCCCATGTCCGTCACCGAACCCGAAGCACCGGGCTTTAAGTCGCCCGTGCTGACCCGGTGAATGGCTTTCGGAAGGGGTACCCGAAAAATAAGTGGTGACAAAGCACTGAACCGGAGGTCGGCGGCGCCGACTAAAACTGCAGCGCCGGGTGACGGCCGACGAACGGTGAATCCCGTAAACGGTTGCGCGTTCGCTGCGTCGCCGTGGTGAGGTGAAAGGTTCAGTTTTGTCGCCCTGATACGCCCCGGGTGGGTTCCCAACGGCATCGCGGCTCGCCCTTCTCAAGGCGGAATCCGGGAACGTTCAGGCCGGCGAGATTTCCAGCGGCCGGATGGAAAACTTGGGATTCTGTCCTAAAAAACGCGCCGGACGATTGTGAAAGATCTCCAGCAGTTCCGCCTCGCCATATCCGCGCCGCCGGCATTCCAGCACACAGTCCAGCAGTGTGAACGGCGTGCTCGGCCCCCAATCCGCTGACGAATTGACCATCAGCTTCGCATTTCCGAAGCGCTGCAGAATATCCACCGCCCGCGGGGTGGACATTTTTGTCAACGGGTAAAGCGTCAGGCCGGCCCAGTACCCCGCGTCCAGCACCATGCGCACGGTGTGTTCCTCGACATGATCGATCCACACCCGTTCCGGCGGGAACTTCAATTCGCGCAACAGGTCCAGGGTCAGACGCGTTCCGCGGAGTTTGTCGTGCAGGTGCGGGGTGTGGATCAATACCAATTGCCGGTGCTGCATCGCCAGTTCCAGCTGCGCCCGGAAAATGACCGCCTCGTTTGCGGTATTCTGGTTGAATCCGATCTCGCCGATCCCCAGCACGGTAGGCTTGGGCAAAAATTCCGGCAGCGCCTCCAACACCTGCCGGCTTAAGGCGAGATTCTCGGACTCCTTGGGATTCATGGCCACCCAGCAGAAATGGCGAATGCCGTACTGGGCCGCCCGGGTCGGTTCAAATTCGCTGATCTGCCGGAAATAGTCCACGAACGTGCCCGGATGACGCCGGTCGAACCCGGCCCAAAACGCCGGTTCCACCACCGCCACCACCCCCGCCTGGGCCATCCGCTCATAGTCATCCGTGGTGCGGGCGATGGCGTGATAATGGGGCTGAATAATGTACATCGGCCAATTCGCTGTAAAGTTCGAGCAGACGTTCCGCGCGGTTGGGAGTTGCACTCGGTGCGGCCAGTTCCGCCAGCGCCCGGTGCAACAACTCGATTCGCCGATCCGTACGCACCGCCGATTCATTTTTGGCGGCGGCGACATCCAGGCGATCCAGCAGGGCCGCCAATTCTAGCACCAGGAACCGCCCCTGGAGCCATTCTCGGTCGATCGTTTCGCGCAACCTCGTCATGGGCTGCGCATTATAGCATGCCGTCCCTTAGATGCAGTCCAACGGCCACCTAAAAATTTTTCACTAGGTCGTGTTGACGAATTTTCGGGTCATAATAAAGGCGGCGACCAGATGAACGAAGGCCATGAAAGTGCAGGCCAGTTTGTCGTAACGTGTCGCGATGGCGCGGA
>JAJYFE010000061.1:0-1524 GCA_021785435.1 Planctomycetota bacterium
GTGGGGGCTGGACGCCTTCGGCGGCAATCTTTGCCCGGCCATATTATCGAGCACGACGCGCCCGGCGCCCAAGGGAATGGTTACTTGCCGGGGCTGGCCCGCGGCCCAAAGCACGGCCACACTGCGCCGCCCCCGGCCAAAGACGTAGCAAACAATATTGCCGCCGACCGGCACGACGGCGCGGGAAGTCATTGGCCCGACGTAGTCAATGAACGTGTTGTAAGCGATCAGCGGCATGGTGGGAGCGCCGTCGTACTCCAATAGATCAAGGCTGTGGGCAAATATCCCCAGTTGAGCGGAGGTGATGTTGAACCAACTCTGGCGAACCACCCCGGAAACCCGCTCATAGGCGATATGCCGCACCAATTGCTGCGGCGTCATCGGAAGTGGATTCCGGACGCCCTCGGACAGCGCCGGGATCAGATTGGGGTAGTCGGCCCCGTTGGAACCGCTGGATTCAGAATCGATGACCGGATAAATTCGGCCTGTGATCGCTTGGGCGATTTGGCGCAAACGGGAGGCCCAATTGCGTTTTGCGCTGCCACCGTGAATGGCCAGGCCATCCATGTACCGGCCCAAGCCAAGGCGCAGGCAGCTCCTGAGCCAGCCCACGGAGGTTACGCACAGGCCGTAGATCTGGTTTTTCGGATCGACCGCCTTGAGATCGGCGTAGACCTCCTGCTGAATGGGAGCGTACAGTTTGGCGGACATTTTCACGCCCGGTTCATTATAGGGTTCCCACATGAGGATGCGGCCCCTGTAATGCACGCCGATGGCCCGGGCAAAGGCCCCGAATTTCGCGGCATCCACAAGCTTTTCACCTTGGAAATGATTCCATGAGCCGCCCGTGACGGGAATATTCGACCATGCCCACTTGGGTTGCTGCGTCGGTCCGCCGTGGGCGGCGAGATTTGCATACACGTCCAGGCGATATTTCCGGGCCAGGGCCACCAAGGCATCGCTGTCCCGCCAGCGGAACTGATTCGGACCCTCAGGCTGGATGGTCTGAAAGGCCAAGGCCCAGTACGTATGCCACCAGCCCCAGCCCAACTCGTGAACCGCCTTGAAGACCTCCGCCGGGGGGTAATCGAAGGTCAATAGCGAGTTCCGCTTATTCAGGCGGAAACCCCAGTAGGGCGAGATGGTGGCGCTGAAAACGCATCCGATGCTGCCTCCGAAGAAGGCCGCGTCCGCGTGCGGCCGGCTTCCCAGGGGCTTAATGACGCCGTAAACCACCTGCTGGAAGCCGCGGTCATTGGCCATCCGGGCGGTCAGACGATACAGGCCGCGGGGTTCCGGCTTCAGGGGAATTCGCACCGCGCCATGGTTGGCATCCACGCCTCGCCGCAGGCGCAGCTTCATAACCGGAAATTGGTGATGGGAAAACAGCTCCTCCATCTGCACCAGCACTGGCTGGGCGGTGACATCTCTTCCCGCCGCATGCAAGATAATGTCCGGGATCTGGTTCGGATAATAGACCTTGATGTGCTTATTCGTGGTGAAAGCCAGATCGACGGAAGCTGG
>JAJYFE010000061.1:1534-25942 GCA_021785435.1 Planctomycetota bacterium
TTGTGGTAGGCCGTCAGACGGCCGTGCTCCAATTGGATGGCATCCAGCCAGATGGTCCTCCACGGCTTGGTTGAAGGGACGATAATCTGCACGTAAAAGACATCCCTGATGCCGGCGTTGGAGGGGTAATACCACCGCGTGGGCGTCGCGGTCACATGAAAGCGTCTCCAGTGGCCGCGCAATGTGGCAGAGCCCGAACATATCGCTCGAAAGCCGTTGTTGAGAGTGAACCTGACGGTGCAGCCGGGGGTGTCGGTTTTGGCATACAGCGAAAGGGTGATGGGGCCGCCGGTATGCGAGATGCGAATTCCCTGGGAGGAAACGCGGAAAACATCGTCGCCCGAACCATTGACCAACTTGAGCGAGTAGCGGCCATGCGCCGCCGTGGTGCCATCAATGCTCGGTGGAACGTACGTCTTCCAGTTAGGCAGCAAAATCAGCGGATCCACACTCCAGCCGTCCCAACCGACCTCGAAATCGCTGCCCTCGGGAATAAGATTACCGCTCTTGGCGTGGACGATCGCCGGCGACAGCAAAATTAAAAAGCCCAGAAACAGGCCCGGAAGAATTCGCGGCCAAAACCTTGCGGCCGACGATGCAGGCTTTTTTATCCGGGGCATAATGTCTTATCCTTTCTTATAGCCGGACGGCGCCCCCGGCGCGGGAAGGTCTTTATGGCCGTGCTGCGCTGTCATTATTCCCTTGGTGAATAGCATCTCCGCCAACAGCGCTGTAATCACGCGCCATGTCATAGATCTTGAACTTGTCAATCTTGAAACCGGCCTTCGAGCCTCCGCCGTGCAGCCAGAGCCGTTGAGTCCGGGAGTTGAGCGGATGATGAATCGCCTGGGCGTTCATAACGATCTGCCCTCACTTCACATCCCTTGAGGTTTTTCGGCGACATAATAACCGTCCCCGCCAACTTCGGCCCCGATGACATGATAATTTGCACCATCGGTCAAGAACAGCCCTTGTTTTGTTCAAAATAGGGCTGTTTTTTGTCACATTTGGGAATTCTAAACTTCCTTCTTTTCCGGAGGGGATATCATTCCTTCCTGATGAGGCCCGGCAGCGAGTCTGAATCGGCCGAAAGGCCGTGAGCGAGTAGGAGTGGTTATGCCCGTCGGCGCGTTGAAGATTGTACTCGTGGGAGGAGGCAGCGTTGTTTGGACGCCTCGGATCGTGGGCGACATCTTGTTGCCGCCGGCACCGGCGAACGCCCAATACGTGCCGTTAGACATCAACAAGCTCGCCGGCGACTTAACCAAGGCCCATTTGGAAAGGCTAGCGCGGGAGTTGGGCGTCAGGGCCACGTTCATTTCCACCGATCACCGGGATGCTCTGGACGGCGCCCGGTACGTCGTCATCACCATCACGACGGGTGGCCACGACGCCCATGCCCATGATCTGTCCATTCCAGAGCGTTTCGGTATCTACCACACCGTGGGCGACACTTCCGGTCCCGGCGGCTGGGCGCGGCTGATCCGCAACTTCGATGTATTTGTCTCGCTCGCCAACGATATCAACCGTTACGCCCCCGGGGCGGTGGTGCTCAACTACACCAACCCCATGACGGCGCTGACCGATGCGTTGACCCGGGTCTTTCAAGGGCCGGTGATCGGCCTCTGTCACGGACTTTTCGAGAATGTGGAATTGATTAGGAAGCTCCACCAACTGCGGAGCGAAGAGCAAATCGCGGTGAAGTACGCGGGGATCAATCATTTCTTCTGGATTACGGAAGCGAAGGCCGGTTCCGTGGATGTGATTGCGGACCTGAAACATCGCCTGAAGAGCCGCCGCTTGGCCCAAGTGCTGCCAATTCCCCGGGAGGACGTGAAAAGTGTTTTCTACTCGCCGCGCAAAGTGGCGGAGGAGCTGTTTGGTTTGACCGGGGTCATGCCCTACCTCGGCGACCGGCATACCTGCAAAATTTTTCCCTGCTACATCAACGATAAAGCCAACATGAACCGCTATGAACTGGTACACACGTCTATCGGCTGCCGGCGGCGAGCCCATCAGGAAGCCAGTCAAAAACTCGTGGCAATGATCAAGGGTGAAATTCCCGCCGAATACAAGCAGCGTTCGCGTGAAACCGCCGCTGATATCATCGCCGCCCATAGCCAGGGCCAGGTGTTTATCGATGTGGGCAATCTGCCGAATACTGGACAGGTAGCGAACCTGCCCCAGGGCCTGGTGGTGGAAACCGCCCTGCGGGTGGACCGCAACGGCTTCTCGCCGCTGGCTTTTGGAGCGCTGCCGCCGATCGTGCACGGATTTATCGAACCTTACGCCCATGTGTTTCCGATGGTGGTGGATGCATGTTTTAAACGGGACAAGAAGCTGGCGCTGCAGGCGCTGCGCCTGGACCCGGTATGCGCGCATTTAAATGGATCGCAGGTGCTTAAGCTGGGCAAGCGTCTGCTCGCCGCGCATAAACGATTTACGCGTGCGTTTTAGTCCTGGGGCACGCGGACGCGATCGCGGATCTGAAACGCCGCTGGAAGACCCGCCGTTTGGTGCCCCCAGTGCCGCAAACTTCCGGGAATACCCCGGCCATCATGGCGATGATCCCGTTATTGGTTTTTCGTAAATCGGGATCTTCCTGGTGAATTCACGCGCGCGACGGACGCACTGCGCCGATGCGGACCGACCTCTTGGAGCGGCGCTATAAACGTCGGGCCTTTGTCCATTAGAACGGATTGCACGGAGAATGGATTACGCAGCGCCGAGGAGCCGCAACTAAAATATACAGCCCCGGTCCGCAGGGCGGCGGATCGGCCACGGCGGGTCGTGGAGTCGCCTTTGGAGACCTTACCAGAAGCGGCGTATCCGTCAGAGAATTCGGGCTTTCGTATCAACCCAAAATCGCCCCGCGGCGCGAAGATTTTGGTTAATCGTGATACGGATTAGATTATCTTCGCTTCCCGTCGCCGCGCCATGGTCGGTCCGATCTCCGATGGCGAAGCGGAGAGTCCCTTTCAGCGGAAGTAACGTCCGCCCCATGGATACTGGATGCTTCCGGCGGGCCGCAGGTCCGCCGCCAACAGGCCGGGCAACAGCGAACGGATGGGGAATTCCGGTCCTAAGTGCTTGAAACCCTCCGCATAGGGGTAATACGCGCTGACGCCCCAGGACTGCCTTCGGTAGCGCATCTCATCCGTGTAATGCCGGAGGGTGGCTTCATTGAAGACTCGGAAGGTGTTCATGGCGGCCAGGATGGTGTCGATATCCGGCGCGACGTTGAGATAAAAATCCGGGGTGAAATCGCGGGTTTGCCAGGAGGAAATTTCGTAGGCCAAAATTTCCCGCAGATGCGGTTCCACGGGTTTTCCCGCAGCCATGCGATTGGTGTAGGAGAGTGCTTCCAGGGCCGCGCGGGAGGTTCGGGTGTGGTCGTAGTGGTGGTCATCCGGCCAGGGAATAAACACCAGGGTCGGATTGATTCTCTGAATGACGCCGGCGATGTCTGAGACCACGCGGGGATCGGTCTGGTGGAGCAGGTTGTGCTGATAATTCAGGAATATCTTTTCCGCACCCAGAAGAAGGGCCGCCGCCACAGCCTGGCGATGGAACTCGTCCGCGCGCTCTTTGCTGGCGAAGGCGGGCAGGGCCGACACATCGCCGATGGTGTTGAGGAACACAACCCGCCAGCCCTCCCGCGCCAGACGGCAACTAACCCCGCCAAGACCGGCTTCGCAATCGTCCAAATGAGCGCCGATCATCAGCGCGCTGGGCTTGCCATCCGGCATCGGTGGAACTCCTTTGAGTGCGGGCCTGCGGCGAGTCTTACCGCAGGGCTTCCTCTTCACTCGGCGGACGCAGCTGGGCCCGCGGATAAGGCTCGGCCAACTCCACCTCCGGCCGGGGTTCTCCGATCTCGACCATGCGGCGCAGAAGGCGGTCGCGCATCACCTGGCGCACCTTTTGGTGCGACTCTTTGTTGATCAGATTGGTCAGCTCACAAGGGTCATGCTGGAGATCGTAGAGGTAGGCCTCCCGATACCGCCGGGCCGAAGGGTAGTCCCACCATTTCTCATCAAGAGCCGTGATCCCGTATTTCCAGCGTTGCGTGCGGACCGCCCGTCCGCCCTCGGCTTCGCTGATCTGTACCAACACTTCCTCCGGCCAGGACACGGGCTTCCGCCGCACCAGCGGCATCAGCGAGCGCCCCTGCATCGTGGACGGCGCCTCCAGCCCTGCGGCATCCAGCAAGGTGGGCGCAAGGTCCACCGTGCTGACCAGTTGCGGCAGCGCCCCGCCATTTTCGAAGCCGGGCCCCGCGAACAGCGTCGGCACCCGTATGGAATTTTCGTGACAGGAATTCTTATATTCCCTGTTTCGGGTTTGGAAATGACAGGCGTGGTCACTGGTAAACAAGATAATGGTCCGGTTGTCCAGATGCATGGATTTCAGCGCGTCCACCATGCGTCCGAACGCTTCATCCAGCCGCCGGACCATCCCCCAGTAGCCTCCCAGGTGCTGATGCGCCGAACCGGAGGTCAAAGGCACAAACGCCGGATCGCGCTGTTCAATCCCGGTGCGGCAGTGCGGCAGAGCCGCCAGATCCGGCGGTATCCACCGGGCGGTGTACAACTCACGATATCCATCCGGCGGCGGGAAATCACCGACGTGATTCTGCTGGTGTGGTTCCAGGTGGCCCAGAAAAAGAAAGAAGGGCTGCGCCTTGTGCTGCGCGATGTAACGAATCGCCGCATCCGTCAGAGCGTCCACCCGGTAGCCGGGCAATTCCACCGGACGATCTTCGTTGTCATAGACAACGGTGTGGTAGGAGTCGGAAACACTTTCCAGGGAATTAGCGGCCAACCAGTACCGATAGCGGCCGCGGTATTCCACCGGCACCGCGCCGTGGCCTTTCTCGCTATCGTAGGGGCTTAAATGCCATTTGCCGATGTAAGCCGTCTGGTAACCGGCGGCATTGAAGCAGTCGGCCAGGGTGATCGCTTCGGGCTTGAGGCCAAGACCGTTCTTCCACAAACCGGTGACAGTGGCATACTGGCCGGTTTGTAGACAGGATCGCGCCGGCCCGCAGACGGGCTGGCAGGTAAAACTGTTGCGGACATGGGTGAACTCGCGCGCCAGCCGGTCAAAATGCGGCGTCAGCCCCAAGGGGTTGCCATGTACGCCGGTGCTGTCATGCCTTTGTTGATCCGTATGGAAGACAACGACGTTGGGGTGGGCAGCCGCCATGGATTGATTCGCCCTTTCCGATTCTAATTAGGAACGTGGAATGAATGCGATGGCAGTAGGTACGTTCCGCGTGCCATTGGATCAGCCGAAGGGTGAACGCGACGGGGACGCTGCCTGCCACGATGGATAGGCGAAGGCTCTGCTTTTATCACTGCATTCATTCCGCGTTCCCACTTCGTCCTACCAAGCGAGCCCGTCCGCCGCCGTGGTGGGATCCACCGTGCGCACCGGCACCATGCAGGTGTCGAACGGCGGGGCCAATGTCTGGGTGACCGGTATTTGGCGGGGAGTCCCTCCATTCGCCGCGAAATCCATCCCCACCTGGCTGGTGTCGGTGGTGCCATTGACCACGCCCGTAGCGGTGGTGTAGGTGAAGATATTGTCGCCGTTCTGGCCGGCATAGGGTGAGATTTCCCAAGTTACGTGATCATCGCCGAAGCCGACATTCTGGCCGTCGCCGGCATGGTTGCCGGAGTTGTAAATATAAGGCCCAAACGTATTGGCGGTGGGCAAGACGGTGGTAAGCCGCTCATAGACACCCGTATTGGGCTGGCCGCCGTTGCCATCCAGGGGGGACATGTCGCTGATCAATGGGACCTCGGTGTTGGCGCCATTGCTGGTCCACCAGAGCCCCACCGGGCCAAGCAACGTGGTGGCGGAACAAGCCCATGCCCAGGCACAAGAATAACTTTCGCCCTGCCCGTTGGCGTTCGTTTCGCCTCCCTGGGTTATCTTGGTGGTGCTCGACATAACCCCGAAGTTGGTGTTGTAGATGGGTGGATTTACGCCGGTGTAGAACTCCTGCGATGGGCCGACCGCCAACGGATCAGACGGGCAGACGAAACTTGCTGGCGTGGTGTAACCTTGGAGCACCAGGATCCACAAGCTTCCCAGCGGGGAGTTGACAGGTGGTGACGCCGGCCCAATGCCCCACAGGGATGTGTACCAGCTTTGCACCGCCGTGGCGGCGGTGACGGCCTTCAGACCATTGGCGCTACCCGGCGACGCCTTCGGCGCATTCCACCAGCCATCCAACTTCGAGCTGATGGTGTAGTTAACCAGCCCCGGGTTCGCCGGGAAAACGCCCTGGTTCGTTTGCGCGTACGTCAGCAGGGACTGGATGATCCCGCGCACGTTGGCCATGCACACCGCGCGGTTGGCCAGTTCCCGGGCTTTCGCTAACGCAGGTAGTAATATAGATATTAGAATAGCTATTATCGATATCACCACCAGCAGCTCGATCAGGGTAAACGCCAACGCGCCCCGGAAACGGCGTCGCCACGATCGGAATCCCACTCGGCTGACCAGGGATTCCAGGTCGCCATAGGCACCCAGCCCCCGGGCCAGGCTCAGCACCATGGAGTTCAGCAGCAGGGCCACGCCAGTAAGCAGCCAGGTAACCGGGGATAACATGGCTGCCGGTACGGATCGAAGGACATGATACGCTCTCATCGTGATCTCCTTTAAAAGAGAGCCAGTATTACCAGTTTCCAGGGTTAAATTCGTCACCCTGGCGGCTCCGCGATCTGTTTTCAGTGAACTAAACATACGAAGCTCCTCAAAGCAAATGGATAAATCCGCTCCGCCGCGGTGACGCTCCAACCGACATGCTACCATCCGGCGGCGGCGATGCCAGCCCCGCTTTTGTTCAAAAAAGGGCGATTTTTTGCCAGGGCTTCTATCCCTGCCATGCCTTCCGCCCGTCGCCGAACAGCCGCTTGGCGAAAGCCAGGTCTTCTGCAATCAGCCGGTCCACCTCCGCTTCGATTGTATATTCCGCGGGCAGGCAAATGGTTCCCTTCCAACAGCGGCGCTGTAATTCCGCGGCCACGCGCGGCCAGGAGGCCAATCCCTGCCGGCCGCTGGTCCAGTATGGTTCGTAAGCCATGGATTCGGCTTCGGGACCGGTCGTAGGCTGCCAAAATGCATTCTTCAAATTCACCATGCCCAGATGGGACCAGACGATATCCAACGCCAGCTCCGGGTCTTCTCCGTTGAGCGCATTGTGGGCGGCATCCCAGACTGCGGCAATGTGCTTGGGCGAATAAGGTTCAAACAGCCGCCGCAACCCCAAGGCATGACAGACGAACTGGCCGCAATGATTCTGAATCCCCAAAGTGACGCCATGCCGGTCCAGTTGGGGAACCAGCGCGTCAAATTGGTGCCGCCAGGCGGCTTCTTCCGCCAGGTAATCAGTACTGGCCAGCGGCAGGCAGATCCGAAGCAAGGGGATACCCGCCGCGCCGCAGGCGGCGATCGTGGCTTCATCGGTGCCACCAGCGACGCTGTAGATTGTAAGTCCGCACTGCTGAAGTTGTCGCGTCGCTTCGGGCAAGGTCCGTGTAACGTTTTCCGGATCCACGGCGTAGCCGGGCCGTACGGGTAGTTCAATTCCGTCGAAGCCCAGCTTACGCACCAATTCACCTAACCGATCGATCGGCAGTTTCCACGGCTTCGTGAATACCACAAACTTCACGCGATTATTGGTAGTCATGCGCTTTTCCGATGGGGTCTATGAAAGCGCCGGTTGGCCTGTTTCCAAATCGGCGGACCGGTTCCGATCGGCCGGACTGTACCGCATCTCTGGCCGCCAGGCTCATAGCGGCGCTGAGTATGCCATCTTGCAGGGGCGATATTGAGGCCTCCCGCCGTCGGATCACCGCCAGAAAGTTGCGCAAAAGTTCGGTATCTCCGCCACCATGTCCTCCCACCGGTTCCGCGAGGGATTCCGTTTTCACCTGCCGCCCGTGATGCTCGGTCCAGGTCAGGGAATTGTGATGCCAGTCGAATTCCAGGGTGGCCAGGTAACCGGTTATTCGGGCGCCGCGTGTCGCGGCCGAGCGACGGGCCACGAAGTTTTGCGTATAGGACGCCAAAATACCGCCTTCGTACCAAATCAGACAGGAGGCCGCGTCGTGATGCCGGTTGGAAATGGAGCTGAACACACAGGGATGATCGCCGCCATGGACGTGATCGCCGGCACATATGCCGCCGTCGTCGCCGCGCCGCTGGATATTAACCGGGCTTTCCGGGCAGGTGGCCGTACTGTCACAAGCCGAACACCACAACTCCGGCGGTTTTTCGCCGCCGTAGATGCGGCGCGTCTCCATGGCGGCGATCCTCCGCGGCGGGGTGTCGATCAGTTGGTTCAGATAATCAAAATCGTGTGTCGCTTTCTGCAGCCACAAACCCCCGTTCAGATCGTAGTCGCGGTGCCATCGGCTGAAATAGACTCCGCCGTAGGGCGCAAAGTTAACCGCCTGAACGTGGTTGACCGTTCCCAGTTCGCCGGAGCGGAGGATCTCCCGCACCCGGCGGAACAGCGGCGTCACGCGAAGGGGAAAGGAGACCACCACGCTATCCATTCGCCCCGTGAAGGCCTGCGCCAGCGCGTCCAGCTGGGCGTGGGTGATGGCCACCGGCTTTTCCAAAAATAAGGGCAAGCCGGTCTTCGCCGCCGCGCAGGCCAAGGGTGTGTGCAGATGGCAACGGCTGGCGATAAGCGCGCCGTCGAACTGGCTGGCACGGGCGAGAAATTCGTCCAGCGAGATAAACTGGCGTTCCTCGAGCCGCCACAGAGATCCATCCAGCCGCCGCCGCACTCCCGCGGGATCGGGATCCACCACGGCGCTGAGCTCCACCTGGGGATCGACTTTTTCCAGGCACTTAAGCAACCCTGCCGCCCGGCTGCCCAGCCCAATAACCACCAATCGAATCATCGGGTTACCTTTCGCGGGCTCTTACGTCGAATCGGATTCTGCCGTTTCGCGGCGGCGTAGCCGGGACGATCTTTAAGGCCTTTTTTCGTACGGGCAGGTCGCGACACCTCAGAATATGGCGCTGGAGGTCGGCGTATTCCGCATGCAAGGCGCCCAGCCGCTCTCCGAAGTATCGCTCGATCCAAACCCACTCCACGAGGTTGCGGAAGATGTCTTGCGCCTCCAGCCGCAGCATTTCTCCCGCATCGGAATAATCCTTGAGCCAGCAGAGGTGCCGCTGGGCGAGCGCGGCCTCCCGCCGCCTTGGATCTACGCCCGCTAACGCTAATAGCTCGCGCAACCGGACCACCACGCTCCACCCATTCTCGCGGATCCGCGTCAGTTTTCCCATTAGCCCCACCACGCGCTCGTAGAGGCCCAATTCCCCAATGGCGGCCAGCGTGCGCAGGGAATCCTCGCGCCGCCACTGCCGGATACCGGCCTCGGACCAGAGGCGGCCGCAGGCGATCAACGTGTCCAGCGCGGCGTCGACCGGCACGTACTGTACGTTTTGCGTCGAATTGCGGCTCCACCCCGTCGCCACGATCCCTTGCAGGCCAAACCGCCTGCCGAAAGCCAGCCAGTCCTGGAAGTTACGCACCCGCGACGCGAAATCAGGGAGGTCCGAGTTCCAGCCGGGGGTGCTGCACTTGTAGGCGCCCGCGCCCCAGAGCCGGAGTCCGTGTTTTTGGAAGCGGGCCAAGGTGTCGCTCCACACCACCCCGCCTCCTCCGGCCAGGACGGGAAGCTCGCTACCTACCGCTTTCGGGGGTATAGGCATGCTCCATGGAATCTCCGCAGGCCGATGGTAGGCCCACACGCATAGATCCGCCCGCGAGGCTAACGCCCTCAGGTTGGCGCCAGACCAACCCACCATCATATCGTGCCACAGTACGGGGCGGATTCCCCGTGACCGAAGACGCTCGCACAAAGGTGCAACGTGCTGCAGATAGAGGGCGGGTTTGCCGTGCCGCCGAATGTAGGCCCGGGTATCGGCGTGTTGGCCGAAGCTCCATGCCTCGTCCCCTCCGAGAAAAAAGAACCGGCATTCGGGGGTTAGGGCAAGCACGTCGTCGATCATGCCCCACACAAGGTCACGCGCACCCGGCGCCAGAACGTTGAGCACATCGGTTTCTTCCGGCGTCTCGCGTAAATGGCGGTACTTTTCAAGGCGCAACGGCGTTTCCATATGCCCCAGGCATTGCACTAGAGGGAGCACGGCGAGACCAAGCTGCTTCGCCCGTTCATGAAATTGACAAACTTGCGCTGGGGAGAAGGCAGTCTCGTTTCGGAACCCTGTGTCAATGGACCAGGGAAAGGCGTCCTCCCACTCCATCAGCACTGCGTTAAAACCGGCGTGCCTGAAGATTTTCAGCAGCCGTAAGAGCCGCTTGAACGTCGGGGGAACACCCTTCATATCCACGTGCACGGCGCGGATGGCGGCTGCAGCCGCCAAGCTCCGCTGACGCGGATCAGGCCCGGGCTCTGCCCGGCGGGACCCACCGCGAATAACCGCACGCCCCAAAGCACAGCCCTCCATCCAGGTGAGGAACGATACACCCCGGCGAAAACGGGGCAACAGACCCAGCCACCTCTTTCACCGCGCGGCGTGCGGCGGTCCGGAGTTGAATCGCATCGTCGCGTCTAGTGCGACCTTGTAATTCGCCGGGGTCGGCGTTTGCTTGCGCCACGGCCGCCGGCGGCTCAGCCGGATAATGAGAGCCTGCTCCTTCCATGCGCGAGCATCGAGAAGCATCAACTGGCTGTGCCGATCGGCGACAATTTTTATCTCGCGGCCCGCGTTCCGCAGCCAAATTGCCCTTGCAAAATAATTCGTCCTGACGAGCGGCTTGGCCGTGATCGGGTAGGTTGTGACCAGGTCGTCGGAGTTCTCTATCCTACAGACACCTCCGTAAAACGTGGCCACCGGAAGGTAAAAGCTGAGGCGCAGCGGTTCGGCCCAAAGCGCCGCTTGATCACAACGCAACACGGCATGCACCGCGATGGCGCCGGCCTTTACTCTCACATACCGCTCCCGAAAGGCAACGGTTGGAGCCGAGGCTCGACCGGGTTGCGAGAGGGACCCTTCGACGTCAAATCCATTCCGCCTTTTCAAGGCGGCCGTGACGGCTCGCGCGTCGCGCATACAACTCCAAGTCTGGAAATAGCGAATCGTGCGGTGGGGGGCGTGTTGCCCCAAGCTAACACCCTCCAGCAACCCCTTTTCCAGCAGCACCGTTCCCCGGGTGCTGACAGCCCGGATCACGCCGTATCTGTCGAATGTTGCGGTTACACCGTGACCTGCAACCAATGCCGGTTTGGCCCGTCCAACGGAGGCCAGAAGCAGGACGACCGCGCCCGCGGCGCGTACAATCACCCAGCCCCCGGCTGCGCGCCACCATCGTGAAGCCAGCGCCACGTCCTCCATACGAATCTCCTCATGCCTGCCGATTCCTGTAATCCCATGCTTACTTCAGCTCTAGCTCGAAGAAGGGCGTTGGGCCGTTGGGCAAGGTGCCGGTGTTGAGTTCCGCCACGACATGGTTGCCGCTGGCTTTTAATGGAATACGGCTCGTGCGGGCACCATCGAAGCCCAGCGCCCACATGCGCAGCCGGTGCGGACTTACGTGCCGGATCCGGATCTGCAGACGGGCGACGCGCAAAAGCACCGGCATGTGGCCGAGTGTTTCAAGCACCTGTCGATGGTCGCGGAAGCTGATACCCGAGTTGACGGCGTCCGTCGCGACTATAAGCAACAGGTGGGCGCTGCGTGCCAGGTGTTGGTCATCCAGGGCGCCGAGGAACACCGCCGCCGGCGCGCCACGATTTATGACGCGAAGACCGGGCAGGTGCATGCTCTGGCCGTGCAGCACCGTGCCGCCTTCGCTTTCTGGCGTGACCACCTGAATGTGGCGCAGACGCGTGTCGACGAAGATTTGGCCGGTATCGCTTTCATACTGGCCTTTCCGCACGTCGGTGCGATTGCGTGCCCCCAGTACGCCTTTTTCCATGAGCTTTCCGACCAGCCCCTCAAGTTCAGTGGTTCCTCCCCTGTCACCCCGGAGGTTGGCGGCGCGTCTGGTTAGGCGCACCCGGCTGTCCGGTCCGGTCGAGATTACCAGGTCCGGTTCGATGGCCGCGCTGGGGGCGGCATGGGGATCGCCGACGACACGGCAACCAAAGCCAGCGACCAGACAAAGGCGGGACAGAGAGTTCGGAATTCCGTTCATGCCCTGACCGGTGGCAATGGTCTTTCTCCGGTTCAACCGCATTTCCACGACGTGCGGCGATGACCGCACGTCGCCGCGCAGATACAACAGGGCCGCCATGTATTGCCCGGCCCGGTTGGGGGGGTCGTTGCCGATCAGAAATGGCTGCAGCGGCGAGCAGCGCGGATTGTTCGTCGTTAGGATCACCGCCTGGCCAAACTGAGACACCAGGCTCCAGCCCTGCAGGGCGGCTAAGGAGGGCCAGCACAGCCCCGACTCGAAGCGCCAGCGGTTCCAGAATGGCTCGCCCGTTTTGCTGACGGTGAAAGGCTTGCCTAATTGCCTCGCCCCGGCCAGGCTGCACAAATACCCGAGGGGATCGCTCCGATTCAAGGCGCTCCGTCCCATTTGGCGGGAGCCCGGGGCCGTGTAGTTGCTGGGGTGCTCGTGATAGCAGTGCATATCCACCAGCGGCAGGACGTCACGGGTAAAGGTCAGGTCGTAACTTGGAATATAGTTGAAATCGGTGGCGGGGACTTTTGCGCCTACGTGCTTAAGGACGTCCTGCATCCACAGGAACAGTTGCTGGTCGCTGTCGATGCAGAACCGCTGAAAGTCCATCGCCGCGGGTCCGTTGTATTTATCGCGCGGAAAAGATACGGTCTGGAGTGTTTGTCCCAGCGGCAGATAACAGGTGCTCGCCTCGCCGTTGCGCACCGTCCACGCCCGCCTTAGCGCCGCCGTCGTACCGTAACGCCCGCGCAACCACCGGCGGAATACTTTTGTCAGGCCGGGGTGGGGCCTTGGGCGGCCCAGCGTCAGGAACTTAAAGAGCGTCGATTCGTTGCGCGTCTGCATCACGATGACCTGGGGATTGTCCTTAAGCGCCAACCCCGTATAGGGGTCGACGTGGTCTAGCAAGGTGGTCACACCCCTACGCCAAACGTCACGGACATAAGGATCCCAATAGATTCTGGTGTCGAAATGCCGCGCAGCGCCGCCTCCGGTCCAGATATTGTTTTTGTTGAACAGCGAATACGTGGTGAGGTCCAGGAATAGATAAATTCCCTGACTCCTCAAAGCGGCGGAAAAATAGTCCCAAAGCTTTAACTGCTTCGGATTCAGCACGCCATCCTGCTTCGAACCGAACATCAGGAACGCGTCCAGATTATGGGGGCGCAGCGCGTTGATTCCCATGCGCGCCTCCTGCCGGGCAAATTCACGAATCCGAGTCTGGGTGAAGGGCATCAGCGTGCTCGTGATAACCGCCATGTTATAGGCGTCGCAGAGAAATCGCGCCGGCCGGCCAGGCTCGTCCGCAAAGACGAGCTGGCCTTGCCTGTTGACTTCGATAAAACCATGTTTACCGGCGGGCGCGTCCAGAAGGAAGGAAAGATCCAGCGCCGTGTGCCGCTTTACGAGCAGATCTCTGAGATCAACTGGCCTCCACTGGGCGTCAGCCCTGATGGTCTGCCTGCCGCCTGACATAGGCAGCGATTTATCGGAAAGCGTCATCGCCACCACAATCCACACCGGGCCTTGGGCGGTCCTGAGCGTAATGGAGCGCGGACGGCCCCGCCCTTGCGGCAGCAAGAATTTGCTTACGTAAAGCCCCACCTCCGCCTGGCCGTTGTTTCTGGTATACGCTACCTTAGCGTTGGGCTCGTCGGCCGGATTCCACCAGTCCGCCACATCGCGACCGTCGACCACCGGAATAACCGCGTCTCGGCCGTTAGCGTAATGCACGTCGACGGTGCCGACCGGCCGACCGACGGAGCCGGCGGCCCAGCAGGCGGTATGGAGCAGATACAGGTACACCGGCCCGGTTGATCGGCGGACAACGGCTGGAACCTTCGCCGTGGCCTCCCTTAAGCTGCCGGAGCTGTTGGCACCATTAAACGTCAGGACCGCAGCGCCACGATTGGCCTTTTCGTTGATGATCCGAAATTCCATGCCGGCAAAGTTTCGTAACCCCGGCTTCATACCCCGTAGAGAATTGCTCGGTCCCTGCCCCGACCAGCCTCGTCGGCCCTGGCCGGGGCCGTGGTCGACGAACCCCCGGTTGGCGACGGGCGCCAGATTGACCGGCCAGTCTGTCGCCAGCGCACGATGCGCCGGCCCCAGAATCATTATCAGTACCGGCCCCACGGCCAGACCCGGTCGGCTGAGACAGCGCTTCCCGCGATTGGTCAAAAGACCACCCATGCTTGGGGCTCCTTCCTGAAAACCACCACACGTCACGGGTCGCGGGGCTATCCGTCCGGCCGTATGGCTGTTGCGATGCCGCGGCGCCGTTGACCCGCCCCGGCGAGACGGGGTTTGGTGCTCGAACAAATCCCGGGGCAGGGCGCCATCCCACGGCGGCGCGTCGGCTATTTGGCGGCCGGACGTACCGAGCGTACTACCATGCGTTCCCTTTAGCCGCCGTGGTGGGATTCACCGTGCGCACCGGCGCCACGCAGGTGTCAAAAGGCGGCCCCAGCGTAAGGATTTTTGGCGCCGGCCCCACGCTGATGCTTGATAGTCCCACCTGGCTGGCGTCGGTGGTGCCGTTGACCACGCCCGTGGCGGTGGTGTAAGTAAAAATGTTGTCGTGGTTCTGGCCCACGTAGGGTGAGGTTTCCCAGACCACGTGATCGTCGCCGAAGCCGACGTTCTGGCCGTCGCCGGCATGGTTGCCGGAGTTGTAAATAAACGGCCCATAGGTGTTGGCCGTCGGCAGGGTGGTGGTGATGCGCTGATACACGCCCATGCCCGGCCCATCGCCATTGTAGATGATGGACGTAGTGCCATCGAGCGGGGCCATGTCGCTGAGCAAGGGAACCTCCGTGTTGGCGCCATTGGTGGTCCACCACTGCCCGGGACTCAGGCCAACCTGTGGCCCGCTGCCATTGACCATCTGCCACGGCCAGGGAAAGGCGATGGAATAGCTTTCACCTTGCCCCTGCAAACCATTTGCGCTCCGGCTCTCGACGGTTCCCGGCTGCACCCCGAAGGTGTTGTTATATTTCTGGTAGGTCGGATAGACGGAAATCTCTTCCGAGGTGTAAGCGGATCCGAACGGGTCCGACGGGCAGATAAAGCTCGCCGGCGTGCTATAGCCCTGGAGCACGAGGATCCAGAGGCTGGCCGTGGGAAAGGGCAACCACTGATTGGCGTTTTCGTAAAACGTCTGCACTACCTCCGCAGCGAGTTGGTCCGCCGCACCGGTGTTCGATTGAGCGTACGGGGGATTAACGTATTCATTTTGCGCCGCGTTGTTGAACCATCCGGAGGTAACCCATCCGCCCTGATAGCCGTTGGCTGGGAAAGTTCCCTGGTTCGTTTGCGCGTACGTCAGCAGGGACTGGATGATCCCGCGCGCGTTGGCCATGCACACCGCCCGGTTGGCCAGTTCCCGCGCTCTGGCTAACGCCGGTAACAATACAGATATCAATATAGCTATAATTGATATCACCACCAGCAGCTCAATCAACGTGAACGCCAACGCGCCGCTGAAACGGCGTCGCCACGACCGGAATCCGGCGCGGCTGACCAGCGATTCCAGGTCCCCATACGCTCCCAGCCCCCGGGCCAGGCTCAGCACCATGGAATTCAGCAGCAGGGCCGCACAACTAAGGATCCAGACAATGGGGGACAACGCGGTTTCGACTACGCTTTGCATGGTTTGATACGCTCTCATGGTAATCTCCTTTAAAAGAGAGCCGGTATTACCAGTTTCCAGGGTTAAGTTGCTCGCCCTGGTGACTGTGCGATCCGTTTTCAGTGAACTAAAAATACGAAGCTCCTCAAAGCAAATGGATAAATCCGCCCCGCCGCGGGACGGCGTTGCATTTGCCGATATTACCCTCGCCCGGACCGCGATCATAGACCCCGATTTAATCAAAAAAGGATGATTTTGTGTCAAGGCCGATCCTCACGTCGAACGATCATATACTTCCAGCGTTATTTCCGAATCCAAAGGCTCCCCCTGCAGGTAGCGGCGTACATTGGTCACGGCCAGCGCCCCGCAATCCCGACGGCGGTCATACGTTGGGCCGGCCACGTGCGGCAATAGGGTGACGTTGGAAAGATGCCGGAGCGGAGAATCCAGCGGCAGCGGCTCCCGCTCGTAAACATCCAACGCTACCTGGATACGCCCCTCACTCGCCACCCGAATTAAGGCTGACTCATCCACCAACATCCCCCGGGCGCTATTGATGAATACCGCATCCGGCGGCAACTTACGGAGAAGTTCCTCCGTGATGACGTGGCGACTCGCCGGCGGCGCTCCGGATAACTCGACCACAACTTCCGAGGTCGTAAATAGCTCGTCAAGGCTGGAGCATCTGGAAACGCCCAGCCGCGCCAGCAACGCCCCGGGGACGCCCGGGGCGTAGCTCTGAATGTGTTTCGTAAACGGACGCAGCATTGGAACCAGCGCCTGGGCGACGCCGCCAAAACCGTGCAGCCCAACCTGCCGCCCGTGCAGGCTGCGGCAAAGCTCCTGATCGCATCTGGATCCCTGCCAGCCATCGGCCTCGGGCCGGTGCATTTCCAGGTTGTAGAAGGTCGCCCGCCGCAAGGCGCTTAAAATCAGCAACAGCACGCACTCCGCCACCACCGGGCAGGTCGCGTACCCCCAGTTGGTCACGCGAAGGCCCGCCGCCAGCATCGCGCGGGGAACCAAAGACCGTACCGACCCGCCAATATGACATACGTATTGCAACCCGTGTGGCGGCTGCACCAACTCCATCGGTAGGGGCCATTTCGCTGCATTCCACGAAGTGATCAGAATTTCCGGTCGCCGTGCCAGCAGGGCCGCATTCCAATCCTCTTGGCTGGCCGCCGGCATCGCACACTCTTGCAGGTCCGGCAGCATGGCCTTGAGTTCATTCAGTGCTTCCACGGGCAGAAACCACCGCCGCTCTTCGTCGGTAAGCGCCAGGCAGGCCGAATAAATTTCGGCGGTTGGGCCAGTGGTTCGCTTTTCAAGTGTCTCCAGGAACGCGGACATCAAGATTCCCTTTTACCTGAACCGCATCCGTCCGGCGTTTCCAATTTGAGGCGGTCCGCCCCACGGTCCAACCGCAGTCGGACGCCGCCGCAGTTGACCTTCCAGCCTCCTTCGATAGCGACACCGGAGAAACGCGGGCTGTTATCCTCTTGGGCCATGGCATAGAGTGGATTCGGCGGGGCAGCCCGGCGAAAAACAATCCCGATCAACATCCACTGCTCGTACGCCCCCTGCACGGTGGTCAGCCGCGCGTGCCACTGCAACGGTTGATGCATCTCGCGCCCATCGGCGGGGTACGGAAATTCGTTGGATTGATGCCAATATACGGTCGAAGGTTCAAGCACCTGCAGCCGCGCCCGCGCCTGCGTGCCCCATACCCGCCAGCCGTAAAACTCTGCTTCCCTCCGCGCTGCATCCCACACCGGCTGTTCATAGCTGTGCAGCAGAAAATCCACGTTGCCCGGCTGATGGAGCACTACATGATCGGCCAGGAATATCCATGGGAATTCGGGGTCCCGCTGAAACCACAGATGCCGGCGCACCAGCTGGGGATGGCACGGATAGGCAGCGGCGCACTGGCCAACCATGTAATCATGGTCGCACGCCAATTCGACATGCTCCAGTTGACCGCAGGCGTGCAGGTTACGAATGCTCTGGCCCTGGTTATTGATTAGAACGGTGTTATGAGCCATGGTTTGAATGGCGAAACCCTTCATGTGCGGGTGGTGATAGTCGGGGTAATAGCCGGCGTCGATGAAAATGGGTTCACCGAAGGCCTGGACGAAAAAGGAATTTTGATCGGCGTGCGCGTGACCAAACGACCCCGCGGTTCCGGAGCGAAAACAGAGCATAACGTCCCGTTCTGGATCGCCCAGGGCGCTGTGGCAGGCCACAATGCCCACATCGTGGAACACCCGGGAAGGTTCCTTGGGGGCCGGCCGCGCCGAGCGATAGGGAATATCCCAGGTACGCAGCAGCAAGAGCAGCGCCATCCACTGGTCCGCTCCCGGCCCGTGGTCAACCTCGAAGCCCCGCAACGGCTCAAAAATGCCGTCCGCATAGGCCAGCAGTTCTTCCTGCTTAAGCAGCACACCCAGATAACGCAGGATCGCCAGATCGTGCGCCGTGGGGCGGAGATGTGTATCGTCGCCAAAACCGCCCGCCCGGGCATACGGCGGCATCACGTACCACTTAAACCAACCGGTCCGCGCGAAAAAGGGAGGCTCCAGCAGATCGGGTCCGCCAAGTGTCCGCAAGGCTTCCACCGCGTTGAGGATCGGCGTCAGATGCCATTTCCAATAGGCCGCTCCCATCCACCAACCGCCATCGTCGCCGCCAAAGCACGGCCAGCATCTCAGCATGCGCTCGGACCAGTAATCCAAAGCCCTTTGACCTGCGGAACGCCCGTAGGCTCTAAGCACGCAGCCCAGAACCGCGTAGCTGCAGGCCAAGCCAAAAGCATGTGAATCCAGGGGAAACTCATCGGGCCGTAAAACGTTTAATACCCCCTCCACCTTGGCCAGAAACGTTTCCAACCCATCCAGAAAGGCGGCCCGCTCGCGAGCCGTCAACTCGGTGGCGTTCATGTCCAGAAAGTCGGCGAAGCATTGTACAATATCCACCAGGTCGTAATCGCCCACCCAGGGATCGCACTCTTGATCGCCGCACCAATCGCGAAAATCTTCGGCCCGGCCCCGCATGGCTTCCAACCAGCCCGGTACGCCGAAGCGCGCGCCCATGGCCGCCAGCAATACCTTTTCGCCAAAGGGGCGCAAGCGCTGCCGATATTGCCTTGCCCCGAGAACCTGCGCCTCCATTGTGTACGCCGGCAGGTCGGGACATTGGTGCTCGCCATAACGATCCGCCAGCATCCTTTTCCAATGTGCGGCGGTGTCTTGTTGGTGGTACGGCGTCAGCACTTCCATGGGCACGTGCAGCCGCGGCAGCGGCTCACGGGCGAATTCGCCCGGTTTCAGTCGCCCGATGGTGTCGTGAAAACACTGGAGCAAATATTGGGTGACCGGAGGCGCAGCGCGGACATCCTCCAGCCGCGCTGGCAGCCGGCGCCACAACAGTGCGTCGGCCTTTTTCGCCACGCTACGCCCATCTGAAGTTCGCATCATGAATGTATCTCGTTATTACCGGGATTGCCAAGCTAGGCCCCATACATGTTGGCCGATGGCAAGGTCGTGGTGACGATTCGGTTAAACGCCCGCCTTCGCCGGCACTCCGCTCCGTGATCAGGTACCAACCGGCCGGCGCGGATTGCTTCGCGGCTCACCACGCCGCGGTAGCGCTGCTTTGTATGGCGGCGGCGGCGAACGTGGGATTCACGGTGCGTACCGGTGTCATGCACGTGTCGAACGGAGGGGCCAGCGTGTAGACCTGCGGCGCCGGCGTCCCCGAGGCGGTACTGCCCCCCCGAGTAAGCCCAACCTGTACCGTATCCGTGGTGCCGTTGACCGGCGTTACGGAGGCGCCATTATAATCGTGATAGGTGAACACATTGTCGCCGTTCTGGCCGGCGTAGGGTGAAATTTCCCAGGTTACGTGATCATCACCGAAGCCGACGTTCTGGCCGTCGCCGGCGTGATTGCCGGAGTTGTAGATATACGGGCCATAGGTATTCGCTGTCGGCAGGGTGGTGGTGATGCGCTGATACACGCCGGTGGTGTCACCGCCGCCAGGCGAATCCATCGGCGCCATGTCGCTGACCAGCGGAACCTCGGTGTTGGCGCCATTGGTGGTCCACCAGGAACCCGCGACCGTCGGATAAAACAGGTGGCCGCTGCCGTGATTCCCCGTCCACGGGACCGAGAAGGCGCAAGAGTAGCTTAAACCGGCGCCGTTTTGGCCGCTGTTCACATAGGCGTACCGGTTTGACTGCGGTAATCCCGTAACACCAAAAGCGGCGCTATAATATTGATTACCATTCGTGTACTTATACACCTTCAGTGACGGACCCTGGGCCAGCGGATCCGACGGGCAGATGAAACTGGCTGGCGTGGTGTAGCCCTGGAGCACCAAAATCCACAGGGCTTGCCCCGGGCTGGCGGTCTGCTTACCGCTTAAACCCAGGTTGTACCAGGTTTGCACCAGATTCAGGGGATCGCCCGGGAAAACGACCGGTGAGGGGTTGGGCACCTGGGTTGGATCGTTACAGTACCCGCCGGCTTTGCCGCCCGACCATGCGGCGCTGTTCTCGGGAATAACCGGAAACGTGCCGTTACTCGTCTGCGCGTACGTCAGCAGGGACTGGATGATCCCGCGCACGTTGGCCATGCAGACGGCCCGGTTGGCCAGTTCCCGGGCCTTGGCCAATGCGGGTAGTAATATAGATATCAATATAGCTATAATTGATATCACCACCAGCAGCTCGATGAGGGTAAAGCCAGCCCGCGGCGCGCCGCCCGGGCGGCGCTTCACGCCGGGTTCATGGTGTGGTCCAGGAGGCATAGCACGTTCCTTTAAACAAAATGGAACATTAACCGCGACTACCGTCCGGGGTTCAGAGTTCGTTACGCCGGAGTTGGGATACGCTGACATGGAAGGCTCCTCCTAACAACATATTCGCCGCACCGCATCTCCGCCGCGGTGACGCTCCAACCAACATGCTACCATCCAGCGGCGGCGATTCCAGCCCCGCTTTTGTTCAAGAAAGGGCGATTTTTTGTCAGAACGGGCGGTTGGGGGGCACTGGCACGACTACGGCACGGAATATCCATGAAACTGCTTAACTCGCCTTTTGCCATTTTTCAGGGGCCGAAATTCCTCAATGCCCTGAACCTCGTGGTGGAGGGGGAACACCCCATCACACGCTCGGATCTTCCCAACCCCCGCACGACTCCAAGCCAGCTGCGGAAGCAGCGTTTCCAACGTCTCTCCGGGCGCGGGGTGCATATCGAACGCTACCGCCGGTGAACCGGCGACAATATATCCCAAGGGAGCATATCCGCCACCCTATAACCGCCCGAACGGCAGAGCCGCCTTGGAAACCTCGTTGGCGCGGGTCAGCCTCTTGTCCTATTCGTCGACTGGCGGCCAGCAAGTGGAGGAGGTGGAGGAGCTGGTCCGGATTTTTGACTGGAAGTCCTAATGAACTCGGGAAAGGTGTCGTCATCCCACAACCCTTAAAAATCGGTAAAAGTCGAGCTTAAGCTTAGAACCCATCGTCCTATCTTCGCGGGTGGGGCGGAGCCGGCAACGGCGCCAGGCGTCCCCGTCTCTGGGTCTGGCGATAGGCGCGTGGCGTTATCCCCATCTGGCGGTGAAACGCCAGGGTGAACTGGCGCCGGGAGTAGAAACCTGCCCGCTCAGCTACGTTCTCAATGGAAAGCTCGCTATCCTGCAAAAGCGTCCGGGCTATATCCATTTGCACCCGCCGGACTTCCGCCGCCGGGCTTCGTCCCAGCGCCACGGCAAACCGGCGTTCCAGGGTGGACCGGGAGGTGGCCAGACTGCGCACCATGGACTTGACCGAAAAATATTTATCCAGGCGATCGCGAATCAACTTCAGGGCGGCTCGCACCAATTCATCCTCCACCGCGAATATATCAGAAGACCGGCGTGTGACCACACGCAAGGGTGCAACCAGAATATCTTCCGGTGGAGAGCCGTGCTTTCGACCCATCAGGCAATAGAGCATCGTCAGGGCGCCTGCTCCGATTCGCCGCGTGTCCAAGGCGATGCTGGAAATCTTCGGCTCGCGTAGTTGACCGAAAAGATCATCATCATTGCAACCTAAAATGGCAATATCTTCCGGCACCGCCAGGCCCTGATTTTGACAGGCTTCAATCAGGTACGCCGCCAAGGAATCCACCCCGGCAAAAATAGCGCAGGGCCGGGCCAGATGGTGAAGCCACGCGACAATAGCGCCCAGCAGCCTTTCTGCGGATATTTCGGTTGGGGTGGCCGTCCACCGCGCTTCAGCGGCCAGGCGGTGCTCGGTCGCCCGCGCCGCAAAACCCTGCCATCGTCTCCAGGCCCAATGCTGGCCCTCCACTCCGAAATAGACCAAACGGCGAAAGCCCCGCTCGATAAAATAACCGGCTGCCATGCGGCCAATTTCCAGATCGTCGGGACAGATACGGGGAAAGCCAAGGGAAGCCTGATTAGACGACACATCCACAATTGGAACATGGTGTTGGGCCAGCGCCCCCAGCAGGGGCCGGACATCGGGCGATCCCATCAACTGGCCTCCCACGATGACCCCCGAAAGCTTAAGTTTAATCAGATTATGGATTTGGCTCAGGTCAATGGACTGGTTTAAAAATATGCGCAGATGTGGATACTGCTGGGCCGCCTGGGTCACGGCACGCAATACATTCCGATTGTAAGTCGTCGTTATATCGCCCCAAAATACAATACGCCGGTACTTGGAACTTCGCCTGGAAAGGGCATTTTGGGTCCGCATCGCCGGTTATCCCACGACACTGCGTTCTGTCGTCGTCTCTTGGTGGTGGCAAAACGCAAGTACTTTACCAACTCGCGGCGTTAATTGAAATCACGGGCTTATGCGACTGGCTCGCGAACGGATCGTGAAAATACCCTCCGCCCATGCCGATTCCGCCGCAGGCCCTGATAAAAAATCGACCTATTTTGAGCAAATCAGGGGCTACCCAGCCGGTGAACGGCGATTAGAATGCCGGTTGCGTTGAAACCGCAACGGCCGGCACGGGGCCTGGTGGCCAGGCCTTCGAACGGACGGTAGCCGGAGGCGGCCATCCCAGGAGGAAAAGGGAATCCTATGTCGATCGCGATTCTATCAAATAAGTCGTCCGCCATGCCGGCCCTGCTGGCAATAGCGCTGGGCATGTTGTGTGGGGCCAGCCCGTCGCGAACCCATGCCGACGCCGCGCATGTCCGCGCCGTAGAAGCCGTGGACAGAACCTTGGTGCTCTTCGATCCCCTCCAAGGGGTCAACAGGGATGTTCCCCCCGGTCGCAAGATCTGGGGGGGGCAGGACCTGGCTTTTGTGGCAGGAAAATTTGGTAACTGCGTCCATTTCGTAGGCCCCAATGCCTCCATCGGCTACCCTTCCGGGCTGCTGCCGCTTCGCCAAGGTACGATATCGCTCTGGATATCCTTCGACCATGTGCCCGGCGCCTTCGCCAAACACCGCAATATTTTTATTTGTCCTATCTCGGGTTGGTTTAAGAATTCCATCCAACTGTTCGTGGGCGGTTCAAAGGACTGGGGACACGGCTTGTATTACATGCTCTGCAACCAGCACAGCCGGCGTTTTTACCTGGTCACATCGCTGGCTTCGTGGAAGGCCAATCAATGGCATCACCTCGCGGTTACCTGGCGCACGGGTGTGCCGGGCAAGTCGTCCCTGGCGCTCTACCTTGACGGCAAGCTGGTGAAAAAGCTCAGCGGCCAGACCATCCTGATGGACCGCCGATCGCCACCCCCGGATGGCAAAACTTGGCTCTGGCTGCACGGCGGAGGCTCGAAGGCCGGTTTCAAGATTGACGAGTTCAAGATCTATGACGTGGCGCGTGATTACAGCGCTGTTGGCGGAGATGCTATTCACCAAGAGAATAATGACAGCGCAGCACGGCCATAAAGACCTTCCTGCGCCGGGGGCGCCGTCCGGCTATAAAAAAGGATAAGACATTATGCCCCGGATAAAAAAGCCTGCATCGTCGGCCACGGGGCTTTGGCCGCAAATTCTGCTGGGGCTGTTTCTCGGTCTGGCCACGCTGGTCGTGCCGGGCACGATTCGCGCCCATGGGCGTAATCTGATACCCGAAGGCAGTGATTTCGAGGCCGGCTGGGACGGCTTTAGCGTCATCCCCCTCATTCTGCTGCCCAACTGGAAAAGTTATGTACCGCCAAGTATCGACTGCACCACGGCGGCGCATGGCCGCTGTTCGCTGAAGCTGGTTAACGGTTCCGGCGACGACGTATTTCAGGTATCCTCCCAAGGCCTGCGCATCCGCCGCCACGGCCGGATCACCTTGTCGCTATACGCCAAAACCGACACCCCGGGCTGTACCATCCAATACAAGCTAAATAACGGCTGGAAGCCGGTCGTTGACGGCCGAGCCATACTGGGCCGCCGCTGGAAGCGTTTTCATGTAACCGTTACACCCCAGCGATGGTACTACCCCCACAGCGCCGGTGTCCACGACGTCTTTTATGTGCAAGTCGTCGTCCCGTCGCTGAAGCCTTGGAAAACCATCTGGCTGGATGCCATCCAATTGGAGCACGGCCGTCTGACGGCCTACCACAA
>JAJYFE010000194.1 GCA_021785435.1 Planctomycetota bacterium
CAGATGGTGGCGGCGATTGGACAACTCCTGCAATTCGCCGTCTATTTTGTGTAAGGCTAAGAGTGCCGGCAGGATCGTAAACTCATGGGGGGGCATCAGGCTACCTCGTACACCCAAAGCCGGACTATACCAAGACCGCGGCTTTCACGCCAGCGGCCAAAAGAACCAGCCAGAACGCGTCAACTTATTTCTTCCCGTCCTTAAAGCCTATTGGAATCCATCTCAAAACATCGCGGGAGTCGTGTTGGCCCGGCCAGATTTTGAGATAAATTCCTATGTATAACGCGCCGCCGTGATAAAACCTCCCGCTTAATCGAAAATGCGCCATCGAAAATCCAATATTGTCGCCGTCTCCCATGCCCTCAGCCCCCCGCGTACAGTTACTGTCAGCGCCCACAGGGCTGGACGGCGGCTAACCCGGGACTCGCCGCAAAATGTTTCCGATCGCAGCTTTCAGGTATAATAAGAGGAACGGGCCAGGAGATTCGCCATCGAATATTCCGCGGTTATCGCCCGGGAGGTGGAAACCCTGCTTCCCTCGAAGCAAGCGGAAGTGCTGGACTTTATCGCTTTTCTCAAGGCGCGACAGTCGCCCGCCGATAGCGGCCAGTCCCGGACGGTCGAAGCGATCGAGTCATTTTTCCGCGGCTTTGACGTGGACGTCAGCGGCTACCGTTTCGACCGGGAAGAGGCCCATGCCCGATAGAGCGTTTGTTGACACGAACGTTGTCGTTTATGCCCTCGGCCCGGCATTCGAGCGAAAACGCTCCAAGCCGCCCAGGTCTTCGCCGACCGCCTCGTCTTGTCCACGCAGGTGTTCTGGGAAACCGCGAATATAAGCCTCAATTTCCCGTGGGTCGTCCCCGCGTTGGCGGCGCGCACGGACTCAGCGGCGCGCCGGACGACGTACGGCACCCGTTCGAGGATCTTTATCTATCTCGCCGTCATTTCACCGCACACACTTTCAGCACCTCATCCCCATAGTGGTTGATAACTTTTACCGCGATTTTGCCGGTGGGGGGGGTGGCGAATGGCCGGCTGCGGGTCGTGTACAGGGCCGCCCAGGCCGCCTCGTCGATTTCCGCGCGCAAGGCTCGCTTCAGCCGCTCATAGGGTTCACCAGCGCCGGTAAAATACGCGTGGCGGACGAAAAAGCTTTCACCGTTGTAATCCGTGTCGATGAACCAGCAGGCGATCTCGTCGGTGCTGCTGGCGCGGACTTCCCCCGTGGTCGGATCATATACGTCCAGGCCTTTTAGCTCGACGACGAACTGGACCTGGCTGTCGTCGCCCTTTACTTTTTGCAGGGCCATGTCCGGTTCGCCGAAGACCATGAACAGATTGGCGGCGCCGGTTTTCTTAAGCAGATCGCCCATGGCCAGATCGGGATTGATCTTGGTCGGCAGAACGACCAGCTTGCCGTAGCGTTTGGATTCTTCGCTTACATGGGGATCAAACGCGAAGCCGCAGACAATTAACAGGTCGAAGCCGACCCCCTGCACTGCTTCCTTGGCGGCTTCCTTAATCAGGTCGGGGCCGACGGTTCCGTGTTCCGGGCCGATGCAGATGGCGGCGCGGCGTTCTTTGCCATCTGCGTCCGTATATTTACCTTCCCCGTGAATCCATTGCCCGGCGAACGGTTCGACGGAATCAAATTTAAGCCGCTCGGCTTTGCGCGTATTCTGCACGCCGGCGGCGCGCAGATTTTCCAGGATCATTCGGCCAAAATCATTCGTGCCGTGCACCGTCACCACGCGCTTATTTTCGTCCGGCACGGTCGCCCGTTTCACCTTTTCCGCCACGCTCAAGGTCCGGTGCGGCGAAAGGCTCTCCACCGTGAACGGCCCGCTGACGCGGACGCGTTTGTTATCCTCATACGGCTGATCGTACAACGTTTCCATGTCCGCTTTGCGGGCGATGGAAGCGTCGATTTCGCGCTGGCGCCCGCGGCGAAGCTCCCACCATTGGCCGAGCAGCTTTTTCGCCTCCGCCGGCCATTTGTCATCCGATGTAGCGGCGCCGCCCTCGGCTGTGTTCAAACGGGGTATTTCCCATTCTTCCCATTTTTGCTTGAGCAACGCGTTAAGGCTTGCCCGCAGCGGTTCTAGCTGCTCCTGCCATTTGGCATGGATAACATCAATTTCTTCATTGTTGGCGATGGCTTTCAGCGTCACATGCGGCACGCGCTTATACACAAAGCCCTTGCGCGGATCGCATTCGGTCTTTGGTAGTGGCGAGGGCGGGAATTTGCCGGCCAGTTCGGCTTCTTTGGCGATGCCTTCCGGCGAATCGGCCAGAATGTAGTACGGATACTTGGCCGCCATGATGCGCGTGCGGGCCAGCGTCAGCGCCACGCGGCTGGTGTCAATGGTGATCCAGCGTCTACCCCATTGTTCGGCCACATAGGCCGTGGTTCCACTGCCGCAGGTGGGGTCGAGAACCAAGTCGCCGGGGTCGGTGGTCATAAGGGTGCAGCGCTCGATGACCTTTGTGTTGGTCTGGACGACGAATACCTTGTCCTCCGTGAACTGGCCGGTGAGCGTATCGGTCCACATGTTATTTCGGCTCTTAACGGCGAAATCGTCCGCAAGACGCACATACCGGATTGTGTTCCGCGAGGCGTGAAATCTGCCCG
This sequence comes from Planctomycetota bacterium, assembly GCA_021785435.1. Lineage (GTDB taxonomy): Bacteria > Planctomycetota > Phycisphaerae > WQYP01 > WQYP01 > JAKCCC01. The sequence continues at coordinate 2,636 of JAJYFE010000194.1, forward strand.
CCAGCGCCAGGCGGCGCATGCCGCCTGGAAACTGCGCCTTCCAATGTGAGTTCACGCCGGGGCTGTATTCGTTCCCGTTGTAGTCGAAGTCCTGAGGCTCGGATGACGCGCCTTGTGAAAGCATGTTGTCTGGCTCGTAGAGCCGGCCGTGCTCTGGGAGCGGCTCCCCGCCGCGCCCTTCCGCGGCGGTCAGGGCGCGGTACGCCCCGTCGGGGAATACCATCCACCGGTAGCCGCCCTCTCCGGCCTGTTTTCGTGCTTCCTCAAACAGGGGCCTGACCTTAACGCCCGCCTCCCTACTCTTCGCGTACCACAAGAGGTAGTCGCCCCCGCGTGCGAGCTCCTTGGTCTCGAAGCCGCTGGTAGTAGAAAATGCGATCAGGGATACGAAGTTGGTAGCCCCAAACACCTCATCCAAGAGGCACCTGACAAGGTGCACATTTTCATCGCCGATCTGGACGAAAATGCTGCCGGACTCGGTGAGCAGTTCCCGCGCCGCCACCAGGCGATCGCGCAGATAGGCCAGGTAGGAATGGATGCCAAGTTCCCACGTGTCACGGAAGGCTTTTATCTGTTCCGGCTGACGGACCAGATCCGCGGCGCTGCCATCTTTCACATCGCGTTTGCGGGTGGAAACCTGCCAGTTGCTGCCGAACTTAATGCCGTAGGGCGGATCAAGATAGATCATCTGGACTTTGCCCTTTAACCCCTCTTTTTCCGCCAGCGAACTCATCACCAGCAGCGAATCGCCCAGGATCAGCCGGTTGGACCAATGGCCTTCGTGGTGGTAAAAATCCACGCGCTGGTCGAAGTCCGCCGGCAGGCCGTTGAAATCGGCGAACAGGCCGCCGGAACAATCATCCAGCTTGCGCGATTTGATTTCCGCCGAACGACGGAAATCCTCAATAATCGCCTGCGGATGAATCTTTTCCTGAATATAGATCGGAACAAGCGGCACTTCCAACGGCTTGGCGTCCTGTTCGTCCTTGCCTTTCCAGACCAGTTGCGGGTCCAGGTCCGGATTGCGGGGGTAAAGCATTTTCTTCGGCGCCTGTTCATCCTCGGCCACAAAGTCGCGCAATTCCTCGGTGGGAATATTTTTTCGCGTATCCTTGTGGCGCACGGAAGCGATGGGGGTGGAAAGGTTCGCGGAAGAATTTTTTTGCTTGGCCATAGTCATCCCTTGAAGGGCCGGCCTATGTGACCCGGCAACCACATTGTGCAGGGAGCGGCTCGCTTCGGCAAGGCGGTGCGGGCCGGCCCGGCGGGGGAAGGAGCACCTCCGCTGGCGGAGCGTAGCGGCGGAATTGCTCCAGCTTCGACGCGAAATGCGAGATTCCCGTCACCTGGCCGTCGGGCAGCTGGAATCTGGGCGTTTGGCAGGGCGCAAAGATGGTCGACGCGAACCAGCAGGTGATCGTGTTAAGCCACGCCACCTCACCCGCCACCCGCCCCGGTTCAGGTGAGCCCCGCCTATTGCCGATAAGCACATGTGCTCTCGACAGCGGCAGGCTGATTTGGGTTGCGAGGCGCCAGTTCCCGATGACGCCAGATTCTATAAGGATCGTGCCGGTGGCGCCCGCCCCCCTGTCTCGGATGCGAAGCAGGCCGACTGGGGTGTCGGAGGTGACGACGCACGCCGCGGCCGAATCCGGGCGGGACCATAGTCGCCACGAGAAGTCGACGAGAATCCGCAGGGCCCCAGGCGTCGCGATCGTCGTGAGGAAATCCCAGATCCACCCTTCGTATTTTCGTAACTGCACGTCCCCGCGCCGTGCCATCTCGACATATTTGGGCTGGTCGGCATCTGCCGGAACCTGCATTCCCCTCTCGCCGCAATGCTCTTGGAACCTGCGCCACTGGTCTGGGGCTTCGAATAGGCCCACCACAACCTGACGGGCCATTGTGTCCGCCAAGTACTCGCTGAGGCGCTTGGCATGCGGTACGCGGAAGGCCGACCCGGCAACAAACGCGGCGAGCACCGCCTCCTCCTCCGGGGCGCCGGTGAGGCGTCCGGTCTTGATGATCGTTTCGATCGTCGGCGCCATCCGACTCTCGGCGTCCGCGAAGCTCTGCTCAAGCGTTTGCGGGTCGGCGACGCCGGGATGGGTGATGCGGTAGAGATTCTTTTCTTTGCCGGCGTCCTCGGGCTTTTGGCGGTACCGTTTGTGGCCCTGTACCCGGTAGCAGTGGACCCAGCCGTCCGGGTCGGTGAAATTCTCCAAAATAAACTTAGAGCGTGTTATGAACTATTGAACAGCAGCCGCGCGAGCATCAGGCAGGCGAAAGCGGCGAAATGCAACCCCATCAGCGTCCGCGGAAGCCGTTCGTAATCCTTGGCCAGGCGGCGACATCGCGCCATCCAGGCAAAGGTCCGCTCCACCACCCAACGCCTTGGCAAGAGCACGAAGCCTCGCTTGGCCTTCGGTAATCTCACCACTTCCAGTTTGATCCCCTTCTTGGCAGCGTCTTGTGCCGGTCGTTCACCGGTGTAACCCTGATCTACATAAGCCAGTTCTACGGACCGATCCGTGACTTTCTGCACCTGCTGTGCCAGTTGTTTAACCTCTTGTCGATCCTGCATATCTCCCGGCGTTACCTTTAACGCCAGCAAATGTCCCAAGGTGTCCACGGCGATATGAATCTTGGAACCTTTCTTACGTTTGGCGCCATCGTAGCCGGCCCGTTCGCCGCTCTCCGGCGTGGATTGCAGCGTGCGGCTGTCGATCACTATGGCGGTGGGATCCTTATCGCGCCCCTGCGCCA
>JAJYFE010000195.1 GCA_021785435.1 Planctomycetota bacterium
AACGTAAACTTTGGCAGGCATGGAGCGGTCCTTACCATCCTCTGATGCGGTGAATTCCCCGCAGGTCCACCTTTTAATGGACGATACCGGCGAAGCCGTTTAACCGCAGCGTCGAATTATAGCGCCGTCCGGTCGCGTCAGTCAAACAGCCTGCCGCTTAATTGAGACTTAATGTCATTTAGTATATATTGTTATCATAAGCGCTCTTCATAAAGGCATAGGAATTCCGGCATTCCCGCCAAGCGCTTATAATGCTGCCCCAACGCCGCCAGGCAGACTCCCGCGTGCCCGTGTGGATGTCCCCGAGGTGAAGGTGGAACGGATGTGGAGCGCTGGGTGCTAACCCGGTCGAAAAGTCGCCAGCCCCTTTAGTTGCCGCGGAGCGACGCGCTGCGGGCCAGATGTCCGCGCTACAGCCACCTTCAAAACAGGAAACGCCCGATGCCATCCACGCTCGATACCGAAACGCCACAAAAAAAGGTGCTGGCCTTGCCGCCCATGCCCCTTTGGAAACTGGCGTTGGTTGTCGTCGGCCCGGGTCTGGTGGTGATGCTCGCCGATACCGACGCCGGCAGCGCGATTGTGGCGGCGCAGAGCGGCGCCCAGTGGGGTTATCGCCTGTTGTTGCTGCAGGTGCTGCTGATTCCCATCCTGTATGTCGTGCAGGAACTGACTGTGCGGCTGGGGCTGACCACGCGCAAGGGCCATGGGGAATTGATCGCTGAACACTTCGGTAAAGGCTGGGCCTGGCTTTCCGTCAGCACCCTGATGATCTCGTGCGTGGGCGCGCTGCTGACTGAATTTTCCGGCATCGTCGGCGTGGGGGAGTTATTCGGAATTTCCCCGCAGATCAGCATTCTCGGCACAGTGCTGTTCATGGTGATGGTCGTGGCGACCAGCAGTTACCGGCGCGTGGAACTGGTGGCCATGCTTATTGGCTTGTTCGAGTTGGCTTTTGTGGCGGTGGCCTTGGTATCGCATCCCAGTGGCAGGGCGATGACCCGCGGGCTGCTGCATATGCCCTTGGGCAATCCGGACTATCTGTTCCTGCTGGCCAGCAATGTAGGCGCGGTGATTATGCCGTGGATGGTCTTCTATCAACAATCCGCGGTGGTGGACAAAGGGCTGGATATTTCGCACCTGCAACCGGCCCGCTGGGACACCGCCGTGGGCGCGGTGATTACCCAGGCGATCATGGCCTCCATTCTGATCTTGGCCGCCACGACCATCGGGGTGAAAAATCCCAACGCCTCGCTGAATACCGTTCAGCAGATCGCCGACGCCTTGACCCCTTTCCTGGGCACGTTCTGGGGTCGGATCATTTTCGCGTTGGGTATGTTGGGTGCGGCGTGGGTATCGACCATCGTGATTTCGCTAACCGCAGCCTGGGGATTGGGCGAAGTAACCGGCTACAAGCGTTCGTTGGCGAACTATCCATTCGAAGCGCCATGGTTCTACCTGGTTTATGTCGCCAGCCTGCTCCTCGGAGCGGGGATCGTGCTCTCGGGCGTCAACCTGGTCCACCTGGCGGTCGGTGTGGAAGTGATGAACGCCCTGCTTCTGCCGATTGTCCTGGGCTTCCTGTACCTGTTGGCGCGCCGGGCGTTGCCGGAGCCGTGGCGGCTTAAAGGGTGGTATGCGGGGCTGGTCGGGCTAATCGTGCTGGCCACCGCGGGCTTCGGCGTGTATGCGGGTCTGGTGGGAATTTTCTAGTCGGCGAACCCGGATCAGATACAGCGGCGGTGGACCTTTTTTCACAGCCAGGCGCGTCACCTGGAACACCTGAAACCGCCGTGGCCGGGCGCGGAGCCGTTGCAGCTCGCGCGGTGTTACCAGGACCTGACAAACCGTGGTGGCTGGCAGGCGCCGCAGATGGCGCAGGGCCCGCAAGGCGGGGCCGAAATAAAACTGAATATCCCAATAGTCGTCGCCCTTCTTCGGTTCGCAGCGCGTGGTATAAATCGGCAACCGGTTGGACCAATGCCCGGCCGCCTGCGCCATCAGCAGGGTGGGCACATCATTGGTCGCTTTCCAGGGATCGAAATCAATGGCGGCCAGGAACCGCCCCATCAGGATGGTCAGCGCCAGGCACGCCGCCAGGGCGGCGGCGAGCTGACCATCCGGTGTGCGACGCAAAAGCCGCCCCGCCGCAAAAACCGCGATGGCCACCACCAGTGCGCCGCCGATGGCTGCGGCCAACGCGGGCTGGAACCACCGCGCCGCAAAGATGACCGTCGCCACCGCCATCAACACCGCCACCGTCAGTGCCGTACGCGCCCCGACGCGAAGCAGCTTGATCCGCGCTGGGGAAGGCGGGGCATGGCTGATCGATCCAACCAGATTGGTCGCGGCCATCACGCACACCGGATATGCAATGACCATGACGTGGCGGGGATCGGCGCTGGGCCAGAGCCAAAAGGCCAGGAAATTGGCGCCGACCAGGCAGATTAACCAACGGACCAATGGGGCTGGGACACCCATGCGCCGGGCGAACGGCGGCCAGAACATTGGGGCTGCGAAGACAATCCATGGCATCAACATGCTGATGACGCCGATGGGAAACCGGCGGTAGTGCGCCAGGTGAAAGGACCGCGCCGCGGCGTTGTTCAGCCAGGTGCGGTGGAAATGTTGGAAATCATTCATGCCAATCTGGAACCACCAGATGTGCAGGAGGTGCCACAGATTCACGCCATCGTAGCGGCCCAGCACGAACATCCATAACAGGACCGGCGCCGCCCCGATGGCCACACACAGCGCATGCCCCCACGTAAAAAGTGCGCGAAGATCGCGCTGCCATAGCAGGAACACGACCAGCGGAACATAAAACTCCACCAGGCCCGCCGGGCCTTTAAGCATGGCCAGCACCGCGAAAAGCAGGCCCGTGCCTAGCCATCCCTGGAACCTCCGCCCCGGCGTCGTATAGCCCCACCACCAGACGGCCATCGCAGCGAAAGTCACGATGGTCAGCAGGCTGTCGATTTCACCTAAGCGCCCTTTGGATAGCATTATCGGCAGGGACAGCAACAGCAGCCCGGCCAGATAGCGCGCCGCCCGGCCAAGCTGCCGGCGTTGGAAACCGGCCAGAAGAAACGCCCCGGCTAAAACCGCCAAGGCGGAGGGCAGTCGAATGGCCAGGGTGCCGAGCGAGCCGACCAGCCAGCCGGCCGCCATAAGAATCCAGAACGCCCCGACTGGCTTGTGCAGGTACGCATCGCCATACATCGTGGGCAGACTCCAATGATGATACAACAGCATTTCCCGGGCCGGGCCGGCGCGACGACCTTCTTCGTGACGCATCGGGCGCACGGAAAGATTGGTCAGATAAACCAGCGCCCAGATCAGCGGAACCCACACCAGAATAAATGAACGCCTGCGCAGCAGATGCAGCCATCCCCGTTCGTGAGAACGCGGTTGGACTTGAAGGTCGTGTTCCAGCAGGGGCTGACCCATGACGGACGACCCTGGATTGGCCCAGGCCTGGCCGGGATGCCGCGGCCTCGGGGTTATGGAGGCGCGACCGGCTCGCCGGCGCGGCCGGTTTCGGGCATCGTCAGCGTGCCGACAATCTCCCGCACCGTGTTTTTCCCCTTGCGGATCAGATATTGCGTCAGACCGTCAATGATTCCGCCAGGAATCGCCGGATCGATGAATAAGGCGGTGCCGACGGCGACGGCCGTGGCGCCGGCGAGTATGAATTCGAGCGCATCCCGCGCACATTGGATTCCGCCCATACCGATCAGGGGAACGCGATGTTTCGCCGCCACCTGGGAATAAACGCGATGCACCAGGTAAACCGCGATCGGCTTGATCGCCGGACCGCTTAAGCCGCCGACGCCATTGGCGAGCATAGGCCGGGCCGTTTCCACGTCCACCACCATGGCGGAAAACGTATTGACCAGCGACAGACCGTCCGCGCCGGCCTCCACCGCCGCCCGCGCGGTCAGGGTGATATCCGCCACGTTGGGCGAGAGCTTCACGATGAGCGTGCAGCGCCGCACGCGCCGACGCACGGTGGCGACCAAGTCGGCCAGGCGCCGCGGATCGGTACCGAAACTCAAGCCATCTTGCACATTCGGGCAGCTGACGTTCAGCTCCAACCCCTGTACGATCGGCGCCGCCTGGTCCAGACGCTCGGCCACATCGGCGTAGTCCCGTACGGTCCAGCCGGGAATATTGACGATAACCGGAACGCCCATCCTTTCCAGCCGCGGGATTTTTTCCTTCAAGAATCGCTCCAAGCCGATGTTCGCCAGGCCAATGGAGTTCAGCATTCCGGCGCGCGTTTCGATTACCCGCGGGCTTTCGTTGCCCTTCCGTGGAGTTTTGCTGATCGCTTTCGTGACAAAGGCGCCCAGCCGGCTTAGATCTGTGAAGTCGGCGTATTCATCAGCGTAGCCGCAGGTTCCCGATGCGGTCAGAACCGGATTGGACAGGCGCATTTTTCCCACGGTCACGGACAGGTCCGGCGCCGGCGCGGGAACCTTGGCAGGCTCTGTAGCGACAGAGGGCATAGCGGTAATGGTCCAGAACAATCTCGAACGCTGCCAGCGCCGCGTTATAGAAAAAAAGTCCCCCGCCGGCCCGGACCGGCCGTTACGAGGGACTCGGTGGCCCGATACATATCGTCCCGAAACACCCGCCGCAGCCGCTCTTCGGACCGCCGCGGAGGTGCCGCGGTCCAGCCCAACTGGGCGCGAATGCGGGCGTTACTTGGCGCCCAGGATCGCGTCTTTGGCGGCCTTGGCCACGCGGAACTTGACCACCCGCTTGGCCGGAATTTCGATCGCTTCTCCCGTGGCCGGATTGCGTCCCATCCGTTTCTTGCGGTTCACCAGCACGAGCTTGCCCAGACCAGGCAGAGTGAACTTGTTCTTCGCTTCCTTGTAGGCGATCTCGGCGATGCCCTCCAATGCGGCGACGGCGCACTTCTTGCTGATCTCCGTTCCGGTGGCCTTGGTTACCAGCTCCGCCAGCTTGGCGGCCGTCTGGGATTTGGTGAGGGATTTTGCCATGGACGTCTCCTTATACATGGCACTACTTATCGCCGCGGAACCGCCCGACGCCACAAACGCCGGTCAAAAGTTTTTCAATCCCACGGTCGAATGCCCCATAACTTACCGCCTTTTTCCCGATTTGCAACTGTTTTCATAACCATTCGCCGGCTCCATCCCAGCCCCACGCCGCAGTTTGGTCGCCCACGACGCCCTTGGGGCTATGCAGCACCCACACCCTTCGTTCATAGCCCGCAGATCGCCACGTGCGGCTAAATTGCGGCGCGGGGTGACGGCGGGCGCACTGCCGCAGCCCGTGAACGGTTACCTGTTTTCCAGGTCGTGTTGATCCATTCCAACGTTTCGATTGCCATGTGTAGATTAAGCGTGGCTG
>JAJYFE010000196.1 GCA_021785435.1 Planctomycetota bacterium
CGGGTCTGGCCTAACCTCTGACACGCCCGAGGCGCGCTGACCCCCAGTGCCACCTGCACCTGGGTCACCGCCTGCCGCCGCCGCGCCGGGCTTAGAAGTTTGGGCGGGCCGCCTCCCGCAGAATCGCCTTATCCAATTCCGCCTCGGCCACTAAACGCTTCAGCCGGGCATTCTCCTGTTCCAGCTCCCTGAACCGCTTGGCCTGCGCCACCTTCAACCCGCCGTATTCCTTCCGCCAGCGAAAGTACGTCGCCTCCACAACCTCCAGCAGCTTGCAGACCGCGGCGATGGTCTGACCTTTGCCCAACTCCACATCCGCCTGCCGCAGCTTGTGCGCCATCTCCTCCGGAGAGAATCGCTTGTAGCTCATGACCTGGTCCTCCTAAATTCCACCCCAACACTGTCATTGCAGGCGGACTGGTTTTAGGGGGAAAGGTCAACTATACATGGGGATGAAAGTCATTCCGGCCCCTACGTTCGCTACCTGCTAGCCAATTCCTATCGCCAAGACGGCAAGGTCCGGCACCGAACTATCGCCAGTTTGTCCCGTTGCTCGCCCCAGAAAATCCAAGCCATCCGGTCGCCTACTGCGTTGTCAAGCGATAAATTTCGGGTTGGAGAAAGAGCCCCAGACTCGCCGCCGAACCCGAAGTACCGGCCTCCGGGTCGCCGTAACGAGTCGCCCGCGGTGACCCGGTGAATGGTGGCGGACGGGGTACCCGAAAGTTAAGCGGTGACAAAGCACGACGGAGACCAGACGGCCTTGGGTTCGACCCGCCAGGGCAAGTTGGCCCTCTCGCCGGAGCGAGTCGCCTACGGAGACTGGCAGATCCTCGCCCGCGTGATCGATCCAGGCTCCCGGCTCTCGGCGGTGCGTCTGGCGGCCAGCCACGCCGCCCGCGTCGCCCCCTGGCGACCAGGCTTTATCGAATTGCCTCCTTCGGCGACCTGTGACATTCTGGGCCTGGAGCGCTTCAACGAGGATGACCCGTACGCCAATTTCGAGTCGCTGTGGCGACCGCCGCATTGAGGATCGGCTGTTCGCGGCGCTGGCCCCGCTGGATGGGGCTTTTTCTCTACGACGTCACCAGCAGCTATACTGCATTTGGCCTGTAATGAGACATTTACTCTACGCGGCTGATAATGGAATATCTGATTCGGTATTGTTGCCGGAAAATCAGCATTTTTCGCAGCCTTTGCGGCCTATACTGTTTCGTCAGAGGTCGCGTTGAGTATAAAACCTGGAACCTGTTCTCATCGGTTCACCGCGCTAAAGGTCGCCGTAGCGACTCTTCGACACGGTGCTTACGATTCTCCATCTCACGCGAGGCTGCGTTGGGTATAAACGAAAAAGCGGCAGGTCAGGAGACCTGCACCAGTGCGATGGAGAGCAGATTTGAGTTGGAGAGGTGGAAGTCCTCCCCACACCGATGTTCCGGCGTGTAGTCGAAGGTAACAGCGTTGCCGCGGGGCGAGTTGGCAGCTCTGGAATACGGAGTGCAAGTCGCCGAAGAGGGCGACTCGACAAGGCGAGAAGATGGCCCACTGACTGGAAAGCCGGATGCGGGAAATCCGCCCGTCCGGTTTGGGGGGAGGGGAGGTCGGAATCAACCGGCCTTCCCTACCCCGATCAACGATCGGCCGCGGCGTAGTGCCGATGCCCTCATCGGCCGACGACCAGCCGACGGGGGCGTCGGATCTACGGGCGGGGATTAGCCGACGGGGCGGCGGGGGGGTGGAATGAGGATATTGTTCAGCATCAGCAGTCTGGCGGTGGAGGCGGGCGGGACGGCGGTTGCGGCGTGCGGGCTGGCGGCCGCGCTCGCGGAGAGGGGGCACCAGGTTACCATCGTGGCGTTGCGGGGGTCGGGGACAGCGGTGGAACCGCCCGGGCTATGTGTCAAGTATTTTGAGCCGGACCGACGAGGCGCCGCGCTTGGGGCGAGCGGTGAAATGAAAGCGTATCTGGGGGCGCATATCCGCGATTTCGATGTGGCGCACATTCACGGAATCTGGCAGCGGCCGGGGCATTATGCCGCGGAGGCGGCGCGCCGGGGCGGTGTGCCTTGGGTGGTGACACCGGCGGGAATGCTGGACCGGGCCAGTCTGGCAATGGGGCGGCGGTGGGCCAAACGGCTGGCGTGGCGGCTGTGGGATGGGCCGATGGTGCGCGACGCAGCGGCGGTGCATTGCCTGAACCAGGCGGAATATCGGTGCGCGCCGTGGATCCGCGGCTGGCCGGTGGTGGTGATTGGCAATGGCGTGGAAGCGGAGGTATTCGAGCAACTGCCGCAGCGCGGCGAGTTCCGGAGGCGACTGGCGACCCGCGGGCCGGGAGGCACCGCGGCTGCAATGAGGCGTGGCGGGAAGGCCCCACTCGTGGCTGATGCCGCGGGCTACCCAAAAAACGGAAACCGAAAATGGTTTAGTGCGAGCGGGCATGCTTCCGGGTGCGATTGGCCGATGGTCCTGTTCCTGGGCCGGGTGCATCCGAAGAAGGGACTGGAGCGGCTGCTGCCGGTGTGGAAGACGGTGCGGCGCGAGCACGGCGATTCGCTTTTGGTGATTGCCGGCAGCGGCAGGGCGGCGTACGTGCGGTCGCTGCAGGATTTATGCGATCGGCTGGGCATTGAGGAAACGGTGGTTTGGGTGGGGCAACTGACCGGTCGGGACAAATGGGCGGCGCTGGCGGATGCGGACGTATTCGTATTGCCATCGCATCAGGAGGGCTTCTCGCTGGCGATTACGGAGGCGATGGCGGCGGCGTGCCCGGTGGTGATCACGCGGGAATGCAATTTTGACGAGGTGGCAACGGTCAACGCCGGCGTGGTGGTGGAGGCTGGGGGCCCCGACGTGCCAGAACGCTTCGCGGCGGAAGTCAGCGCGTTGTTGGGGGACGCGGCGCGGCGCCGGATGCTCGGCGAAAACGGCCAGCGGCTGGTGCGGCAGCGCTACACGTGGCCGATCATCGCGGGGCAGATGGAGCGGGTGTATGAAGCGATTGTGGCGGGCGAAGCGCTGCCTGGGGATTTGCGGGCGGCACGGGAGTTCTAGGCGCGAAGCGGCGCGGATCGTTAGCGCACGCGAAGCCGCGAGGGCGCGCAGAGGTGAGAAAGCCCGGGGCGGCGCCCAGCTCGCCTCGCCAGCGGCGAGCAGGACTTTGTCGAGTCGCCTCCTTCGGCGACTTGGCCCCGGTCCGGACGGAGGCGGAGCGGAATAGTTTGGTCGCCCACGGCGGCCTTCGGCGGACTTGTGCTAAGCCGCAAGGGGCGCGGCGGGCTGGCGGTACGGGCTGGCGGTACAAGGGAGTGTGTCCACCGAAGACGGATCTTCGACCTGCTACTTGACGGCACATCGGAGTGTGCCTACCGTGGCGGATACTCGAGCTACCGCGGATTCATCCGGTGTTCCTACTGGCTTTTCCTCCGTGGCTTGAGGGGTGAAAGGTTCGGGCAGGTCGCGAGGTCCGTGATGATGACATCGATCGAACGCGTTGACGCCGTGCTGGCAGGTCGGCGGCCGGACCGGCCACCGTTTAGTTTCTGGCATCATTTCGCGCCGGACCAGGTGGCCGGTGAGGCGGCGGTTAAGGCGCATCTGGAGCACGCGAATCGGTACGGGCTGGATTTTCTGAAGGTAATGAACGACAACCCTTACCCGCACCCGGCGCGGATCGAGCGAATTGAGGACCTGGGTGGGCTGGCGAGGCTGCGCGGCCAGGAGGAGGGTTTCGGCGAACAGTTGGCGCTGCTGGCCTCGCTTAAAGCGAGCACGCGCGGAAGCCTTTATCTGGTTACCACTATCTTCAATGCCTGGGCGGTTTTACGGCAGTTGATAAGGCCGCCGGCGACTCACCAGCCGCCAAACTTAGACCACGCCGCGGATGATGCCCCGAGCCAGTGGATTAAGCAGGCCTATCGCAGCCAACCGCGGGTCGTGCTGGCGGCACTGGAAACCATTGCCGACAACCTGGGGCGTTTTGCCGCCCAATGCCTCAGGGCCGGGGCGGATGGCATCTTTTTGTCGTGCCGGGATGACTGGTTGGATGAGTCCGGAGACGCCGGGACCGGAAATCTTTACGCCACACTCGTGGCGCCGACGGACCTGGCCATTCTGCGGGGGGCTGCCGACGGTAAGTTTAATATCCTGCATGTCTGCGGGCGGCCCCGGCGGCTGGAGGCGTTTATGCAATATCCCGTATCGGCAATTAACTGGGCGGATCGCGCCGCGGGACCAGGGCTGGCGACGGCGCCGCGGCGGGCGCACGGCGCCCAACCGGTACTATGCGGCGGGGTGGATAATCTGGCTACCCTCCCCAACGGCCAAGCGGCGGACGTGGCGCGGGAGGTGGCCGACGCCATTCGGCAAGTCGCCGAAGAGGGCGACTCGACAAAGTCCTGCTCGCCGCTGGCGAGGCGAGCGGGGCGAACTGGCGACCGCGGCCTCATCATTACGCCCGGTTGCACCTACGATTCGCAGCGGGTTCCGCCGGAAAATTTACACGCCCTCGCCGAAGCCGTCCGGGGCGCAACCGTCAGCCGTTGACCGCGGTATTCCGGTGCCCAGGGCGCCACTGGCAATCCCGATAGCGCATTGGGATGGGAACCCGCGGCTGCTCGACGTCCGTAGCCATGACGGATGGGCTGCGCCGCAACCAAAGGCAACCCACAGATTTCCCAGCGCGGCTCTGGTCGTAACCCGGAGAACCACGGATCATACCGATTTCACGGATTTTAAGGATAAGGCGGACGAGTATGGAGCAGTGCAGCCGACGGGGGCGTCGGCTCTACGGGGGCGTCGGCCAGACAAGGCTGGGTTCTCTGTATCACAATCTCCGTATTTCTTCGCGCGGCGCGAAGGTTTTGGCCCGCGGGGAATCGCCGTTTTCCGGCGGACCGCTACCCCCGGCATAGGTCTCCAAAGGCGACTCCTCGATCGGGAGCTATCTATTTTGGTTGTCGGCGTAGTTTAGTCGCCACGGCGACCCGCGCGGGGTGAAACGTTCGGTTTGACAGCCCACCGGCCCCGGCGTTTAATTTAAACATTGCCAAAACACCGCGGAGCGTGCCCCAATGCCCTTGAACGGTCGACAAAATGAACTGCTCGAACTGGTCGCCGCGAAGAACGAATGCTCGGTGGACGAATTGGCGCGTCACTTCGGCGTCAGCGACATGACGATTCGCCGGGACCTGGCGTTGCTGGCCGGTCAGGGGCGGGTGATCCGAACGCATGGGGGAGCGGCGCCGGCGGACCGCATCAGCTTCGAGTTCCAATTCCGGGCGCGGGCGCAAAGCCACGCGCCGGCCAAGGCCGCCATCGCCGCCGCCGCGGTCCGGCTGGTCGCGGACCATCAGACGCTGCTGCTGGACACCGGCAC
>JAJYFE010000062.1 GCA_021785435.1 Planctomycetota bacterium
GTGCGCGCGGTAAGATATTGCGGTTCGTGGGAGATTGTCAGTTTCATTCCGTGCACCCCGGGTGGAACCACCACGGTGCGGGTCTTGGTGCCAATGTAGTTGGTCAGCCGCCAGCGCCCCGGCCGCAACGGCATGATCAGGGCTCGTGGTTTCTGGCCGGTCTTCCACGCCACAAGGCAACGCCGCGTGCGGCCGCCAAACCATAGCAAGTACACGTCTGGCGGCTCGCCGACGTCCAGGCGCCGGAGAAAGCGGCACCCGCGTAACTGGGCGGCCAGGGTTTTAACGGCGACATACGCCGGCTTCGGAACGTAGACCAGCCGGCCGCCGCGGTATACGTGGTCGACGAGGGAAAAGTAGTCCCCGAGTGGCCCGACCCTGGGCGGCTGGCCGTCGTTGTACCAGTCGTAATAGATGGAAAGGCGAATCCCCTGCCAGAGGTTTATCAGCAGCTCGCGAGCCGCGTAGCGCGCCTGCCGCGCCTCGCCACGGCGACCAAGGCCGGAACTGGTGTAGCCCCATTCCCCGGAGAGCAGCGGAATGTGCCGCCCCGGGGGGGCGTAGCGGGCGATGAGCCTGCGGATCTCGGCGTAGTTGGCCGGGACGCTTTCCGGCCCGCCCCAGCGGTAGGGGTGCACTGTGACGGCGTTCCAATATCTAAGCGCCCCGGCCCGGAAGCAGGCCCTGAGGAACAGGATGTTGCTGGTGCGGCCGAGAGCGGGGCCGACGTAGATTTCCCCTGGGGCTGCGCGGCGAATGGTCCTGCCCACGTCGACGGCCAGCCGCGCGTATCGAGCGGCGCCCGGCGCCAGGTGGCCCAGCCTTATCGCGACGGGTTGCCAGCGCCCCGTCTCGGAGTATGGCAGGCGGTTGTACAGGAAGGTTTGGCCGGTACGGTCGGTGATCCAAACCAGCAGGTCTTGCCGCGCCGCGGACCGCACCGCGAACCGCAGGGTGCCGGGATGGGCAATAGACAACCCCGTTGTGGCGCCCACATAGCGGCCCCCATCCGAGAAGTTGTATGAGACGACGCCAGCCCGCTTACCGTCGATTTCCGCCACCTTGAAGCTCCCCTGGGCGCCGTGAAATTCCGGGCCATTCGTGAAAACCCACGGGTGGCGCCTCGTGAAAATGTGCAGATTCACCGGTGCCTTTTTTCTCGTTGCCAGGGTGGCGGCCGAAAACATCACCGTTCCCGTGGGTTTCGCACCGCGGGCGCTGTTGCTGTTCACGCCGAGGGTCAGCCCGGTCAGCGGGAAGTGGAACACTCCGTCGTCGGCCCCGCCCCAGTGCCCATCCCAATGGGCGCCGGGGGTGACCCTCGCCCAGGCGCCGTCGTTGTTCGGTTCATTCCACATTTCCCAAATGATGCCGTGGCCTTTGAAGTGCCGCACCGCCGCCGCCACCCAGCGGCAGAAGGCGTGGCGGGCCGCCGGCGTGGTCGGGGCGTGGCCGTGTTGGTACAGCGGGTTGCCGTACTGCAGCCCCCACAGCGCCCGCAGATGGTAGCGTTCCAGCGCCGCCAGCAGACGGTCATAGGCGTGGAAGTCGTAGCGGCCCCTGGACCTTTCCGTGCCGCTCCACATGAAATCCACCCGAATCCAACGGAAGCCCGCAGCAGCGAGCATCCTCATTTCACCCGGCTGCGGCTGGAGGAAATGAATGTTTACACCGAGGGATCGCGGGACCCGAGGCGGATGGTGAAGGAAGCGGCGGAAGTGGCGGACGGGGGTGGAACGGGGGGAGGGTACAGCGGGCGCGGCGGCGGCCGCGCCTGACAACGTGGCCCAAGTGAGCAGGGCCAGGCACCACGCCGCGCTAAGCCGGCGGTATCCGGTGTAAACGTATCGCATGCAAACCTCCTGCCGCGCCGTACGGCGCCTCCCATTGAGCTTGCCTCTCCAGAGGCGAGTCTTCGACCTGCGGAAACGTCGCCGAAGGCGACTCCTCGACAGATCCGGGCCACACAGCCCGTGTTGAATCCCGACGGCCGTCGGGACCCCCGCCAGGGCGGAACCTGTAAAGACCTCGGGGTTCGCCTGCTCGGTTCCTGGTAACGGCCGTTTTACCATTCCGTTCCTAATCCCCATTCTTGCCTCCGCCGTGCCCCCCGCGCCGAACAGCGCGACTCCCTCGGGGGGCGGCGGCCCTGGCGCGCGAGCCCTTTTGCAGCGCCGGTGCCGGCCTACCATGCGTACGCCGACACTGCGCTCGTCACCGGGTTTACGGTGTGCACCGGCATCATGCAGATGTCAAACGGCGGGCTCAGCCTGGTGACGTGCACCCCCACCCAAATGCTGTTGGGCTGGAGAAATTGGACCTCCTGCTGGTCGGTATCCGTGGTGCCGTTGACCACGCCGGTGGCTGTGGTGTAGGTGAAAATATTGTCGCCGTTCTGGCCCACGTAGGGTGAGATTTCCCAAGTCACGTGGTCGTCGCCGAAACCCACATTCTGGCCATCGCCGGCATGGTTGCCGGAATTATAGATGTACGGGCCGTAGGTGTTGGCCGTCGGCAAGGTGGTCGTGATCCGCTCGTAAACTCCGCTGTCGTCGCCGCCGGCGACGGACGGCGCGCCCGCCGGGATCGGCGCCATGTCGCTAACGAGGGGGACCTGACTGTCGGCACCGTTGGTGGTCCACCACCGGCCAACCGAGCTCAGCAGGTAGCCCGCCGAGGACGAGCCGGCGGGGTAGGACGGCCAGGCAAACGCGGTCGAGTAACTTTGGCCATAGCCCAGCCACGTGTACGGATAGCCGCCAGAGCTGACCTGCTTTCCCGAAGGCATCAGCCCGAAGTCCCCGGCGTAGACCATCGTGTTGCCCGCCGAAGCGAGGTATTCCTGCGACGGTCCACCGGTGAAGGGATCGGAGGGGCATACGAAGGTGGCGGGGGTGGCGTAGCCCTCGAGCACCAAGAGCCACATTGATCCCTGGGGGCTGTAGATGGAATTGGGCCAGTTCGACGCCCCGCCTTGGTAGAAGTCCTGCACGACCTCCTGGGCGTTGGTTTCGTCGCCCCTGTACGCCCAGGGCGTGTTCGGAAAGCTCGGAACCATTTGGTCGTTTATCCCGTTTTCGTTTGTCGGGAAGGTTCCGGCGTTCGACTGGGCGTAGATCACCATGGACTGGACGATCCCGCGGATGTTGGCCATGCAGACAGCGCGGTTGGCCAGTTCGCGGGCTTTCGCTAACGCAGGTAGTAATATAGATATAAGAATGGCTATTATCGATATCACTACCAGCAGTTCGATCAGGGTAAAGCCGGTTTCCCGTGCGTCCTGACCGCTGGCGGGACACTGCCAGCGGTTTCCAGTTTCAAACTGGACCAACTCCTGGTACGTATGGACCACTACGGACCTCCGGCCGCTGCCCAAGCGTCGGAACTCGTGTGAGTGCACCACGGAAACGCCGTCACCGGGAAGTAAATCCTGCCGTGCCATAAGGCACCTCCTTGTTTAATCCGCCCCGGGAAATTCAGGCCCGAGCCGCGCGGCCCGAGTTCAACCAAACCTGTCCTCACCGAGGCGAATGAAGTTTTCACTTTTCGTTTTTTCCTTTTACTTTTTCCTTTACGATTCCCTGCCGCCTAACCGCTATAACCTAAAACCCGTCTGCGTCGGTTCACCGCGCTAAAGGTCGCCGTAGCGACTCTGCGACGCGGTGCTTACGCTGTCGTTTTTTCCGCAGTGCAAAACCCAATGCCCACAACCTAAACCCTGTCTCCATTGGTTCACCGCGCTAAAGGTCGCCGTAACGACTCTGCGACACGGTGGTTATGATTCCTTATCTCACGGTCGCCCCGGCGACCAAACTGCGCCGCGAACGCCGCGAAAACACCTTTTTAATGGTCCCTTAAAACTCTTGCCGAGTTCACCTGGCTGCAGCTATTGCCCCCGGGTTCTCTAATTCGTCCTTCGCGCTCTTCGCGGCCTGGCGCGATCTATCGGTCGCCTTCGTGTTCTTCGTGTCCTTTGGGGTGGAATCCCCGGCCACGAAGACCGCGAAAATCACGCCTCAACCATCTCCCTGTCGGCTATCCGGATATCATCCGCGCCTTTCGCGGCGCGGCTTAGTCGCCCCGGCGACCGCGATCCATCGGTCGCCTTCGTGTCCCTTATGGTGAAATCCCCCGCCGCGCCCGGCGTCGGGCCGAGCGAATCGCCATCCTGCCAGGTCACCGGCAGGATGCGATGCCAGGCGCCGGGCTGTTTTCCGGTTTCCAGCTTCCCAGTTCTGGCCATTTGGCTCTCATCCCCGTGTCCCTGCGTCTCCGGAGATCCGTGTCCGTTTCCCTGCCCCCACGCCTGCGTCTCTATGGGTCCGTTTGTCTTCGAGCCGCCGCGGACCGCTACGGGCGTACAGGCCGCCCGGCTAACCACGGCAACCTGCATCCTTGACCTTCCTGCCGTCGGGTCCCCGTCCATCAGGGCGAGCAGCATTTCCATGGCCACGACACCCATTTCCCGCGTGGGCTGACGGACGGTGGCCAGGGTGGGCGTTAGAAGCCGGCACACGGGATCGCCGTCGAATCCAACTATGCTGACATCTTCCGGGATGCGCAGGCCCACGGCCCGGATGGTGCGGTAGCCTATCGCCGCGGCGGTGTCAGGGCTGAAAAAGATCGCCGTGGGGCGATCCGCTCGGCCCAGCATCTCGCGGAGGACGCGGTCAATCTCGCTTGACCAATCGTCCATCCCCTGCACGCGTAACTTGCCGATGAAAGCGCGGGGAAGGACCAAGCCGTGGTCGGCCATGGCGTCGCGCAGGCCTTCCAGCCGGCGCTGTGTGGTGTCGGCGCCAAGGAAGCCAAGGAAGCCGATGCGCCGATGGCCGTACTCAAGCAGTTTCCGGCCCGCCAGCAAGCCGCCCTGATAGTTGTCCGCCACCACACTGGGAACTTCCACATCGCGCAGAGTTTCATCCACGAGCACGAAGGGGTAGCCGGCGGCCTTAAGCTCATACAGTGTTTCCGCGAAACGTTTGTGGTGCACGGAGGCCAAGATGGCTCCCTGGGCGGAGGATTCCGGCAGACGCCGAACCATGTCCACGTCGGCGTGCAGGTCGCGGTGGGCATCATAGATTTGCGTTTGCACGCCGGCTTTGGCCCCGGCTTCTTTGGCGCCTTGGGCTATGTCCACGCACATGGCGATTTTCAGATTGGGCACGATAACTTGCACCACCCTGCGCCCGGTTTCGCGCACGCCCCGGACCGCCTCGGGCACATAAACGCCTCGGCCGGGACGGCGTTGGAGCTTGCCCTCGCGGATCAGCGCATCGACCGCCTGGCGAACCAGCATGCGGTTGACACCTTCGGTCCGGGCCAGTTCGCATTCCGACGCGACGAATGCGCCCGGCTCGACCCGGCCCGTCTGCAGCCGGCGGCGCAGCTTGGCGGCGAGTAAATCCGCCACCGGCACGCCATTTTTTAATATTCGTCCTCTGGCCATCAGGCACTTCCGCAGGTCACCGGGGTAATTGTATCCAAGCCATACGCCATTGTCAACATATTCTAAACATGTGATTCATACGTGGCAATGTAGCGGCGGTAGAACGCCGTGTCAAGGGGGTGCTTCCGCGCGGAAAACCCACCACATGCAAGCCATTTCTTAGTATTCGTCCTCTGGTCATCCGGCGCTTCCGCAGATCGCATGATTCATGTTAGCCAACCGGTGTCACATTGTCAACATATTTCAAACACGTTTACAACGGGTTGCAATATAGCGGGGATGAAAGGCCGTGTCAAGCCGCATCCAGGTAGTCCCATGGAATGGGTGCGCCAATAATTGGTCGGCGACCGCATTGCCCTGCGGAGCGCTTCCGCAGCGCCGATGGCTGATGGATGGCTGAAAGCTGGTAGCGGATCAAAGAGTCGCCGGGCGACCTTGTCGTGGCAGAGCCGGCTACGAGAGGGCTGGCGAAGGTCTGGCCAGGCGTATAATCTGCTGGATTGTTGAGGTGATGATGCCGACCGCGAGCCGGAGCAGGAAAGCCAGGAAAATCAAGTCCCCCCCGCTGCCGCGCCTGGTGCAGGCGGAAGAACCACTGCGGGCGGAGTTGTTAAGCCTGGAGCAGTTGGCGGAACTGGCCGGGGAACTGGCCGCGGAAGAGCGTCTCGCCCGTCACGCCGGTGCCGACCGGCTTTTGCCGCGGCTGGACCAGAATGAAGCCGTGCTGGTGCACACGTACCAGCTCGTCAACGCAGCGGTGCTACAGGAGCAAAGCGTCGCGCCGGCTTCGGAATGGCTGCTGGATAATTTTTATCTGATTGAAGAACAAATTCGGCTGATTCGCCGCCATCTGCCGAAGCGCTACAGCCTGGAGTTGCCGCAGTTAGCGGGAGAACCGCTGGGCGGCTATCCGCGCGTATACGGCCTGGCGCTGAATCTGGTCAGCCATCTCGACGGGCGGCTGGATAGCGAAGCACTGAATCGCTTTGTCGCGGCCTACCAGGAAAGACAACCTTTGCGGCTGGGCGAATTGTGGGCCTGGCCGATCATGTTGCGGCTGGCGCTGGTGGAGGACCTGCGGCGGGTGGCGGCGCGCATCGCCGCAAGCCGGCGGGATCGGAATCTGGCGAACCACTGGGCGGAGCAGCTGCTGGCCGCGGCCGAGGAAAGCCCGGACGAAATAATTGTGGCGCTGGCGGCGCTGGTGCGGGCCAAACCGGCTTTGTCGCCCGCGTTCGTGACCGAACTGGTGCGGCGTTTGCAGGGCCAGAACGTGGCGCTGGCGCCGGCCCTGGACTGGCTGCAACAGATGTTGGCGCGTTCCTCGGAAAGCCTGGAGCGCATGTTGCAGCGGGAAAGCCAGGCCCAGGCGGCGGATCACGTTTCCATCGGCAACTGCATCAACTCCCTGCGGTTCATCGACGCTTTGGATTGGCGTCAGTTCGTCGAAAGCCAAAGCGTGGTGGAAAAAACGCTGGCCGCGGACCCCGCGGGCGCTTATACCCGCATGGACTTCGCCAGCCGCGACCGCTATCGCCATGCGGTGGAGTTGCTGGCGCGGTGCAGCGGCCGGGACATCGCTACCGAAAAATCTTTGGCCGAGTCACCGTGGGCGGATCGCAACGCCGCGGCCGTCGCCGCCGAAAACCCCATCGGCCATCCCACCGGACCAGTTTCAGCCGGGCCCTCGACCAGGTGGGAAGCGGCCATAGCGCAGGAGGTGCTGCGGCGGGCGCAGGCGGCGGCCCGACAATACGGACGCGAAGATTATCGGGCCCACGTGGGGTACTATCTGCTGGAGCCGGGAATCCGCCAGTTGCAGCGGGACCTGCTGGTGCGGCTGCCCTGGCGGCGGCGGCTCCAACGGCTGCTGCGGCGGTTTCCGCTGACCGTTTATCTGGGGGCGATTGCCCTGCTGGCGGGCGCGGCGGCGGCGGGCTTGCTGGCGCGTTGGGGCCCGCCAACCGTTCTGGATTGGCGTTGGTGGGGACTCGCCGCCGCCACCCTCCTGGCGGCCAGTTCTGCGGCGGTAACGGCGGTGAACCATCTCTGCGCTTGGATTCTGGATCCGATGCCACCGCCTCGCCTGGATTTTTCCAAGGGGGTGCCCGAGGAATGCCGCACCCTGGTCGTGATTCCCAGCTTTTTGGAGAACCCACCGTCTATTCAGGCTTTGCTCGAAGCGCTGGAAGTGCGCTATCTGTCCAATCGCGACGCCAACATTTTCTTCACCCTGTTGACCGATTTCCGTGACGCCTCGGAACAGGTCCGGCCGGAAGATGAAGCCCTGCTGCGCTGCGCGATGGAGGGGATCGAGGCGCTTAATCGGCGGTACGGCGGGGCCGACGGCGGGCCATTCTATCTGTTCCACCGCCCCCGCCTTTGGAATAAGGCCGAGAAACGGTGGATGGGATACGAACGCAAACGCGGCAAATTGGCGGAACTGGCGGAATTTTTGCGCGGCGGCGCCGCGGATCGGTTCCTGACGGTCGTTGGCGACACGGCCATCCTGCCGACCATACGCTACGTTATCACTCTGGATGCGGACACCGAGCTTCCCCACGGCAGCGCTGCCGCGCTGATCGGGGCCATGGCGCACCCGCTGAACCGACCGGAAGTCGACGCACGCCGCGGAGTGGTGAAGCGCGGCTACGGCATCCTGCAGCCGCGGGTGACGGTCAGCCTGCCGCTGGCGCGGCGGTCCCGATTCGCACGGCTATTCGCTGGAGAGCCGGGGCTGGACCCCTATACCCGGGCGGTTTCGGATGTCTATCAGGACCTGTTTCAGGAAGGCTCCTTTTTCGGCAAGGGCATATTTGACGTAGACGTTTTCCATCAGGTGTTGCAGCGGCGCTTCCCGGAAAACTGCATCTTAAGTCACGATCTCCTGGAAGGCTGTCACGCCCGCTGCGGCCTGATCAGCGACGTGCAGCTTTACGAAGATTATCCCTGGCATTACGGCGCCGACGCCAACCGGCGGCACCGCTGGATTCGCGGGGACTGGCAGCTTTCGCCGTGGCTGCTGCCGCGGGTGCGGCGTTTGGAGCACCCCCGTGCGGACAACCCCTTGTCCGCGTTGTCGCGCTGGAAGCTTTTCGACAATCTGCGGCGCAGCCTCGTGGCGCCGGCGGTGCTGGCGCTGATCCTCTTGGCGCTCACCTGGCTGCGCGCCTGGGGACCCTGGCTGGTGGCGGCCTGGCTGATGCTGACCACGGCGCCGGCGTTGGCCATACTCGAGGAACTGCTGTGCAAGTCCCGTGATCTAGGCTGGCGGACCCACCTGCAATGGTGGCGACGGGTGATGCTCCGCGAACTGGCCCAAGGGGGTTTGGCGATCGTCTTTCTGCCCGCGGAAGCCGTGGTCTGCCTGGATGCGATCGGACGCGCTCTGCTGCGTATGCACGTGACCCATCGGCGTCTGCTCGAATGGCATACCAGCGGCGCCGTGCAGCAAGATGCTTCGACCCGGATCCGTTCCTTTCTAAAGACCATGTGGACGGCGCCCGCAATCGGGCTTTTCACTCTGGCCGCCGTCGCTGAACTGCGCCCCACGTTGTTGGCGCCCGCGACGATCCTGGCCGCTTTATGGGTGCTGTCCCCGGCCGTCGCCTGGCTGTTGAGCCGGCCGCTGGTTGAACCAACGATAGAGTTAGACGCGGGGCGGCGCGACTTTTTACGGATGGTGGCCCGCCGCACTTGGCGCTATTTCGAACAATTCGCCGGCGCCGGCGAAAATTTTCTACCTGCGGACAATTTTCAGGAATATCCCCAGCCCGTCACGGCGCATCGCACTTCACCGACCAATATCGGGCTGGCGCTGCTGGCCAATGCGGCGGCGCATGATTTCGCCTGGTTAACCATGGACGGATTCCTGGACCGCACACGGGCCACGTTGGACAGCCTGGACAAGTTGCCACGATACCGCGGTCATTTTTTTAACTGGTACGACACGCATTCGCTGCGGCCCCTGAATCCGCAGTATGTTTCCAGCGTAGACAGCGGCAATCTGGCGGGACACCTGCTGGTGCTGCGTGCGGCGCTGCAGGCCGCGGCGCGCGAACCGCTGGTGAGCGCCCGCGTGGCCGCCGGCATCCTCGATACGTTGCTGGCCCTTCAAGACGATCTCCAGCGTTGGATCGAACCGCCCGTGGCCGCAGCGTCGCCGGAAACGCCGGTTCCGTTGGCCCTTGCTGGCCTGCTGAAAGCCCTCCACGATGTTTATCGTCGGGATTTTTCCCGCCTCTGCGACGTTGCCGCGGCTCTGCACCAGGGCGAAGAGCTTCTGGCCCAGTTCCAGGATCGTGAAACGGCGCCCACCGCCGAAGCGGCCTGGTGGCTGCAGGCGCTGCAGCGCCAGCACCACGAATGGCTGGAGGAATTAGCGTATGTGGCGCCTTGGCTAGCGCTGGGTCCGGCCCCGGCGGATGCCGTCACCCAACTCGCCCCAGGCCAGAGCGGTGGGGAGTCACGCTGGGCGTACCTGCAGGCCAGCTTGGCGGCTCTGGATGGGAATCCTTCGCTGAGGGCGGCGGGGGACCTGGTCCGGCAGGCGCTGGGCCACCTGGAATTATTAATCCCAGCCACCAAGGCGACCGCGGACCGGGCGGTGAATGCACCGGCCGTGGAGGTGTGGCCTGAATCCGCTGCGTCTCAATTGGATGCCAGCCGCCTGGAAGACGCCCGGTCGCCGCGGCCCGCTGGGGACCAGCGAACCAGTCCGACGGCGCTCCCACAAGCTGGGGCGACGCCAACCTGGGCGCACCGGCTGCAAATCGCCTTGCGGCAAGCCGATGCGCGCATCCGCGAGCGGCTGGCCCTGCTGGAAAGGTTGGCGGGGCGCTGTCGTCAGCTCGCGGAGATGGAGGTGGACTTTTTGTACGACCGTGGGCGCAAACTTTTCGCCATCGGGTTCAATGTCAGCGCCAACCGGTTGGACAACAGCTATTACGATCTGCTGGCTTCGGAGTCCCGGCTGGGCAGTTATGTGGCGATCATTCTGGGACGGGTAGAACAGGAACACTGGTTCGCGCTGGGTCGGCAGATCACCGGAGTGGATGGGCAGACGGCCCTTTTGTCCTGGAGTGGGTCGATGTTCGAATACCTGATGCCGCTGCTGGTCATGCCCACGTTTCCCAACACGCTGCTGGATCAGACCTGCCAGACCGTGGTGGATCGTAATATTGAATACATGCGGCGGCGCGGGCTGCCCTGGGGTGTTTCCGAATCCGGCTTTTACGCCTTCGATACCCAGATGAACTATCAATACCGCGCATTTGGCGTGCCCGGGCTGGGTTTCAAGCGGGGGCTTGGTGAGGACGCGGTGATTGCGCCGTATGCCTCCGCGCTGGCGCTGCTGGTCAAGCCGCGGGAGGCCTGCGCGAATTTGCAGCGTCTGGCGCAGGAGGGCCGACTGGGCCGGTATGGCTTCTATGAAGCCGTCGATTACACGCCCGCCCGTGTGCCGCCGGGGGAAACGGCGGTGACGGTGCGCTCATTCATGGCGCACCACCAGGGTATGAGCCTGCTGGCCCTGGAGAGTTATTTGCTGGACCAGCCGATGCAGCGACGATTTCTGGCCGATCCCCTGCTGCGCTGCGGCGAATTGTTGCTGCAGGAAAAAATTCCCCGGGTTAATCCGGTATTTCCGCACGCGGTGGAAGTGCTGGAGGCGCGGCGGCGTCTGGCGCCGGAAGAACCCAGTTGGCGGATTTTTGATACACCCCAAACGCCGCGGCCGGAGGCGCATCTGCTGTCCAATGGACGTTATCATGTCGCCATCACTGCGGCCGGCGGGGGCCGCTCGGTTTGCCGGGGGCTGGCCCTGCTGCGCTGGCGCGAGGATTTCACGCGCGACGACGCGGGCTTCTTTTGCTATATCCACGACGTCACGGCGGGTCGTTACTGGTCGAACCCACACCAGCCGGTGTGCCATCGCGGCTCTAGTTACGCGGCGACGTTTTCCGAAGGCAAGGCGGAATTCCGCCGCCGCGACGGAGCGCTTGAGACCTTCACCCAGCTGGTGGTCTCACCCGAAGACGACATCGAACTTCGCCGCCTGACTCTGACCAATCGCGCCCGCCATCCGCGGCGGGTCGAGCTGACCACTTATGGCGAGGTGGCCCTGACGCCACCGGCCGACGAAGCGGCCCATCCGGCGTTTCATCATCTGTTCGTGCAGACCGAGGCGTTACCGGAGTTGCAGGGACTGCTGGCGCGGCGCCGGGCGCGGGGCGACGAAAAACCACCCTGGCTGTTGCATCTGGCGACGGTGCACGGCCCCGGGGCCGCCGATTTTTCCTGGCAAACCGATCGCGCTGCCTTTCTCGGACGCGGGCGGGATGCTTCACGCCCGCAAGCCATGGATCAGGCCGGTCTCTTGCACGGCGCCACGGGAACGGTGCTGGATCCGATACTGGCCATCCGCCGCGGTTTTACCATCGAACCGGAACAAACGGTGCTGGTTGATGTGATTCTGGGCCTGGCGGACAGCCGGGAAAGCGCCCTGGCGCTGGCGCAGCGTTATTCCGATCGCCGCTGGACCGATCGCGTCCTGGAGCTGTCCTGGTCGCACCAGCGGGTGCTGTTGCACCAACTGAACATTCGGGAGGCCGACGCGCAATGGTTCGGCCGTCTGGCCGGGGCGTTGCTTTATCGCGGCCCGGGTTATCGCGGCCCGGCTTCCGCGTTGCTGCGCAATCGACATGGTCAATCCGGTCTGTGGGGATTTGGCATCTCCGGCGATGTGCCGATGGTGCTCCTGCGGCTGGCGGATGCCGCCAATCTTTCCCTGGTCCGCCAAGTTATCGACGCCCATGCGTATTGGCGCCTGAAGGGGTTGACCGTGGATCTGATGATCTGGGCCGAAGATCTGTCGGTGTATCGACAGGCGCTGCCGGAACAGATTCTGGGCTTGATCACGGCGGGGCCGGAAGCCAAACTGCTGGATCGACCGGGCGGAATTTTTGTCCGCCGTTACGATCAAATCGCCGACGAAGATCGCACGCTGGTGCTGTCGGCGGCGGCGGTGGTGCTCTCCGATGCCGGCGGTTCGCTGGTGGAGCAAATCCGCGCCGCACCGGTGGAAAGTGAAGCTTCCATCCCCCGGCTGGCGCCGGTGTCCCGACCACTGGAGGAACGCCCGCCAGGGCTGCCGGTGGTGCGGCCGGATCTGCGCTACTTTAACTCGTTCGGCGGCCTGACCCAGGATGGCCGTGAATACGTGATGACCCTTAGGCCCGATCGGCTGACCCCGGCGCCGTGGTGCAACGTCATCGCCAATGACTTAGCCGGCACCGTGGTCAGTGAAAGCGGCGGCATGTACACCTGGGTTGGTAACGCTCACGAGTTCCGCCTGACCCCCTGGTATAACGATGCCGTTACCGTCGTTTCCGGGGAAGCGTTCTACATCCGCGACGATCACACCGGCTATTTCTGGTCGCCGACCATGCGCCCGGCGCCGGGGCAAAAGCCCGGCCTGGCGCGGCACGGTTTCGGATATAGCGTATTTGAGCGCACCGAGCAGCAGATTCATTCGGAACTGTGGGTCTACCTGGCGCACGATGCCCCGGTGAAATTCTGCGTGCTAAAGCTGACCAACTTTTCTCCGGCCCGGCGCCGGCTGTCAATCCTGGGCTATTGGGAATGGGTGCTCGGCGAACAGCGCGGCCCGAACGCGATGCATATCGTCACCGAAATGGATGAAAACACGGGGGCGCTCTTGGCGCGGAATCTATGGAGCGCCGATTTCGCCGATCAAATCGCCTTCGTCGACAGCAGCGAAGCCCAGCGCACCCACACCGGCGATCGGGTGGAATTTTTAGGCCGCAACGGCTCGCCAGAAGCCCCCGCCGCGCTGCGCCGGCTGCATCTTTCCGGCACGCTGGGGGGAGGCCTGGACCCGTGCGCCGCCTTGCACAGCACGGTGGACCTGCCACCGGGCGGCGCGCGGGAAGTGGTGTTCCTGCTGGGCGCGGCCGACAGCCGCCGGCGGATTCAGGACCTGCTGGCGCGTTATCGCTCTCCCGCCGCAGCCCGGCGCGAACTCGAGGAGGTCTGGAAATATTGGAATCACACCCTGGGCACGATTTACCTGGAAACACCGGATGGGGCCGCCAACGCCCTGGCCAACGGCTGGCTGCTCTATCAAACCATCAGTTGCCGGTTGCATGGGCGCAGCGGCTTTTATCAGTCGGGAGGCGCTTTCGGTTTCCGGGATCAGCTCCAGGACGCGATGGCCGCGGCCCTGGTGGAGCCGGCCTTGCTGCGCGCCCACCTGTTGCGGGCGGCGGGCCGGCAGTTTGCGGAGGGCGATGTGCAGCATTGGTGGCATCCGCCCAGCGGCCGCGGCGTGCGGACGCGTTGCTCGGATGATGCGCTGTGGCTGCCGCTGGCGACGTGCCGCTACGTACAGCTGACCGGCGACACCGGCGTGCTGGAAGAGTCCGTGCCGTTTCTGGAGGGACGGGCGCTGAATCCTCACGAGGATTCATATTATGACCGGCCGGGGCGGGGCCCGACCGCGGCCGCACTTTATGAACACTGCGTGCGGGCGATTAAGCAGGGTCTGCGCTGGGGGCGCCATGGTCTGCCGCTGATCGGTTCCGGCGACTGGAACGACGGCTACAACCGGGTCGGCCCGCGGGAGCAAGGCGAAAGCGTGTGGCTGGCCTTCTTTCTGCGTTATGTGCTGCGGGAATTTGAGCCGCTGGCGGCGCGGCGCGGCGATGCGGAAACCCGGGAGCTTTGCCTCCGTTACGCCGCGGAACTGGAAACGGCCGCCGAAGCCCACGCCTGGGACGGACAGTGGTACCTGCGGGCGTTCTTTGATGACGGCACGCCGCTAGGCTCAGCCAAGAGCGACCAAGGCCGCATCGACAGTCTGCCGCAGAGCTGGGCCGTGCTCAGCGCGACCGGTGCTCCGCAGCGCCGCCAGGCGGCACTGGCCGCCGTGGAGCAACATCTGGTGCGCTACCCGGAGCGTCTGATCCAACTGCTGGCCCCCCCGTTTGACCATCCCGCCATTGATCCGGGCTATATCGCCGGTTACGCCCCCGGAGTGCGCGAAAATGGCGGCCAATACACGCACGCCGCCCTATGGGCGATCATGGCTTTTGCCCAGGCCGGGCAGGCGGATAAAGCGTGGGAGCTGTTCTGCCTGATCAATCCACTGCGCCACGGCGGCACGGCGCGGGACGTGGAGACCTACCGGGTGGAACCGTACGTGGTGGCGGCCGATGTTTACGCGGCACCGCAACATCTGGGCCGGGGCGGATGGACCTGGTATACCGGCGCCGCGGGCTGGATGTATCGCCTGTTAGTGGAAACCTTTGTGGGATACCGGCGGCAGGCCGATCGGTTATGGTTTGAGCCGGCGGCGCCGAAGTCCTGGGGACCGTTTCAATGCCACTACCGTTATTACGACACGTTCTATCACATTTTTTTCAGCGGCGGCGGCCGCCGCTGTGCGGAAGTGAAACTCGACGGCGAAATTAAGCCGGACGGTGTCATTCCCCTGGTCAACGACCGCCATACGCATCGGGTGGAAATCAGTGTGGGCGGTTAGTCCGCCATGCCGATAATGCGGTGTTGTTGGCGACGATAGCGCCGGGGCGAGATCCCGTGATAGCCGCGAAATACGTGATAAAAATGGCTCAAGCTGGAAAATCCGCAGTCCAGCGCGATCCGCATGATGTCCTGGCGCGTAGCCGCCAACTGCCCGGCGGCATAGGTCATGCGGGCCGCGTTGACCAAATCCGTCGGCGTGCGACGCAGATGACGGCGGACACTGCGCGCGACATGTTCGGCGGAATAGCCGCACAACGCTGCGAATCGCTTCGTGCCCCCGCGAAAAATATCCGGACGGTTCAACTCCGCCACCGCCTGATTCAACCAAGCGGGCGCCGCCGACTCAGCGCCGCTGGGGGGCTGCCCCGCCAGCAACGCCTGCAGGTTCAATAAACACCGGTCCAGCGCGGCCCGGTCGCGCCGCCCCGCGCGCAACTCCTCGGTGGCCCACTGCCAATGCCCCCAGAGCGGATCGGGCCAATCGAAGCAGCGCTTGGTAATCTCCCGCGGAGCGAAGCCATCACGCCAGCCGGAGCGGTAGCGGCGCGCCAGGCGGTGCCAGAACTGGGGAGCGAAGGCGAGATTGCAGATCACCAGCGGTGTGGCGGATGCGCTGCTGAAACTATGCGCATCGGTCGGCCGAATCAGCACCGCCTGCCCCTGCCGCAACGGCAGCCTAAGCTGGTTGATATGATGCCAACCGCGACCATGCTCCACCCAGAACAGCTCGTAAAAATCATGCGTGTGGGGCGGCCGGGGCTGGACATCCGCCAGCGGGGTTACGGCGAAGTGGCAGACCGCCGGTGGCCGCACAAACTGCGTTATTCGTAAGCGTTTCATGCCAATCAATATACCACAATGACCAGGCATTTTACCGGAAGATTTCCCGTTGGATCCACGCTATCCTTAAAGCATGGTGACCGTTTTTCAAGAAAGGACCACGCGATGACTTCCGCCGTCCCAGCAGCGCCAGCGCTGGCGCCGAATCCGTTTGCCAAGCCGCGTTTGACGCGGGCACAGGTTGAATTCTTCCGCCGCGAGGGCTATCTGAAATACGACATGCCGGTTTTCCAGGACGCCGAATTCGCCGCGCTGAAGACCCACTTTGAGGAGAAACTCAGGCAGCTGCCGCCCGAGATGCGACCGGAAGCAATGGACGTACCCCACTTTACCGACCTCGCCCTTTTTCGGTGGCTCTTTTCCTCGGCCGTATTGGATTTGGTCGAGCCGCTGCTCGGACCCGATATCGCCCTGTTTTCGAGCCATTTCATTTGTAAACCGGGAGGCCATGGCAAACGGGTGCCCTGGCATGAAGATTCGTACTACTGGGGCTATCGGAAGACGGGGGTTACCGCCAACCCCATGCTCGAACCGATGGAGGTCGTGACGCTCTGGCTGGCCATTGATCCATCCACGACCGTGAACGGGTGCATGAAGGTGATTCCCCGGACCCAGCATAACGGAGCCTCCGACTATGAACCGGTAGATCCCAACGCCAACGTGTTTCCCATCGAAATGTGCCGCTCCCAGATCGAGACGGCACGTCCCGTCGCCTTGGAGCTACAGCCCAATCAGGCCAGCTTGCACGAGGGTCGGTTGGTGCATGGCAGTGACGCCAACACCAGCCCCCAGCGCCGCTGCGGCTACACCATGCGTTACATCAGCACGCGTGTGAAATTCCGGCAGGAGCAGCATCCGCACCATCAGATTTATTTGGCCCGCGGCCGGGACCACGCCGGCAACCAGTACGCGGATGCCACCCGGGTTTACACCGAGCTGGCGCGGTATCGTGAAGTTAATAAGAAGACGGGCCATTAATCCGGAGATTTTGCGATGACCTCACGCGAACGAATGCTCACAGCGTTGCACAACCAGCGCCCCGACCGCCTGCCTTGCCAGGTGCATGGCTGGATGCAGTATTACCTGGATCACTACCTTGGTGGAATGGATTGGTACCAGGCGAACGCGAGATTCGGAATGGATTACGCGATTTATATCTCGCCGGATTACAGCTATGACGACCAGACTTTGGCCCGTTGGCAACGCCAACGCGTGGACCGGGGAGTGAATGCCGACGGCGATCACTGCTGGGAGGAAACCATCATCACCCCCCAAGGCCATCTGCACCATCAAGGCCGGTGGAATGAAATTACCGGCTGGGAAACCGAAAGCCTGATCAAGACCGATCGCGATTTTGAACTTTGGAAAGAATATTATCCCGTGCCGGTGGCCGCCGACTTTACGAAAATTCGCCAGGCGCGGGAAAAGTTAGGCGAGAAAGGCATTGTGCGCAGTCACCCCTTCAGTCCTGGGCAGGGCAGTCCGTGGCAGAGCTTCTGCATGTTGGTGGGCACGGAAGAGGCGATTATGCTGACGCAGGATCAACCGGATTTTGTGCATTACGCTCTGCGCGACATTCTGGAAAAAACCCTGCGGGTCACGGCCTTGTGGAAGGGCACGCCCGCGGACATGGTGGAAACCGGCGGCGGCGCCGGCTCTAACACCGTCATCAGCCCTAAGTTGCACCAGGAATTCTGCCTGCCGTACGATCAAAAGCAGCACGCGGTGTTGCACGAGGTGGGGCTTAAAATCGTCTACCATCTCTGCGGCGGCGTGATGAAGATGCTGGACCTGGTGGCGCAAAATGGCGCCGACGGCCTGGAAACGATGACGCCGCCGGCCATGGGCGGTGATTGCGATCTCCGGGAAGCGTCACGCCGCGTGGGAGACAAGTTATTTTTCATCGGCGGTTTCGATCAGAATGCCGGTTTCGAGCACGGCACGCCCCAGCGCGCCCGGCAACTGGTGTTCGATTGTTTCGCGGCGACGAAAGATCACGCCGGTTATATCCTCGCCCCCTCGGATCACTTCTTCCATGGCGATCCCGCGTGCCTGCAGGCGTTTGCCGACGCCGCCCGGGAGTGCATGTATTGAGGCCCCGGCCTCCTCAAACGGTATGGGTGCGCAGACTCACCGGAGAATGATCACCCTCGTCAATATCACCAGGACCTTGGCGCGAGGTGCCTCTTATCATTAAGATACATGGTGGCAACTCTCTGCTAAAAGAGCCTGGGGCGCTCCGCCAGGGCGGCGCCGGGGCGCCTGGCTGGAAAGTGGCTGGTGTTGGAGGCAACTTATGGCGGTGAAAATTATCTACCACGGACATGCCTGTCTGGAGCTGCACGCCGCTGAACATCGGGTGCAGCTGGACCCGTTTTACGATCAGAATCCGATGGCGGACGTGAAATCAAGTCAGGTTAATCCGCAATATATTCTCTTAAGCCATGCCCATTTCGACCACGTGGATGATGCTCCCCGCATCGCCCAACGAACCGGCGCCACCATCGTGGCGAATTTTGAAATGAGCCAATATTACGCCAGACAGGGACTCCAGACCGTAGGCATGAACATCGGCGGCGGAATGGCGCTGCCCTTTGGCCGAGCCACCATGACCTTTGCGATTCACACCAGCACCTTTCAGGATGGAACACCCGGCGGGGTGCCGGGCGGCTGGCTGGTGAACCTGGGAGCGCGGAACATCTATTTTGCCGGCGACACCGCGCTTTTTGGCGACATGGCGCTCCTCGGGCGGCTCTGGAAAATCGATTTGGCGTGTCTGCCCATTGGCGATTGCTACACCATGGGACCAGAGCATGCCGCCGTCGCCGCGGAAATGCTCAAAGCCCGGTGCGTACTGCCCATTCACTACAACACCTTTCCCCTGATTAAGCAGGACGCCGCGGCCTTTGGGCGAGCGCTGCGGCAGAAGGACATCCAACCGGTGCTGCTGAAACCAGGCGAAAGTTTCGAGTTGCCCTGATTATTCCACCGGTTTGTCCGCCGTGGAGTCAGGCGCGCCGCGGTCGTCGTTGTGCCGCGGCGGCACGCCGTAGCGCGTGCCTTCCGGCGAGAGCCGCGCTGCCTGATGCGCCGTCGATAGTTCCCGTGTTGGCGCATACCAGCATCGGCCGCGTTCGGCCTGGACAATCCATTCACACGCCTCCGCGGGATCATCGGTCAGGCGAAAAATGTTCAAATCCGCCGCATCGATGGTCTGAAATTTTTGTAAGAGAGTTACCCGCATCCAGTCGATCAAGCCGGACCAATAATCACGGCCGATAAGAATCAGGGGCCGCGGATCTGTTTTCATGGTTTGAATCAACGTCAGTGATTCGAAGCACTCATCCAGAGTGCCGTAACCGCCGGGAAAACAGACGATGGCGTGACTGTACTTGACGAACATGGTTTTGCGGACAAAAAAATAGTGGTAATTCAAGCTGATGGTTTGAAAAAGGTTGCTGCGCTGTTCGTGCGGCAAACTGATGTTCAGGCCCACGGACACGCCCCCGGCGTCTTGGGCGCCCGCGTTGGCCGCTTCCATAATGCCCGGCCCTCCGCCTGTGATGACGGCGAATTTCTGCCGGACCAGCAGCGCCGCCAGTTGCCGGGCTTTTTGATAATACCCATCGGTCGACGGCGTACGCGCGGATCCGAAAATCGTCACCGCCGGTCCCAGGTAGGCCAGGCTGTCAAAGCCTTCCACGAATTCCGCCATGATGCGGAAGATCCGCCACATATCTTCGGCGAACGGCTCCTTGGTCATCACGGTCTGCCGCGTTTTATCGGCCATGGTCGAACCTCCGTTTAGGGGTGCCGCCGGACGATCTTTCGGTGGCTGCGGCGCGCACGGCGCTCCAACCCCTCGATTATGCGGGTTTTCGCGCCCCCGCCCGCTGCTTCCCATCCTCCGCCGGCACGCCATCCGCTCCCTCGACGGCCAGCGAAAGCTTGCGTTTTGGATCACCCGCCACGTACAGCGTTCGCGTGGGAAATGCGAATTCAATCCCCGCCCGTTCATACGCCTGCATCAGGGCAAAGTTGAACCGTTCGCTGAACGCCATATAGCCCCAATAATCAGATGCCGGCCGATAATAATAATACACCTGGATATTCAGCGACTCCGCCTTGAATTCGTTGAAAAAGACCCGTGGTGGATAGGATTCTGGATCGGCCGGATCGTGGACATTGGCGCGAAATTCGGCGGAATCCAGCAGCTCTTTAATGATCCGCACCGCCTGCCGCACCTTCTCCGGCGGCGTATCGTACGGCACCGTCACATTCAGCGCCCGCCGGATGAAGGGCCGCCGGGTGTAATTTTGCACGCTGTTGTTGACCACGTCTGAATTGGGAATCGTCACCAGGACGCCGTCAAATTGCCGCAGGCGGGTGGAGCGGAACCCAATTTCCTCCACGGTGCCGCTGCTATTTTTGTACTGAATCCAATGCCCGACCAAATAGGGGCGGTCCAGAAGAATGGTAATGGAGCCAAAAAAGTTTTTCAGCGAGTCCTGCGCGGCCAGCGAAACCGCCAGCCCGGCGATACCCAGTCCTGCCAGCCAGGAACCGATATCGCGGCCAAAGACCTCCTGCAGAATGAACAACGCCCCGATAATCGCGACAAAAATACGCAGGGTTTTGCGCACAATCGGCAGAATCTGTTCCGTGATCGGCGTATCGTGTTTGACGATAAACCGCTTCAAGGCCAGTTCCACCACGCCCACCACGTTGAAGAGGTACCAGAAGAAGGCGATCGCCGTCAGCAACAGAACGGCCTTGCCGACGATATCCCACAGGACTCCGGTCAGATATAGCTGGCCCATTCCCAGCAACAGCAGACTGGTGAAGATGAAGAGATTGGCCGGGCCGGCGGCGCCATCCGTCAGCAGGGCCTGAAAATGCCGGTGCTTCGACTCCAGGCGCGCCCCTGCCCGCCGCAGGCCGCTGGCCGCCAGACGCCCCAGGGCCACGCCGACAAAGATGGCGCCCAGCAGAATCAGCCAGTTGTAATAATGGTTCTGGTGCAGCAAATCCGCAAAACGAAATTCGTCGGTGACGCTGGTCAGCAGACTGTCCAACGATTTCGGCGCCGAAGGGGCATGCGCGGGCCCAGCGCCCGCCACGGCTAGCTGCACTGCCGGGGCCACGGCTTGCTCTCTGCCAACCACCGCGGTGGATGTTAAAGCCGGCCGCTCGATCATAGTGATGCCATACTCCATCCTTCCGCGCCTTGCCAGTTAACGCAGGGCATCGTACATGGCCACGATGTTGGCCGGGGGTACATCCGCCATAATGTTATGCACTTGCTGGAAAACAAAACCACCGCCCGGTCTTAAAGCGAGCGTTTGTTCCTGTACGTGACGGCGTACCTCGTCGGGCGTGGCCCGCGGGAGAATCAGGCGGGTATCGCAACCACCACCCCAGAAGGTGATGGCCTGGCCGAAATCGTGTTTAAGCCCGGCGGCCTGCATACCCTGACAGGAAATCTGGACGGGATTGATCGCGTCCAGCCCGGCGTCAATCAGGTCGGGCAGCAACTCCCGCACCCCGCCGCAACAATGCAGCATGACCTTGACGTCGGCGATCTGCTTGGCCCGCCGCCACAGGCGGGCATGGCGCGGTTTAAAAAATTCACGGTACATGGCTGGTGACATCTGCGGCCCCGATTGCATCCCCAAGTCGTCCCCGAACAGCACCACATCAATGTAGGGGCCAACCAGCGTCAGGAATTTCTCCAGGGCCTGCAGATGTTTTTGGCAGAGCCGTTCCAGGAAGTCGTGTGCTTTTTCCGGCTCGGCCGCCAACAGCATCAGAAAATTATCGTTGCGATAGAGAAACTGTCCCATTTCCAGGAGATTACCGCCGAATAATCCGATGATGGCACGATCGGTTTGCCGGCGCAGCCGCCGGGCGCCTTCGCTCAGACGCCGTTCGCCGTCGCGGCCGTCGGCTAATGGTCCCGGCGGCGAGGCAATGGCCGTCCACATGCTCTCGGTGAGTACGTCATCGATTCTTCGCGGGTCGGCTTCTTCCTCGGCGAAGGGATAATAGGTTTGCTCGAAATAGAGCGTGCCATCCGGCATCTGGGCGATCACGCGCCCCGTTTTTCGTGAGCGAAGCACCCAGCGTCGGCCGTCTCGTTCCGGCAAAGCCCATATGGGCATCTGGCAGGGCGTTCCATCCGGTAAAATCCAATCGGCCCAGCACTCATCCCCCTCCGCAAACGCCCGCCCCAGTTCGACGGTGTCCACGCCAAACCGGTCCAGGACATCCTCATCCACAATCGCCAGTTGCTGAAGGGGGTCATAAACGCGAATCGGCCGTTCCGCCAGCCCCAGATGCCGGCGGAGCCGCGCATACGCCATGGCCGCAATACCCGAGGAACGATGGCCCGACAAATCCACCGGGACCCGATCCGGTTCCCGATGATTCAACGCAGCCAATACGCGCTGCCGTGAGTTCATGCCTGACTTCCCGTCGGCGCTTAACTTGCGACCGCCGCGAGTTGCTCGCGATAAAAGGCGATGGTGCGCCGCAGACCCTCGCGGCGCGGGACCCGCGGCTGCCAGCCTAACAACTTTTGCGCCAGGGTTATGTCCGGACAGCGCTGGCGGGGATCATCCGCCGGCAACGGTGTATGCACGATCGGACTGTCCGCGCCCGTAAGCTCCCGGATTTCCCGCGCCAACTGAAGCATGGTCACTTCCTCCGGGTTGCCAATATTCACCGGCAGGTGGTAGTCGGGCGATTCCATCAGGAGCAGCAGGCCACGGATTTCGTCGTCCACATAACACAAGGCCCGGGTTTGAGAGCCGTCGCCCTGCACGGTCAGCGGTTGCCGCCGCAGCGCCTGGAGAATGAACGTTACCACCGCCCGACCGTCATCCGGCGCCAGACGCGGGCCGTAGGTATTGAAGATACGGACAATCCGTGTATCCACGCCGCGTTCGCGGTGCCAGGCCATGGCGGCGGCTTCCATAAACCGCTTGGCCTCATCGTACATGCTGCGCAGGCCGACCGGATTAACGTGGCCCCAATAGGTTTCCCGCTGCGGATGTTCCTGGGGGTCGCCGTAGCATTCGCTGGTCGAAGCCAGAAAAATTCTCGCTCCGCAGCGCCGGGCCAGTTCCAGCAGTTCCATACCCGCCAGGGCGTTGACCCGCAGCGTGGTCACCTGGTGCCGCACATAGCCCACCGGACTGGCCGGACTGGCCAGATGCCAGATTCGATCGAACGCAGCCCCGGCGATGGAAGGGGGTAACCCCATCGCCAGATCCGCCTCGACCCATTGAAAGCGCGGATGGTTCAGCACCTGAACAAGATTCCGACGGGAACCAGTCACCAGCGAATCCACGCCGGTCACTTCCTGCCCGAGATCCAACAGGGCTTCGGCCAGGTGGGAGCCGAGAAATCCCGCGGCCCCCGTCAGCAGCGTCCGACGGCGGCAGCGCGGGTAACTGGCGGGTAAGTCCAACGGCATACGGGGCCTTCCTTCTCCAGGGCCCGACCGGGCGCAGGTGTGACAACTTTTCCGGGAGCGGGATTCTTCGGCGATCCCCAACCCTGCGCCTCCGAAACCGGCGCCACCTAGCCGGTGATACCCCTAAGTTTCCTCGCCTGCGGCGACCCGATGCGATAAAAATCCTCGCCCGATCTTCCAACCCAGGCCGCGGGTTTGGGCGGGCGCTGCGCCCCCCCGCCCCTCCCGAAAATGGTCACGTCCCCCGCGCGCGATCGTTGAGCCGACCGGGCGGGTGGTGGGCT
Source organism: Planctomycetota bacterium (assembly GCA_021785435.1). GTDB lineage: Bacteria > Planctomycetota > Phycisphaerae > WQYP01 > WQYP01 > JAKCCC01. The sequence goes on from JAJYFE010000062.1 coordinate 23,615, forward strand.
TTCGGCCGCGCGGCCATTATCAGAACGCCCGCGCGTAATTGCAAATTGGCCGCGCTTCGGCGATGATAATTGTTTTACCTGCGGGCGGGACCGCGGTTTCAGGCCGGCGCCGGCGCGGCCAGGCGCCGCCGATCCGCCCGGATGCAAGGAGTCCAACCACCATGGCCACAGTGGAAATGTGCGGTGTCACCAAAGTTTTTCCCGGCGGCGTCAAGGCGGTGAACAATGTCTCGCTGACCATTCGCGATCGCGAATTCATGGTGCTGGTGGGACCGTCGGGCTGCGGCAAAACTACCACGCTGCGCATGGTGGCGGGATTGGAGGAGATTTCCGAGGGAGTTTTGTCCATCGACGGACGGGTCGTTAATAATGTGGCGCCCAAGGACCGCGACATTGCCATGGTGTTTCAGAATTACGCCCTCTACCCACATATGAATGTATATAAGAATATGGCTTTTTCCCTGCAGCTGCGCCGGCGCGAGCTGGGCCTGACCCGCCAGCAGATCGATCAGCGGGTTCGCGAGGCCGCGGCCATCCTCGGCCTGACCGACTTTTTACAACGCAAACCCAAGGCCTTGTCCGGCGGCCAGCGCCAGCGCGTGGCCGTGGGCCGCGCCATTGTCCGCAATCCGAAGGCCTTTCTATTCGATGAACCCCTGTCCAACCTCGACGCCAAGCTGCGCGTTGAAACCCGGGCGGAAATCAAGAAACTGCATCTGCGCCTGAATACCACCACCCTTTATGTCACCCACGACCAGGAAGAAGCCATGACCCTCGGCGACCGGATCGTGGTGATGAAAGACGGGGTGATTCAACAGTGCGCCTCGCCGCTGGAAGTCTACGAGCGCCCCGCCAACCGCTTTGTGGCGGGTTTTGTGGGCACCCCGCCGATGAATTTTTTCACCGGCACCATGGTCGATCGCCAATATTTCAGTTTCGGTCAGCAGCGCTTGCGGTTGACGGAGCGCCTGCTTCGCCGGATTCCCGCCCAGCCTGGAGCGTCCCTGGTCTTGGGAGTGCGTCCGGAGGCCATGTCGCTGCATCCGGAGGGGCGTTTCGCCGGCCCGCAGAATGCCCTGCATGGCACTGCGGAGGTGATCGAGCCGCTCGGGGACCGGGTGGATATCTATTTTTCCACCGAGCAGCATCCTCACCTGATTTGTCGCACCGAGGCCGGTTACGCCCGCGAAGTCCACCCGGCCACGCCTATCACGGTATACCTGGCCCTGGAGCAATGCCATCTCTTCGCCACGGACCCTGCGGGTGAAAATCTGTCGCTGTAATAGCTTTCAACATTCCGTCTTCGGATGCCGGCGCGAGATCGGCCATACGCCGACCGGTGGTGTGGAAAGATGGACTTCCTGAATGACGGCACATCGTGACAGATCGAAGATCCGCCCCGGTGGACACACTCCGATGTGCCGTCTGCCCGCCGCCACGACGACGCGGGCAGTAGGGCGGCCGACGGCACGTAGCATCGTGCCTGCTACTGCCACAGTCTATGGCCACACCCAGCGGATGCATGACGGATTTGGGCGGCACACCTCGAGGGGCAGGCCCACTTGGCGCGGCGGGACCCGTTGCGTTCGTGGCGGGTCGCCGCAGGCGGCTAAACTTGGGGGGCCCGCCGACGTCACCTGCCCCTCCCGCGCATAGATCCGGGCTACGCCGCGGGTTTGATTCGCGCCATGGCGCCCTAGTAGTCCGTCACTCTTGAAGTTTCGGGTACCATTTCTCCTTGGCAAGGATGTCGAACTGGTCAAGGAGAAAGGATGGCCAAGAAATACGTTATAAAGCTCACGTCCGAGGAACGGGCGGAACTGCGACAAGTGGTCAGAAAAGGAAAAGCCGCGGCGTGGAAAGTGCAGCGTGCGCAGGTCTTGC
>JAJYFE010000063.1 GCA_021785435.1 Planctomycetota bacterium
ATTTCGCGGCCTGGGCCTGGCGCGCCGCGGCTTGCTCCGCGGCCAGTTTCGCCTTCGCTGCGGCAGCCTTCCGCTGAGCCGCCAGCTGGGCTTGCTTTTGCGCCGCGGCCTTTTGCCGCGTGGCGAGTTTGGCCGCTTGGGCCTGGGCCAGCGCCGTCAGTTGAGCGTTTTGTGCCTGGCGTTGGGTTTCGGCCTGTTCCTGTTGAGCGTGCAACTGCGCCAACAGGGCCTGTGCGGTCCGCTGCTGCGCCAGCTTTTCCGCAGCGCGGCGCTGTGCCGCGGCCTGCGCCGCCCGCTGGGCCGCCGTCGGCTTGGGGGCCGGCACCTTCCGTGCGGCCGCCTGGGCCGCGGCGAGTTTTTCCGCCTGCGCCTTTTGTGCTGCCGCGCGGGCCGCGGCCAATTTCGCGGCCTGGGCCTGGCGCGCCGCGGCTTGCTCCGCGGCCAGTTTCGCCTTCGCTGCGGCAGCCTTCCGCTGAGCCGCCAGCTGGGCTTGCTTTTGCGCCGCGGCCCTGGCAGCCGCCGCATTCGCCGCCTGCGCCTGTTCAATGGCCTGTACCGCCGCAGCGCGCCGCGTGGCGATCAACCGGGCGTAATGCGCCGGCAAAGCGTTTTCCGGTCCGAGATTACTGCCCGTCATACGAATCCGATATAGATCGTTCTGGGCCTCATCCAGACGACCGGCGCGATAGGCCGCAATCGCTTTATGGAGCAGCGCCTTCATTGAGGGGATCAACTCATTCTGGCGGGCCTGGGCTAGAACCAGTCCATCGTTGGCCTGGCGCCGCAGGCGCCCCTTCACATGGGGATCGGCGAGGAGCCATTGATACAAACGTACGGCGTGGGCCAAATGCCCGTCGCGCACGGCGTCTTGCGCATACTGGAGTATCCGGGCCTGCCGCGCGGCACTGGCGCCGACGGGACCGGCGCCCTGCGCCGCGGCCGGCGGACCTTGAATGCCCGCGAGCGCCAGGGGAATAGTGTATAAAGTTCCGGCTGCCAGCAAGGCGCTGGCGATGCCTGCCGCCACAAGTTTGGAGCGAAGGTGCCGATTCAAGACGCTACTCCTGTTCTGAAAATAGCGGACTTGTTTTCCGCCGCGGACAAACCCGTCTCCGAGGCACTCCTGGACCGGGTGATCCACCGGGGTTCGAGTCTACGTTCATGCTCCGCCGGCGCCGGGCGGGCATAAGACAGAGCCCTCTATTATGCCGCTTCGATAGCGGCGCGTATACTAAAAGGAAACTTCTCCCCTTGCAACCGCGCCGCCCCGTTACTCCTGCCCAGTGGCATCACCCGGCGTACGGGGTTGGACCGCTCCCTGACGGTCGCGGCTCGGTCAACGTACGGGCCGCCGGGCTAACCGGCGTGGAATTCCCCTAATCGCCCCCGGGCATCCTCATACCGCGAAAACGCCGGAACCGTGGCAGCCGTGGGCGTGGCGGCGGCCTGAGCGTTGTTCCGGGCGGAGCAGGCTTGGGCGTGCCCTCACGGACCACCGCCTGCATCAACCTTTTCTGCCGGCTGCTTCGCACATCCCACGCGGAATGGCGCAACTGCAATCGCCCCTCCGGCGCCAGCACCACCGCGGCGATGTCGCCATTGGCGTTGGCCGCCACATTCACCAACGTATAACCCGTGTTGAAGTCCACCTGTTTCGGGGCCAGCTGACCGCGGCTATTCAGCAGCGAGGTAACCTGGGTGTTACCAATAAGCTCTCCGGGCGAAACGGTCTGCTCGCCGACCGCCCACAATCCCTGGACCCATTTAAAGATTCGGAATTCGACCCGGGACCGGGCCAGCGTATCCGGCACCAGGTAAAAATACAACTTGTTGCTGGCGTGGACCGCGCCGCTGGGCCGCGACCATGACGATTTGAGCCAAGGCTGCTGGGCGGCGGAGGCCACGGTTAGATGCCAGGGCAGATCGTAAGTGGGGTTGAACAACAGCAGACGTAATTCATACCGATAGGTTCGACCTGGCTGCACCGTCGTATCGTAGAACCAGATCGGTATCCGCGCTTCCTTGGACAATGCCGCCACCGAGGTTCCCGCGCCCGGACCACCGGCGGATGGAACCAAACCGGCCGCTCCGGGAAAGACGCCCGCAGAAGGCCGAGCCAATGTCGGCGGCAGCATCGGAGCATAGTTCCGGCGGAGGCGAGGAGGGCGCGGCATCCGCATCCGTGGCATTGCGCCCATGGCCCCGTAGCCGCCCGGCGCGCCAGGGATCATCGCCCCCGGAAGCGGCGGCATCAGGGATTGGTTCATCGGCTGGCCCGCGGGCTGGACCTGAAGCTGGAATTTCTGCAAGGGATAAAAGGCAGGGGTCAGGATGTTGCCGACATTCTGGTCCAGTGTATCCAGAGCCTGCGCCCGCGCCGCCGGAGCTATTTGGGACAAAGGGACGACCGGCAAGGCATTGAAGTAAAAGCCGTGTACGCGCTGCCATGGTCCCCACTGGCCGTCGGGTTGCAGTTGGGCCCGCCGCGCCTGGACCCGGTAAAAGGTCGTGCGCTGAAAAGTCGCCGGCAAACCCCGCACGCCAGCTTTCAGGTTCGAGCCCCCCGCCAGATCCGCCAGCCACCGCGCCATCGGAAATTCCGCGCTAACCTTTATCCAGGCGATATCCTTCGGCTGGCCAGTCGCGGGCGGCGCCACACCATGACCGTTAAAGTTCGGCGCAACCCCGCCCGGCTGGAACGGAAATGGGGCACGGAATTGGCCGGCCTCCGAGGCCGTCTGAACTTGCGAGGTGGGCGTCGCACCGGTGGTCACGCCGCGATGTTGATGCGCCTTTAGAGCCGTCGGCGCCGGAACGGCCGGCACCACATAAGTCACATTCGGCACGTTGGCCAGGCCAGGCAGCACCACCACCTGCCCGATCGGTCGATTCAGAGGACCGAACACAACTTGCGGCATCGCCACCAGCCGCGGCGGCAGCGGCTGCAATTCCGCCTGGCGGACCTGCTTGACGTAGTGCAGCGGGTGCCTTAAGGGAAGGTATGGCGGGCTGCTGCGAATCAATTGCCGCAGTACGTTGGCCGCATCGACAATTTTCGGTCCGACGGAACCGGGCGTCACCTGCACGGCGGGCTGGTCCGGCATGGCGACGCGGTAGGGATTACCTACGAAATTGCCGTAAATCAGCCACGCGGCGAAGAGCACCGCCACCAGCAGCACAATTTTCTCCACGTGCTGTTCCAGCGGATTAATATTTTTGATGTTCATGGAGCCTATCTCCACCGCCCACGGCCAGGGAATTTCCGGCTTACGGACCTGGTGGGGGAGGTGTTACACCGCACTTCTGGCAATAATCCGTCGGCATGATCCGGCCATGCCACGTGCTGAACATAATATCCTCCACCACGATGTTCACACGCACGACCGGCACTTGGCCGTACACGTAACCACTGGTCAGCGCCTCGACCGGATCAACCGTATGAATCGTCGGGATTTGCAAAACGGTATAACCGTTGTTTTGACGATATAACTCCTGGATGAAACGATTGATCGCCCAAGGTTCCAGCACCAGACGGATGGACATCACGACGACTTGGTAGCGGGCATTGCTGGCCTGGCCGGTTAATAGGACCCCCCCACCGCTGGGGGAACCCAGACCGGGCAGCGCAGGGGATCCCGGCAGGGCCATGGGCGCCCGGCCCATCATCCGGGGCATTGCGCCCGTGGGCGGCATGGTCGACATCGGCTGCATCGCGCCGCCCACTGGCATGACCGGCCGCCCAGGCATCTGCGGCAGCGCACCAGCGGCGGGCATGGTCGGCGGCTGCGGTGTGGCAGGCTGGTTGGCATTCGCGGCGCCGTACACAAGCAGGCCCCCGTTTCCAACTATCCGAGGGCGATCGGCGCCGCGGGAGGCGCCGGAGTTGAAAGAAGTGAAATTATTCTGCATTCCGGACGACTGGCCCGCGGAATCGGGGCCGATGGAGATGGAAATGAGCCGTTTGATCGGCGACTGCGTGACATTGGCGCTGCCGGCGTTGGTGGCGGCGATGGCGTTGACCACATCATTCTGCAGCCAGGTATCGACAAACGCGTCGTAGATCTGATCAACGTTGGGCAGAATATCGCTCTGCACAAAGCTGCGTTCCTGGAAGCAGGATAAATCCGCGTAAATGCGGCAGTGTTGGGCGGTGTGGAACACCACTTGGCGCGTCACCTCGGCCAGCAGCCGCGCCGATGGCCCCGTCGCCTGGGAAGACTGATTCGGCTGGAAGTTACCGAAGGGTTCCAGGCGAGACGACACACCGGCGCCTGTCTCCGGACGGACGGCGCCTTCCAACTGGGCCTGGGCCCGCAGGCGGTGGGCGAGTATCTGTTGGATTTGTCCGGGGGTGGGCGCCATGGCCGCGTCCAATCGTTTCAGCCAACCTTGCGGATTCCGCCACGCGAAACGCCGGGTGAAGATGCGCTCGTAGGCCCTACGGAAATCGGCAAGCACCACCAGATTGGAACTGGCTTGTGGAAGCAGATTTTTTTCCGGAACTCCCATCAGCAACGGCAGCACCGAACCATCGGCGGCGAACTGAACGCGTCCCCGGGCGTTGTGGCGCTGGACCAGGCGCCGGATCCGGCTGGCTTGCGCCCGCAAGTCCGCCTGGGCCTGTTTCTTGGCCTGAATAATGGCCGGCGTTACCGGGCCGGAAAACGGCTTTCTTTCCGGCAGACTGATGGGGGTACGCCCCAGTTGCTGCGCCTGTTGGGCCAGACCTAACTCGGTGGCCATCCGCCCACGTAACCGGCTGGAGAGCGCGCCTAAGGGATAAAACAACGCCACGACCGCCGCCACTACCACTACCCCACAGACAATGATAAAGGCGTGGTCTTTAACGATACCCAGCCACTGGTCCTTGGCTATTTTCATCAATGCCCCCCCGGTTGGACTCGGCCCGGAATTCCCAGGGTCGGAGGAATGTTGGGGCGCATGCCGCGGCGAAGGGGTGCCGGCGCCGCAGACGGTGGTCCGGTCGCGAGCGGCGGCGGTGCGCCCAGGTAAACCAGCAGCGTCAGCCGAAACGTGGTCACGTGGCGTAACGGCCGGCGCGTGTCGGGGTTAATCAGCACCTGGCTTACGGTCTGTCCGGCGGACCGAAACGCTCCATTCGGCTGGAACATAGGTCCGTTGTTGAAACCATTGTTGAGCGGGCCAGGCAGGAACTGATTGCGGCCGTTGGCGCCGGCGGGGCTTAGGCTCCGGCGCTTCGGGGCGGGAAAAAACTCCGACGAAAATACGCTGGCGAAAGGCCCCAGATGAGCCCCCCACGGCGTGAAATTACCGCCATTACCAAACCCCGGATTAGAGCCCTGGTTGCGGCTGGGGCGGATGGGCACGAGCAGCAGCGATCCCGGTTGAACTTCACCATGGAAGGGTTGGGCGGGATCGGGGGAGGTCAGGTGATTGAGGGTATGCCGGAAAAATTCCATGATAGCGTACGGATGTTTCCAGCATGTGTAGCCCGTCATCTGTATCGCAAATCCCGGCGCACCGGCAACCGCGCCGGTGGAAGCGTTCGTGCTGATACCGTTAGGCGCACCGAGCATTCCCGGTGGACCACCGGCCCCCGGCATTGCCCCGGGGAAGCCCGGGGCGGCTGGATTAAATCCACCTCCGCCAAGATTCCCGCCGGTCGCGCTGGCACCGCTGGTCAGATGGCTGGAGAAAGTGCTGCTCATATTCTGGATAACCACGCTCCAATCCTTACCGTGCGCGGCCGCCTGGGGGGAAGCCTGCGGCAAAGAGGCATAAAGGGCGTTGAGCAGCGCCGGCCATAAGCTGCGGTAGCGCGTCAGATGCAGATAGGATTTCACCCGGCGGAGGCTTTGCTGGGCGGTGTCGCTGATGCTGTTGTACCGTTGCAGCAGGTTCCGCTCGGCCTGGATTTCCTTCTGGGCGGCGGCCATTTCCGGCGTGTCGATCCCCGCGGCCAGACTGGAGGCGCTGGCGTAATACTTCACCCCCGCGAGAATCACACTGAACAGAAAGAGTGCCGCCGTGGCCGCGAACCAGAGCTGTTTGCGGCGCCACAAGATCCGTCGAGCTACGGCCGGCGGCAGCAGGTTGCTGATGATGGTTCCGGCCCCGACGGCCTGCAGCGCCAACCCACAGGCGGCCGACATCCCCAAGGCCTGGTCGGGCAGCGCCGCGGTCAGTTTGGTGTCCGAGACTTCCAGCCGGTTAAGACCGTCCAGCCGCGCCACCGGCATATGCAGATATTGTTGTAGATATTTTTGCAGATTGGCCAGACGGAACGAGTTGCCTAGTCCCAGAATCTGTTCGAGCCGGCTTTCACGGTGGGCACTGTTGTAATAACCGATGGAGCGCTGGATTTCCGTGACCATATCGGCGAAGTTGGGACGGATTACCTGGAAAATCTGCCGCGCCCATTTGCTGCTGGCGGCGCTGCGCTTAAGCGTCTCGGCCTTCTGGAAGGGAAGCCGAAAGCCGCGCGCCAGCAATTCCGTAAAGCTGTTGCCGCCCAGATTGACGTGGCGCAGCCACAGACGGCCCTGATCCAGGATAAGCAAGTCGGTATGCTCCGCCCCCAGATCCAGGATGATCGTCCCACGGTCCTTGCCGCGGCCCTCGTACATCAGGGTGTTATAGATCGCCAGCGGCGCCAGTTGCACCCCTTCCACCGCGATGTCCAGGCTCTGAAAATCGCTGAGCAGTTCATGGATTACGTCGGTCTTGATCGCGAAGATTCCGATCTCCACATCGGGGCTGTCCGCGCTCTGGAACGTGTGATAGTCCCAAATCACCTGATCCAACGGGAAGGGAATCTGCTGAATGGCTTCAAAGCGCACGATGTCCGGAATCTTGCGGGGTTCCACCGGCGGCAGCTTCACGAAGCGTGCGAAACTGTTGGAACTGGCGACGCTTACGAAAACCGTTTCGCCCTGCAGAGGATGCCGCTGCAGCAGTTTGGCCAACGATTCCCGCACCACCTCCCGCCGATTCACATCCGGCTCGGTTAAGAACTGGCGGTGTTCGACCACTTCCATGGCTTCGAGATGTATCTTCTCCCCCTCCCGCCGGAGCTTCATCGCCCGCACCGCGGTGGCGCCCACATCGATGCCCCAAGCTGTCAGCGTACGTGGCATAAGGGAACTTCCGCCTTGCCCCTCTTCCTCCCCGGCGAATCTACTGCCCCCGCCTCCAACCCATCCCTGTTTTATGCCTAGGCTTTTATATAAGAACCCAGCGCCACGTCATTGTCAACTATAAAGTCCAAAGTTGCAAATCAAAAATGGACGCTGGGGGCGGGGTGCAGGTCCGTACTGGCGCGGCCCGCGGCGCCGCGTATGTAATCGGGTATACCACCGCCGACGAGTCGGCGGCTATAGCTATGTATGCGGCCAGCTAACGGATATATAGCCGCCGGCTTACCGGCGGGGAATAGCCGTTGGAAACACAGCGCCAGGGTAACCGGTCGGCGGCCAACGGGCGCCTAGCGCGCCAGTGCGGACATACACCCACGGACCGTTCACAGCGTTCCTTTGGTGCTCGGAATCTCCTGCGCGCCAGGCGCCCGCTGCAGCGCCTGGCGCAGCGCCAGCGCCAGCGCCTTGAAGATCGCCTCGGCCATGTGGTGACTGTTGGATCCGTACGGCACGTTGACGTGCAGATTCAAACGCGCCGCGTTGGCGAGCGAACGTAAAGATTCGGCGATCAACTCCACATCGAAGGCGCCGATCCGCGGCGTCGGAAAGCGCACATTAAAGACAAACGCCGGGCGGCCGGACAAATCCAACGCCACGTTGGCCAGGACATCTTCCATCGGCACCGACGCCCAGCCATAACGGCGGATGCCCCGCTTCAGACCGAGTGCTTCGGCCAGCGCCTGCCCCAGCGCCAGGGAAACGTCTTCGACGGTGTGATGGGCATCGACCTGCAGATCGCCGTGGGCCGTTACTTGCAAATCGCAGCCGCTGTGGCGGGCCAGATGTTCGAGCATATGATCGAAAAACCCGACGCCCGTGTTGATACTGGCCTCGCCCCGGCCATCCAGATTCAGCGCCAGCGTGATATTCGTTTCCCGCGTGGCGCGGGTGACCGAAGCCTGCCGCGGCGGTGGGGGTGAGGGGGCGTCCATTATGCGGTCTCCCAAGTTGGGGTCGGCACGGTCATTCCGTCCCAGGTCGAGCGGACCCGGGGACAGGGCGTCGCGGGGACGGGCGAATGGCGGAAGGCGTGCTAGCGCTCCCCGCGCCCGGCGTTGATCAATTCCTGAATCACCTGGAGCAGCTTCTGATTCTGCTCCGGCGTGCCCACCGTGATACGAAGTTTATCCGCCAGGCGCGGTAATGCAAAGTAGCGGACCAAAATATGCCGGGCCTTTAATTGTTGGTACAACCCGGCCGCATCCACTGCGGATGGCGCCTGGGCCAGCACAAAGTTGCTTGCGCTGTCGGGAAGTGCGAAACCGCAGGCCCGGAGTTGCGCGATGAGCCAGGCGCGCCCCTGACGAACCCGCTGCCAGGTCTGTCGGGCGTAGGCCTGGTCGAGAATAGCCGCCGTCGCCGCGGCGATAGCCACGGCGTCACAGGGATAACTGTCCCGCACCTTGGACAATTCCGCCAGCAGGCCGGGCTGGGCGATGCCATAACCGAAGCGCAGGCCGGCCAAGGAGTATCCCTTGGACAAAGAGCGCAACAGGATGACATTGGGAAATTTTTGGACCAGCGGCAAAGCGCTGGCATCGGCAAAATCGACGTAGGCTTCATCAATCAAGACCAGACCCGCGAAATGACGTACGATCCGCTCCAGTGTGGCCAGATCAATCCAGGTGCCGGAGGGAGCATTCGGATTGGTCAGCACCAGTAGGCGAGCGTCGAGCTTGAAAATTTCCTCGGGAACCCGCCAGGCGGCGCCCTGAAACACATAGGGCAGCACCCGCGTCGCCGCGTTTTGCATAGCCGCCAGCACGGGATAAAGCGAATAACTCGGCTCCAGAAAAGCCACGCGGTCGCCTTCGCCAAGGCAGGCGCGAAAGACCAGCGCCAGCAGTTCATCGCCCCCATTGGTGGCGAGGATATTTTCGGCCGACACGCCGTGCACTCTGGCCGCCGCTTCCCGGAACACCCGGGCGTCGGGGCTGGGGTAACGCCGCAATTGCTCGGAGGTGATGCTGTGAATGGCGGCGAGAGCGCGGGGCGAGGGGGGGTACGGATTTTCATTGGTATTAAGCTTGATGACTTCGGACTCGGCCGGCTGCTCCCCCGGCGTATAACCCCGCAGCGCCGCGATATGGTCCCGCACCAGATTCATATCAGCCTCGCGTCATCAGGCTCGCCTGACCGCGCTCGCCCACCCAGGCCACGGCTAGCGGCGCGGACACGGTGGCTCTCGAAGGCGGAATCACAGGCTCTCCTTCCGGCCCTTGGCGTTGCGGGCGCAGGCAGTCCGGATGGCCATCAGCTCGTTGGTCTCTGCGTGCAGCGGCACCAGCGCCCCTGCCGTGGCGGGTTGCGCGTTCATCACCTCGCTGTCGCCGAGCACTTCGAGCCAATACATGGTTGCCTCCAGTTCCTGCCGTCCGCCCTCGATCTTACTTACGAACTCGGCCGTGCTCCGGGTCCGCGTGGCCTCGCGATAAGGCGCGCCCACCGATATCCCTGCGCGAAGCAACTGTCTGCCGACGACCTATGCCTCAGTGGACCGAGGTAAGGCGGAGTAAAGCCGGATCACGGCCAGTGCGAACCGGCGCATCCGAGTCGTCAAGTCCATCTTCCCGCCTTCCGCCTACATCCTTCCGCCCCCGCGTCACCGCGTCCCCGTGTCACCGCGGTGTACCGCTTCTTCCAACTTTCGCACCCGCTGCACCAGTTCAGGCAGTTGCGACAAATGAAAGTAGACCCGCCGGGCGTGTTTGATCTCCAAGGCCGGCGTACCGCCGATATCCTGATTCGCCGCCACATCGGCCATAATGCCGGACTGTGCCGCAATGCGCACCAGCTCGCCGATATGCAAATGCCCGGCCACGCCGACCTGCCCGGCCATCACCACATGGTGCCCGGTGCTGGTGCTGCCGGCGATGCCCACCTGGCTGACCAGCAGATTATGTTCGCCGATGCGGCAGTTGTGTCCGATCACCACGGCGTTGCCCAGTTTGGTTCCTCGGGCGATTACCGTACTTTCCATCATGGCCCGTTCAATGACCGTATTGGCGCCGACTTCCACGTCATCCTCCAGTATCACGTTGCCGATCTGCGGAATTTTATGATGCACGCCCTGATGTGTCGCGAAGCCGTAGCCGTCCGAACCGATCACGGCCCCCGCCTGGAGAATCACGCGCCGTCCCAGCACACAGTCATCGTAGACGGTCGCACCGGGATACAATATGCATTCTTCACCTAACCGGGCGCCGGCCAGCACCGTGACATGGGCATGCAGCACGCAGCCAGCGCCAATGACGACATTTTCGCCGACATACACGAACGGGCCGATATGCGCGTCCGGCGCCACGCGGGCGGAGTCGGCGATCACTGCCGGCGCGGTAACGCCGGCCGGCGGTTGCCGGCGAAAGCCGTGCAACAGCACCACGATCTGCTGAAAGCTGTAGTAGGGATCGTCGGTTTGAATGACCGTCAGCGCGCCCCGCCCGCCGCGATTTATTTTGGCGGCGTCCCAATCCCGGCCTACCACGACGCATCCCGCTTCGGTGGCGGCCAGATGCTTTTCATACTTGGCATTCGAGAGGAAACTGATATCGGCTTGGCGCGCGGAAAGCAGGCCGTTACAGCGGAGAATCCGGCGCTGGGCCTCGCCACGGACTTGTCCGCCTACGTACGCGGCCAATTCCGCCACGGTTTTTCCGGTTACCGGCGCTGCCGGCTCGTCTAGCCTGCCCGCCGACGAGCCGGACCGGCTGGAGTGTCCTTGTGCAGCCGCCTGAGCGACTCCTGGCGGTGGCTCACTGCGATGTTCCTCGTCGGCGTGGGCCTTCGCCTCTTCCCAAGCCAGCTGGCTCAACGGCGCCGGCGGATCACCTAACGGGTTTCCCGCGGCAACGGTTTGATTCGGTTTGAGATCTTTATGGGACGACATGGGCGTTGTGCCTTTTCCCTTCCCACTACCCGCGGTCTTATCTTCGACCTTCCACCGCTTCACTTTCCCTGCCATGTGAGCCTACGGGGCCGCGCCAAGCCTTGTCAACCCAACCACCGTCGCCGCTTTTATTGAAGGCAGCATGGGCGACCCACCTGTGGTTCGTTTGCCAAACGGCGAGACCAGCGTGAAGATGAAGAGCGGGAACGGCATCCGACGCGGGCCGTCCAAAGGTATGGTGGAACCGGGAAAGCAGGGAGGTAATGAGGTCGAAGCAGGCGCGATATTTAGGGCTGGATGTCGGCGGAACGAAATGCGCTGCCGTGCTGGGAACAGCCGGGGGGCGGATTATCGCACGCACGCAGTGGCCATCGCAGGCCCCGCGGGGACCGGGGGCGATGATTGACGAATTGACGGTCCGAGGCCGCGCCCTGGCGCCTGTGGACGGGTTGGCGGGCATAGGGGTTTCCATCGGCGGTCCACTGGACGCCCCGCGCGGCATTATCTACTCGCCGCCGAATTTGCCGGGCTGGGATGGCATTGAACTGCGCGCGATCCTGGCGGAAAAGTTCAACCTGCCGGTGGAAAAAGTGCGGATCGAGCATGATGCCGCCGCCTGCGCTCTGGCGGAATACCGCTGGGGCGCCGGGCGGTCCGTCCGGCGGCTGATTTACTTGACCTGCGGCACCGGCTTCGGCGCCGGCATCGTGCTGGACGGGCAGGCCTACTATGGCGCCGCGGGGCGATCCGCGGAGTTTGGGCACGTGCGCTACCGTTGCGACGGCCCGGCGGCCTTCGGCAAGACCGGTTCGTTTGAGGCCTTCGCCGCGGGCAGCGGCATCGGACGCATCGCGGTCTGGAAATACCCATCCCGGCGCTGGACCGCGGATTCCAGCGCACCGGAACCGACCGGGCGCCAGGTCGCGCAATGCGCCGAACAGGGCGACGCCGAAGCCCGCGACGTGTTACGGATCAATGCCCAAGCGGTCGGACACGGGGCGGCGGTGCTGGCGGATGTGTTTTTTCCCGAGGTAATCTTGCTCGGAAGCCTGGCCCGCTATCTGGATAAGAATTGGCTGCGCCAGGTGCGCCAGGCCTTTGCGGAGGAAGCCCTGCCCGACGCCGTTAAGCTCTGTCGATTGAGGCCGGCCGGCCTGGGCGCGCGGCTGGGAGAACTGTCGTCGCTCGCTGCGGCGTTGCAGCCGGCAGCGGGCGGAATGGCGCCCGCCTGAGGCGGAGACGCAAATATTTTCTCTAACGCTACGGCGGCGCGGGCCGGTACAGGCGGCTGGCGAGAACGCCCGCCCACATAGCCAGCGCCAAGGGAGAAAATGACAGCAGCCAGATGGTCACCAGGGATTTCGATTCGGGCGGTATGATCCCCAAGGCCAGAAGCAGGCATTTGAGCGCCAGAATCGGCGCCAGCACCGCGGTGGCGATCCGATACGCCACCCGCAACGGCATGCCCAGCCGCGTATTCAAGATCATCACCAGCGGACCGCCCAGCACCACCATCAGCGCCGCCCAGATCGCCTGTTGCAGCGCGTTGATCGCACCGCCCAGAATGGCGAAGGCCCCCAACGTCGGCACGGTCATATAACGCACCAGGTTCCCAAGGCTGGTCGAGTCGATGCGCACGGCGGGCACCTCCACGGGCCGCAATGGACCCGAAGGAATTTTGGCACCGTTGGCCTGCGCCAGCACGGCCTGGATGGTCAGCAACGGAACCTCCAGCGGGTTCTTTACGAAAGGCAACGTCGCCGACCCGGTCAGGATCAGATCATGTTTCGTCAGCACCACCATTTGCGGCCGGCTGGTATCCCGAGCCACGGTCTGAACCGTCGGTCGCACCACCAATTCCCGGCCCCGACTGGTCAACTTCAACAACTGGCGCCCTTTGGCGGGCAGCACAGTCAGGGTCCCCCGCTGCAACTGCATGGGCTGGTATAACCGGTCGTAGGACTTCGCAAAAGCGCCGCACTGCTGCAGAAGCTGCTGGCCCGTCGTGACGGCCACTACGACCGAGGTCACGATCAGAAGCCAGAACACCGGCCAAAATGTTGCCGCATACCGATACCGCGCCGCTTCGGCCCATTGTTCTGGAAATAACATCAGGCGAAAGGTTCGACGCCAGAACGCCGGCGGGCGCGGCTCGACGGGAACCGGCGCGGTCCCCTGGTCCGGCGGCGAGGGAGCCTCATTTCCGTGGGAAGGAGGATTAGCGCTGGGCGGCATGGGAAACCCGCAGTTTGGTTCCGGCGACTCTCCGGGATGCTTTCACGGGCGCAATCATCGTCTCGGCCCGCTTACTCGCTCGCCCGACCGAGATATTCGCCGCTGCGCGTATCCACGCGCACGACGGCGCCTTTGTTGATGAAATCCGGCACATTGATGACCAACCCCGTTTCCAGTGTCGCA
This sequence comes from Planctomycetota bacterium, assembly GCA_021785435.1. Taxonomy (GTDB): domain Bacteria; phylum Planctomycetota; class Phycisphaerae; order WQYP01; family WQYP01; genus JAKCCC01. The sequence goes on from JAJYFE010000063.1 coordinate 13,483, forward strand.
TCTTTCCCCACGTTGCTGATGGTGGCGCCTTTGATGCTGGGCGGGCAATCGGTTACTTGCAGCTCCACGGTATTGGGCAACTCCACCGAAAATGGTTTGCCCTGATACATCGTGATCTGGACCTGGGTGTTCGGCTTAAGATATTTGACCGCTTCGCCGACGATGTCCCCGGATAGTTCCAACTGTTCGTAATCACTTAGATCCATGAAGCAATGGGTTGGCCCGGTGGAATACAGATACTCCATCGGTTTCTGCTCCAGGAAGGCCGGCTCGAGCATATCGTCCACGCGGAAGCGCTGTTCGATAATGCTGCCGGTCTGGGTGTCTTTGAGCTTTACCTGCATGAACGACCGCCAATTGCCTTTGGAAACTTTGGCGAAATCGTGCACCACATAGAGCTTGTTATTATATTGCACCGCCGTGCCGCGGCGTAGATCAATCGCTTTAATCGCCATATTGCTTTCCGTTCGTTCCCGTTTCTCCGCTGGTCAACTTTTTTTACGCTTAGGTTGACCTTTTCCCTTTCATATCCACTGCCCTCATGGGGATTCGAACCCCAGTTACAGGCTTGAAAAGCCCGTGTCCTAGGCCTCTAGACGATGAGGGCCAGCCGGCTCTTCCCGCCCTACACGAGCCCGTTGATTATACGGTCTGCGCTCATTTCGGCAAATCCAAGCGCGCTGCCTCCTGGATCCCAATCTCCGCGTTCCTTCGCGCCGCGCGAAGATTTTGGCCCGCAAGGAATCCTCGGTTTCCGGCGGAGGATCCACCCCCGGCGAGGTCTCCAAAGGCGACTCTTCGACACGAGGACTATATATTTTCAGTTGTCGGCGTAGTTTAGTCGCCATGGCGACCCGCGCTGGGCGTGGAGGTGGCTTCTGCCGCCCGCCGGTTCACCGTGATGATGCCTGGCGTCCAGCCGGCGACCCCGGCGCCGCGGCCAGATGGCGACGACGCCAATACGCCTCAATTTCCTCCAGGGTGCGCCCCTTGGTTTCCGGCAGAACGAACGCCGCGAACAGACACGTCAAGAGCGAACAACCGGCATAGATGAAATAGGTCGCCGTCAGGCCCAGGCTATGCTTGAGCATCGGGAAAGTTTGCGCGACGACGAAAACGGCGGCCCAAAGGGTCAGCACGCCCGTGGAGGCCGCCCGGCCGCGAATCCGGGCCGGAAAAATTTCCGAGATCACGATCCAGGGAATCGGGCCCAAAGCGATGGCGAAGGCGGCAATGAACACGAGCACGCTGATCAGCAAAAGCACCACCTGTCCCTGGCTAAAATGGAGCAGCGCGGTTGGAGTGACCCGCCCCGGCGCCAGGACCGACAAGGGGGACCGCTGGGCCAAGGCAAAGATCACCCCCACCGATCCGAGCGCCAGCACCTGGATGGCTGTGCCCATGGTCAGTAACAACTTGCGTCCCCACTTATCCACATAGGCGATGGCCACGAATGTGAATAAAAGATTCACCATGCCCACCAAGGCCGTCGATCCGAAGGCGCTGGTGGTCTGCATGCCCGCGGCGCCGAAGACCCGCGGGGCGTAATAAATAATAGAGTTGATGCCGCTGAACTGCGAAAAAACCGCCAGAAACAGGGCCACGAACAGGGGCAGACGATAGGCTGCGGTGAGCAACTCCCGCCAGCGACCTTCCTCCTGCGCCGCGACTTCCTTGACAGCGTGGATCTCGCGTTCCGCGCCCACAGCGCCGAAAAAACGGGTGAGAATATCGCGGGCCTGGCTTTCCCGCCCCCGCACCACCAGCCAGCGCGGGCTTTCCGTCACAAAAATCAGCAAGATCAAAAACAAAAGGGCGGGCACGGCTTCCGAACCGAGCATCCAGCGCCAGCCGTATTGTTGATTCCATTTCGCCAGGGCCGCCATCCCGCTGCCGTAGCTTTGGATAAAATAGTTAACCCAATAAACCACGGCAATGCCGATAACAATTCCCAGTTGGAACAACGCCGCCAGGCGCCCGCGATGTTTTTCCGGGGCGATTTCACATATGTACACCGGCGCGATCATGGAGGAAGCCCCGATGGCCAGACCGCCTAAGATCCGGGCCAGGACCAATTCCCAGAAGAAACGGGGCAGCGCGGACCACAGGCCTGAAATAATAAACAGAACGGCGCAAAGCAGCAGAACCTTTTTTCGCCCGAAGCGGTCCGTGATCGGCCCGGCCAACAAGGCTCCCAAAATGCAACCGATGTCCAGACTGGCGATGGCGAATCCGAGCTGGGCATTGCTTAAATGGAAGTAAGATTGCAGATAACCCTGAATACCCGAGGCCACCCCGGTATCGTAGCCAAACAACACACCCGCCAGCGACGCGACAGCCACCGCGAATACGATGGCACCCCAGCCCGGGACGGGGGTGGCCGCAGGAACCGGCGGGATTTCGGAGGCGCTGGACATAGAACAACTCCCGGACGCAATTCAAGCGCCGCCAATATATACCAACACGATAGCTCCCCGCCATCATCGTGCCCCGGGATGCCGCCCGGCGAATCCGTGCATAGCCAAAGCCGCGACGGCGGGGGCCCTCTGGATAAAATCACACCGGTTGTACATCTGGATTCTCCTTCCGACCCGCCCAGCCATCGAAGGAATAGCCCCCGATCTCAGTTCTCGCCCGCAGCCGCCGATTTTCGGGCCGGGTTGGCGCCAGTTCGTGGAACAGAACCTCCACGACCTGGGGTATCCCTCTACCCGCTGGTGCTTGGTCACCGCTTAACTTTCGGGTATCGCGGCTGGAGGCCGTTCACCGGCCTAAAGGCCGGTGCTGCGGGTTCGGCGGCAAGGCCGAGGCTCTTTCGCCAACCCGAAATTCATCGCTTGACAATGTGCTAATCTTTGTTGCCGACGGCGGGGTGGTCGGGGGGATCGGGGGGATTCACCGCCGGGGCCGCGGCTGGGCCGTTGTTATCGGCGGCGGCGCGCAGCGCGGCGATATTTTCCAGATAAGCGCGAAATATCTTTTCATGCCCCCGTGCCACGGGTTGGTAATAATGTTTGTCCACACCCAGATATTCCTGCGGCGCGAAGCCTTCCGGAAAATTATGGGCGTATTGATATCCCGTGTGACCCAGATTCGTGGCGCCGCGGTAATTCGCGTCGCGCAGGGGCCGCGGCACCGGTACGGTTCGCTGTTCCCGCACATCCTGCAGGGCCTGCCCGATGGCTACTGTAGCGGCGTTGCTTTTCGGACAGCAGGCCAGATACGTCACCGCCTGGGCCAGCGTAAGCTGGCATTCCGGCAGGCCTACAAATTCCGCGATTTGAACCGCCGCCGCGGCCAATACCACCGCCATCGGATCAGCGTTACCGATGTCCTCTGAGGCGCAGATCGCCACGCGGCGGGCGATAAACCGGGGGTCTTCGCCACCGGCGAGCATTCGCGCCAGCCAGTACACCGCCGCGTCCGGATCGCTGCCACGCATGCTCTTAATTAAGGCGCTGGCGGTGTCAAAATGCTCGTCGCCCGTCGCATCATACACCTGGACCTTGGCCTGCAGGGATTCGCGCGCTGCCTCCGCGTCCACCGTCACCACTCCCGCGGCGTTGGGTTGGGAAAGCACGGCCAGTTCCAGGGCGGACAAGGCGCGGCGGGCGTCGCCGTCGGACCAGCGCACGAAGAAGTCCATCGCCTCCGGTGTCACCCGTACTTGCCGGCCGGGGAACCCGCGCTGGGGATCCTGCAACGCCGCTTCCAGAATACGGCGGATATCCACTTCGGTGAGCGGCTCCAGCTGAAAAATACGGCTTCGGGAAACCAGCGGAGCATTGATCGCAAAAAAAGGATTCAGCGTGGTGGCGCCGATCAGCACCACGACACCTTCTTCCACGTCGTCAAGCAAAATGTCCTGTTGGGCGCGGTTGAAGCGGTGGATTTCATCGATAAACAGCACGGTGCGCCGGCCGGCGCTTTCCAGTTCGGCCCGGGCCCGAGCCAGCGTGTCCCGAACCTCTTTAACGCCGGAGGCGGCGGCATTGAGCTGCACAAACCGCCGCTGGGTGCTGGCGGCAATCAAGTGGGCCAGCGTGGTTTTACCGGTGCCGGGCGGGCCGAAAAAAATCACGCTTAGCAGCTGGTCCGCCTGGATCATGCGGCGCAGCATCTTGCCCGGCCCCAGGATGTGCTGCTGACCGACGAATTCTTCCGGCGTGCGGGGGCGCATGCGCACCGCTAACGGTTGGGCCGCCGCCAGATGTTTGAGCTTGCCGGCCACAAAAAGATCCGCCATGGCTGCTCCTTTGGTTTCTGGTTTCCAGCTTCTGGCTGGGTGTCGCCCGCCCTTCTTCCTTTTTTCCTACCTGACTCCCGCCTCATCCGTCGTGCTTGGTCACTGCTTAGCTTTCGGGTACCCCGGCCGCAAGCCATTCACCGGGGCGCCGCTAGGAAACTTTAAGGCGACTCGCCGCTGGCGACCTGAAGCCGGGTGCTGCGGGTTCGATGGCGGGTTCGGGGCTGTTTCGCCAACCGGAAATTTATCACTTGACAGAGCACTCGTCCCTCATCCTTCGTCCTTCTGTCTTCGCGTTAACGTTTGCCGTAGCCAACCCCGGAACGTCGGCAATCCCGCCTGCACCCAGGCCCGTTCAATTTCCGCCGCCAGGCGGGCGTTGTCAGCCCGCAGCTTGGCCAGGGCTGGCTGCTCGGCCGCTTTCGGCCCTGGATGCAGGTGACTGTCATGCGCGTCGGCCATGTATAGATAAGCGCTGCCGTCCGGCGCCGGTTCCAAGTTGAGTTTCATATGCGGGTAGTTTGGCTGGCCCAAACGCAGCTGGTAAATCGTTCTGCCGTTCTTAACGGAGGTTTCGAACCACCCCGGCCGCACGCATTCGTCCGGCGGCGCGTCCCGAATCGGCAAGATACGCGCGGCCACCGGGGGTGGAATCGCCGCACCCGCGTAAGCGCAGCGCAGATACAATTCGACCGCCTGGCTCAATTCGCCTGCCGTCGGCAACGTTGGCAAATTAGCATTTGAATCCATCGTTGGCGCTTTCCCAACCTCGAAACCCATTATTTTACCAGAATTTATTGACCAGCGGTTCCGTGATGAAGAAGCTCGCCGCGCGTTGCGCTGAATTGCCAGGGGCGGGCCGGTTGGGCCAGTTGCATATACTCGGCGTGTGGGAGCCGCGAATGCGACAGTGGATAGCCAACCACCATACACTCAAAGAAATACGGATCGCATGGTTGGACCTGTACTGGGAGAAGGTGCGGCGGCGGTACCGGAAGGCTAAGTGGTGACAAAGCACTAACGCCGGTGGGAGGAATGTCGCCCGAATGCCAGCAGCAGCGGTGCCAGTGGCTGCAAACGGACGGATCGCGGATCAATGGCCTGGCCACTGACCAAGTCGCGGCACGGACCGGGCAGGTCGATGCGAACTGTTCGTGGGCGATTCTCCAGGTCCATCAGCGGCACCAGCGTGCGGCCGCCGGTTCGGACGAAGCGATATTCCAGGCCCCAGATGATCCGTCCATTGGCCGGGTTGCGCAGCCAGGTCGTGCCGAGGCCCTGTCGCGCCAGCCGCGCATCGAGGGCCTGGGCCAAGGCGTGGCTGCCGGTTGCTTCGCTGAACTGGGGCATCCGCGCTAAACTCGCTGGCAACTGGCGCCGCTGATTATATTGATCGAAGGCCAAGGTTCGCGGCCCAACGGCCCAAACGTGCCCGCCTTGCGCCACGAAGCGCTGCAGGCCAGCCACCGCTGCGTTGGTCACGTGGGTGGCCCCGGCCAGAAGGATCCACTTCACCTTCGCGTTCGCGGCCGAACGTTCACCCCGCGCCAATTGCCGCTCACTGATGAAGGTGACGTTATGACCGCTGAGGTCCAAGGCGGTGTACGCGTCTTTAACCACCCGGCGATAACGCGGGTTCCAGAACAGGGACGGAAAACTGTAAAGCAGCGCCACCTGGGCGGGGGCCTGGTCAATCGCAGCGACGTAAGGCGCCAAGCGGTTGATATCCAACATCGCCCGGGAGAGCGCGTAGGTGTTCGCCGGCCGCACATAGATGTCGCCCCGGAAGGTCTTGGCTTGTCCCCGCACATAGAAGGCCGAACCCCAGATGGTGGCGGCGGCCAAGTGGTGTAAGGCGCCCAGCCAAAGGGCCGCACGCGTGGCGGCCGGGTTAACCCACACTGCCGGTATGTTGTCGCGGAGCAGATGGTCTTCGGAGTTGAACACCGGCTGTCCACGGAAGCTGTGGAGCAACTCGTACCATATCTCCTGGCCTCGCCAGTGGAACCCCCACCGCCCGCGCGAGGCGGGTAACGCCCAGCTATCACAACCCGCCAGGTCGGTGATCGCGCAGATCTGTCCGGGGGCGACGCCGTTGTCTACGGCCCTTCGGACAAAGACGCTGTTAAAGACCTTTACGTCCGTCAGCACACCTGGATCCTGCCGCTTTACCATCCGGTTGATCCAGCGCAGCCACCCCGCGAGGTGCCGTTGGTTGAAACGGCACCAGTCAAAATAGGCCCGGCATGGACCATTCCCTGCCGCCACCGCAGCGCCTGGAGTTGGGGCTTGGCCGTGGCGTTTCGGAGGGCCTCCCGCTGCGAAATACGGATAGCGCAGAGAAGGCACCGGCACTTGGTCGAAGCGTTGATAATGGGTCTGATAAAGCCGGTTCAGGTTCGCGATCGAGCCATGGATCCGTTTCAGGTAACGCGTCCAGGCCGGGCGGCTATAGCGGTCCAAGCCGCTGCTAAAGTACTTCGGTTCGTTCGCCAGACAGATGGACATGAGGGCGGGCTGGCGCCTGACCGCCGGAACAATCGCGTGTACCCACTGGCGGATGACCAGGCGGGCCTCGGGATGGTCGATGTTGAAATGGATGAATCCCCACCTTCTCCGCGCCAGCAGCACGTGGGGCGCTTTGCGAACGGCCCAGGTCGGGAAGTAGTGCGGTGACAGCTGCATGTCCACCATCACCCCGGCGCGCCATGCGGCCGAAAACGCCTTAACCATCGACCGCCCCCGCGCCGTCAGGCGACCATCTGGCGCCATGCCGGTTGGCCCCCGCTCCTCCTGCAGCAGCGAAACCCCTAACGCGTGAAAGGCTTGATCGCCATTCAGGTAGCCGTAAAGGAATACCGGACGGCGCTTGCCACGGGGACCGGACCAGAGCAGGCCCTGCCGGACTGAAATGGGCGGCTGGGGCTTCGGGAACACATAGGGTTGGACCTGGCGGTCCCGCAAATTCCTGAGCCTGCGCCCGAGACGCGCCAGTACGCGGCGCAGCTCCCGCACCTGCAGCCGTTGCCAGCGGCGGGACTCCTGGCCCTGCTCAAGGAAGTGGATGAACCGGCGGGCCACGAACATTCCCATCGCCACATAGGCGTCCCGGTGAAGCCTGGGGCGACTTGCGACCTCGCGGCGGAGCTGGCCATACCGACCCTTGATCCGCGCCAGCGGGCCGGCGGCCCCGACCGCGGCTGTGGCCGCGGAAGGCGCGCTGATCGCCCTGCCCGCGGCGACGGCAGCCGGAATAGCCGCCAGCCCCCGTGCGCCGCCCGACGCCATCAGCAGTGCGCCAACGATGGCGAGCCAATAATGTCTCGCACTGGACATAATGCGCATCTCCTCGCAGGCACAGTTGGGCCTTGCACCGCCCCGCCTCGGCGCGGTCGCGCCAGGGTACAAGGGCACAAGCCCACGGCCCGGTTGCTTCGGTTTACCGGGATGAATCCCGGTGCTGACACTACAGCACAAGGTCGCAGAAAATTGCGGTTTTCGGGATCCGGAGGCATCCCAAACGACCAAGAAGCCGCCCATTCTCCAGCCTGTGGCCCGCGTTGGAAGCGACCTTGTGCTGTGGTGCTAACCTTGGGTACACCCCATTTTCATCGTCCCCGGGGATGGCCGCCGCCTCCCGTCCCGCTGTTTCAATAAGAACAGCGCTGGGCGCACCGGCCCGCGCCGCCGTCGGGTGTTCACCAGACGATATCGGTTCCGTTCAAAGCCGTGGGATTTACGGCACGCACCGGTGACATGCAGGTGTCAAACGGGGGCGCCAACGTTCTGATCGCCGGCCCGCCCGTCGCCGACAGCTGGTAATTCTCCCGGTCATACAGCCCGATCTGGTCCGTATCGGTGGTCCCATTAACCGGGAAAACTGAGTTGTTGGCGCCGTAGTTATGGTAGGTGAAAATATTATCGCCATTTTCACCCACGTAGGGTGACGTTTCCCAGGTTACATGGTCGTCGCCAAAGCCCACGTTCTGGCCATCGCCAAGGTGGTTGCCGGAGTTATAGATGTACGGCCCGTAAGTATTGGCCGTCGGAAGTGTGGGGGTGAGACGGTAATAAATGCCGTCGTTGGGACCGTCGAGTCTGGATGCAAAATTCGCATTGCTGTAATCCATCGGCGCCATGTCGCTGACCAGTGGAACCTGGGTGTTGGCGCCATCGGTGGTCCACCACAGGCCGGGCCGACCGAGGAAGTAGGTGTCGCTGTTGAAGGCGGGCCAGGGGAAGGCGATCGAATAGCTTAGACCCTCGCCCTGGGCGTTGGCCAGCGGGCCTTCGGTGGGGCTGATAGTCTGCTGCCCCCCTCTCGGAACCGGCCAGAGGAAATTGCTTAAGGTTGGCGCGGCGCCCACGCTGGTCGGCCAGTATTCGTCGGCCGGTTGCTTGCCGTAGATATCCGACGGACACACGAAAATCGACGGCGTCGCGTAACCTTCCAGAACCAGGAACCACATGCTGGCGGTCGGGTTGGCCGCGAAGGCGTGGCTGTGCAGATTGTCGCCCTGGCCGTAGCTGTACCAGTATTGCACCACCGCGTCCGGGGTCAGATCGGCGGCCAAGGTGTAATTGTACACGATCACCGGCCGATTCTCGATGTACCGGGTGACGGAGCCATTGCCGTCGCTTTCCGGCCCCGGCACATAAGTGGCCGGGAACCCCCCATCGTTGCTTTGGGCATAGGTTACCATGGCCTGGACGATCCCGCGGATGTTGGCCATGCAGACGGCCCGGTTGGCCAGTTCGCGGGCTTTAGCCAAGGCGGGCAGGAGGATGGAAACAAGTATCGCGATGATACTTATCACCACCAGCAGTTCGATCAACGTAAAAGCGGCGGCGGTTTTGCAGCGCGATCTTAAACCCTTGCAGCCACATTGGTTAAGCGCGGACTGGAAGAGCAGCAGCACCCCCAGCGCTTCGCCCACCGAGAGGATCGCCGCGGCTAGGGCCGTCAACGCCATGCCGAGCAGCGTCAATACCCCGCCGCTGAGGCCTTCCATCTTTCGCCCCCCGCCCGCCGCGTCGCCGCAGCTCGAAGAATCACCCCGGTGCTGACCCTTCGGGCTGTTCCCTAAACCTCGCCGTGGCGACTCTTCGACCCACCGTTGCGGGTCTTCGACCTGTAATCTGATACCGCCTGCCATAAGGCACCTCCTGATTTATTGTGCCCGGCGGACAGCAGGTCCGGGCCGCGCGGCCCGGGTTGAACAGCACCTGTTTCCGCTGGAGCGAAATTTGTAGCTAAAGTTTTCAGTTTTCAATGTTTTATGTCATTTCGATCCGTAGCCGTTTTCGTATTTTTCGCCACAGTTCACGCGCTGCGGCGGGGATTACACCGGTTACACCGATCACGGCGGAGCCGCACTGTGCCGCAATCCATCAAGATCCTTGCGCCGTGCGAAGATCGTTGTTCGCCGTCAGAGCAGCATGTTCGGCGGCGGACCGCTCCCCCCGACCTAGATCACCCCGGCGACTCTTCGACGCGGGGGCTATATGCTTGGTTGCGGCTACGCCGCGCTGTGCGGTCCGTGATGCTGGTCTTTCGGGTCTCTCGCGGCTCATCGTTCGTCTTCCGGCGTGCCCTCGGGCGCTCCAGTCTCGTTCGGTTCACCGCGCTGAAGCGCGGTGCTTACATTTTCGCTTTTTCCGCATCGCTAAAACCCGGTCCGTGTAACCTGGAACCTATCTCCATCGGTTTACCGCGCTAAAGGTCGCCGTAGCGACTCTGCGACGCGGTGCTTACGATTCCGCAGCTCACGCGAAGCCGCAAAGGCCGCGAAAATACCTTTTTAGTGATCCCTTAACATCCTTGCCGAGTTCACTCCGCTGCGACCATTACCCCCGGGTTCTCTAACTCATCCTTCGCGCGCTTCGCGGCGCGGTTTAGTCGCCACGGCGACCGTGATCCATCGGTCGCCTTCGTGTTCTTCGTGTCCTTTGTGGTGAAATCCCCCGCCGCGCCCGGCGCCGGGCCGAGGGATTCGCCATCCTGCCAGGTCACGGGCAGCACGCGGTGCCAGACGCCATCCCGGCCCCGTGTCGTATTCGCAGCGGGTCGCCGCGGGCGACTAAACTTAGAGACCTCGGTCTCCATGGGGGCGACTCCCCGACCGGCTACCGAAACTTCCTGTCCGTTTCTTCCACCTTCCGCCTTCATCCCTCCGCCTTCGCTGTGTCCCCATGTCGCCGCCTCCCCGTGTCCGTTTACCTTCGAGCCGTCGCGGACCGCCACGGGCGTAGGGGCCGCCCGGCTAACCACGCCCGCTTCTATTTTTGATTCTCCCGCCATCGCGTCCCCGTCCATCAGAGCAAGCAGCATCTCCATGGCCGCAGCGCCCATTTCCCGCGTCGGCTGCCGTACCGTCGCCAAGGTCGGCGTTAAATACCGACCCAAAGGAAGCCCGTCGAAGCCCACCACGCTGATATCCCCGGGAATCCGCAGTCCCAGCGCGCGGATGGTCCGGCAGCCATCCGCCGCGATGCCGTCATGGTGGAAGAAGATCGCCGTCGGCCGGTTTGGCCGGACCAGCGCCTCGCGGGTAGCACGGTCCACCTCAAAAGCCCGATCTCCCACGAATTCGTGGACCCGCATTCGTCCCACTACGGGGCTGGGCAGAGGTGGGTTCGCGTTGGCCAGGGCGTCGCGCAGACCCTCCAGACGGTCCCGCACCGTGTCGCAACCCAGGTATCCCACGAAACCGATGCGCTGATGGCCGCGGCGGATCAATTCCTGGCCCACCAGGTAGCCGCCACGATAGTTGTCCGCCACCACGCTGGGAACCTCCGTGTCCTGCAACGTTTCGTCGACCAGCACGAACGGATAGCGGGTGGCCTTAAGCTCGTAAAGAATCCCGGCCAGGCCACTGTGGTGCACCGAGACGACAATCGCCCCATGGGCGGCGGATTGGGGGAGTTGGCGAACCATTTCCAGATCGGAATCGAAACTGCCGTGCGCATCATGGATCAGCGTGCGCACGCCGACCCGCAGGCCGGCCTCTTTGGCCCCCTGCGCGATGCCGATGTGCAGCTGGGACGCCCCGTCCGGCACCACGATCTGCACCAGCCGCGTGGCCGATTGCGGCGACCGCACGTACACCCCCTTGCCGGAGCGACGCTCCAACAGGCCTTCGCGCACCAGCGCATCGACCGCTTGGCGGGCGACCATGCGGTTGACTCGTTCGCTCCGCGCCAAGTCACGCTCTGCGGCGACAAATTCACCGGGCTGGAGATTCCGGGCCGTGATGTGCTGGCGCAGTTTCGCCCTCAAGGCATTCGCGGCCGCAGTGGTTTTCGTTATTTTCCGAGTCGCAATCATCACCGATATTCCGAGCCGACATAACCAATTGTATCCGCCCAGTTCCCGTTTGTCAACCGGACTTCAACCGGTTCAAATCCGGATGTAAAATAACGGGGGACATCCGTTATGTCAACTGACTGTTACCGCCGCGTGTGGCAATATTTTCTAGTGCGCTGTCAGCACATAGCTTTCGGGTATCGCGTCCGGAAGCCGTTCACCGGGTCGCCGCTGGTGACCTGAAGCTCACCGGTCTGAAGCCCGGTGCTGCGGGTTCGGTGCCGGGTACGGGGCTCTTTCGGCGAGCAGAAATTTATCGGTTGGCAAAGCACTAGGTCGTGTTGACGAATTTTCGGGTCATAATAAAGGCGGCGACCAGATGAACGAAGGCCATGAAAGTGCAGGCCAGTTTGTCGTAACGTGTCGCGATGGCGCGGAACTGTTTGAACCGGCCCACCA
>JAJYFE010000064.1 GCA_021785435.1 Planctomycetota bacterium
GCTCGCCATCGCTGCTGACAAAAACAGCCCGACCAGCGACAGACCCACGGCGGCGGCACATATTCCGTTCGGTCTTATTGGAAGAAATAGCTTCATCGTCGCAACTTTCGAAAAACCAACCGTTCACTGGCCTAAACCTGGCCCCGCGCCGGGAACGGGTGTGGGCGCGCTTGCGATTCCGGCCTGTGAACGGTTATCGGAAAACGAAACCGTCTAAGACTATCCTAGGCCACGTCGGTCAAGTCCGACGTGCTCTGAACTTACCTGAATTATAGCACGTGGAGTCGTTTTCGGCTAGGCAGGAACGCAAAATGAGTGCGGTTGTTACAGGCGCCCCGGTGCATCCGGATGCCGTCGTTTCAAGCGGGGAAGCCACGGCATCTCGATAGCTATCGGGAGGCCTGCTACTCGCCTTGTCGAGTCGCCTCCTTCGGCGACTTGTCCCGTCGTATCGACGGGATGAGTCCGCTTCCCCACGCGAAACTCTTTCCATGGAAATGGCGCGATCCAATGATTCATGATGCGTTCTTGCATAGGTAGGACGGGGGGGCGCCAAAATTTATGGCCACACCCACCGCATATAGCCTGCTCCGCCGGCGTGCTCACCGTCGCAGGCGGTCCGCTACCACGGCGAGCAGGTGCTCGAATCTTGGCAGCGAAGCGGAGTCTTCTTTAAGCTCCAGCAAGGGCCGCAGTTCCCGGCGTATCTGTCCAAGGTCCAGGCGCCCATATTGCCGCGCTAACACGCTCTCAACGTCACTCCAGTCGTGATCCCGAGCGGCAAACACCTTGTGAACCACCAGATCTTGCGGGGAACACGTGGTCAAAGCCATCGTCTCGGTTATTTTCCACCGCGTGGCGCGCCTCACCGCCGCTTCTTCAAATGGAAACGCTCCCAACGCAACATCCAGGGAAACTCCCTGGGCGTCGCGCAATAATAAAACGCGCCGCTCCAACGCGAATTTCCGCGCCTCATCCAGGCGGCCGGGGAATTGATCCAGCAAAGCGTCAATGAATTCTTCCTCTCGGCCGAGCCCGGTTACGATGGTTATAGCCACGTCTTGTGTAAAGCGCGGCGTACCCCAACGCTGCACGGCGATGCCCCCAATGAAACAGAATTTCCATTCGCGGCTTCGGCAAAACGTCTCCAGATCGGCCGCGGCGGCCAATACCCCAACGAGGTGGTTCATCGTTTGTCCCGGCGATGGAAGAGCGCCTGCTGCTCCACCAGACCGGACCAATCGGGGCGTTCCCGCCACGGCGGTTCACAGACGCTCAATGATTTAATGATACGAAGAGCTTGTTCGTCGGTCAGGGCATGTAACTCGCGGGCGCGGATCTCCTCCAGGGCTTCCGTGGTGGCGCGGTACCGTGCTAACCATTGGGTGCGATCGCGCATCGAATCTATCGCCCCAGTATAGGCCCCCGCTTTGATCCTGTCAGCCCACGGCGGACATCGTCCCCCCCTCCGGAGCCAGGGTCGCCGCCGGGGGGCACGCCATCAAAACGGCCATGGGCATAGCCCGCGAATCGCCCCGGGCGACCGATCGGCACGGTGGATGGGGCGCCAATCGCTTCAACCCGCGAACGGTTACGCTCACGGTAATACGGCATTCGGATCCCGGCCCAGCAAATTCAGGCGCAACAGGGTCAGGGCCATTTGCGCGGCGCGGAGGCGAATGCCATGGCGATCACCGGCGAATTGGCAGCGGCGGACGGCTACACCGGATGGCCCAGCCAGGCCAATATAGACCAGGCCCACCGGCTTTTCCGTCGTGCCGCCGTCCGGCCCGGCGATACCGGTGATACCGACTCCGAAATCCGCGCTGGCCCGGCGGCGAGCGCCATCAGCCATGGCTTGGGCCACCGGCTCACTGACGGCGCCATGCCGGGCGATGGTCGCCGGGTCCACCTGCAGATCTTCCTCTTTGGCGGCGTTGGAGTATGTCACCCAACCCCGCAGGAAATAGGCGGAGCTGCCCGGAATATTGGTTAACAATTGCGCCAGCAATCCACCGGTGCAGCTTTCCGCTGTCGCGACGGTGTGGCCGCGTTCTTTCAGCAATGCCGCCACCGCCTGTTCGAGGGTAAAGTCATTTTCCGCAAAGACCAGATCGCCTAATTTTTCCAACACCGCCTGTCGTGTTCGCCGCAACCCGGCCTCCACCTCTTCCACCGTGCCGATCGCGTAAATCCGCACGCTCACTACGCCCTCATGTACAGTGGTGCCCACGGAGGGGTTGGCGCCGCGGCGCATCAGCGGCTGAATTTGTCGACCAATCCATGATTCCCCCGCTCCAAACGTGTTTATCTGCCATACCCGCCTGATTCGCCCGCAGCCGCGACTTTTCAGCCGCGGCAGGAACGACCGCTCGAACATGGCTTCCATTTCCCGCGGCACGCCAGGCATCACGAAAATATCCGTGGCTGCCGGCCGCTCGGTGGGATTGGTCACCTTGGCACCGGACCCCTGCGCTTCCGAGCTTTTGATCGGCAGCGATGGCGACGTGGTTTCCCGGCACACGACCAGCCCCGGGGCGGTGCCGCAGGTGTTCTCCACGCATCGGGCGGAAGCGGGCCGCTGGGCCTGTCGCCGATTGTTCGCCGTCATCGGACGGTTCAGGCGCTGGAAAAAGGCTTCCAGCCAGGCCCATGCCGCGGCATCCTCGACCAATGGTTCGCCCAGCGCTTCCGCCAGCGCCGGCCGGGTTAGATCATCTTCCGTCGGGCCTAAGCCACCGGTGATCAGCAGCAGCTGGCAACGCCCGATCGCGTCGGTGATGGCCCTCGTTAAAGCCGCCTGATCATCACCGATCGTTATATGCGACTGCACCCGAATGCCCACTTCCGCCAGCCGCCGGCTTAGCCAGGCGGCATTGGTATTGACCGTAAGCCCAGCGACCAGCTCATCCCCGGTGGAAATGATGACCGCGCTGGGCGGAGAGTCATCCTGCCGCGGAGCGGGACTACCGGCGTCTTTAGTCATCGCGGCACCGGACCACTGCTTAAATCGCGGCACAGATTGCCGGGGGGATTCAGTTCATCGACCCTTTTGATATCCTGCGCCGTCAGCGTGACGTTCAGGGCGCCTAAGTTGTCCCGCAGCTGCTCCCGGGTGCGCGGTCCGATGATCGGGCAGGTCACACCCGGCACCTGCAGACACCAAGCCAGTGCGAACTGGCTGCTGGACACGCCGTGGGCGTCCGCGAGCTTATCGACCGCTTCCATCAGCGGCCACTGGCTGGTGGGAAAGTCGGTTTTCTTTTGGGCATGATACCAGGTCCCGGCTGGAATTTTCCGTCCGCCCCGGGTGTAGGTGCCGGCCAGACGTCCACGGGCCAGCGGAGCCCAGGTGATCACCGCCACCTGATATTGGCGGCAGAACGGCAGCACTTCGGTCTCGATGCGCCGGTCAATGATGTTCAATTGCGGCTGCTCCACATCGAAGCGGGCGGTGCCTAGCTCCCGGGCCATAAAATGGGCCTCCGCCAGTTGCCAGGCGGCAAATACGCTGCTGGCCAGGTACAGCACTTTGCCCTGGTGGACCAAATCATCCAGCGCCCGCAGGGTCTGATCGATGGGCGTGTCCGGATCGGGACGATGAATATGGTACACGTCGATGCGGTTCGTCTTCAGCCGGCGCAAGGAATTTTCCACCTCCCGCACGATATGCCAACGGTGGTTGCCGGCGTCGTTGATATGCGGTGAGCGGCGAGCATGAACCTTGGTGGACAGCACGACCCGGTCACGGTGTCCGGTGTCGGCCAGCCAACGACCAATAATTTCCTCAGAAGCGCCGTCGTTGTACACGTTGGCCGTGTCGATGAAGTTGCCACCCGCGGCAAAATAGGCGTCCAGAATACCGCGGGCCTCCGCTTCATCGGTGCGGGCGCCGAAATTCATAGTTCCCAAACATAGGGGCGCGACTTTTACCCCCGTTCGCCCAAGGATGCGGTAGGGCATGGAATCAGGCATGGGCGGTCTCCTTGTATGAGCATACGCCAATAATGTAACGCTTCGCCCCGAGCTGGACAATGCACCGGGCCCCGCCAACCGAGGCGGGGTGTGGCCATATTCGCGGGCAGCAGTTCGAAGTGGGCAAATGGATCCCAAACCGGGGCAGAGCGCAGCGCCGGCCCGGGTTCTCGCTCCGCCCCGCCTTTTTCCGAGCGGTTCCGCATGTCCACCGCAGGCGCCTACGGGGCAAGAAACTATTCATAGCGCTCCCGATGGCCATCGGGATAGGCGCGGGTTGGGTACCACGAGGTGGTCTGGACCTGTCGCTGCAGTTTAGTCGCCTGCGACGACCTCCGGGCTATGGCGGAGAGGTGCGGGCATTTCCAGAACAGTTCCTTTTTTTCTGCGGACACCGTCCAAGGCGAGTCTTCGACCTGCGGAGCATGAAAATGGCGTCAACCACCCGTATATAACCCTTCCCGACGGCTATCGGGATCGGGGGTGGTCCAGGTAGCGCCCCCCCCCATTTTCAGGACCGGACATGGGCGACGGTGGTAAAACGACCGGCCTGACCCCAAGCCCTACATCCTGGAAGCCTTTTTCAACGCCCGCGGCCTGGCGTGCGTATACTCAAATAGAGGTGTATGCCGATGATGTAGGTAGCCGCCTGCTTGTTTGCCGGTCTTGATGTCCGGGCGTCCGCGGGACGGCCGGGGCTGGCTGCAGTAACTTCTCAAAAGGAGGCGGAACTATGGTGTACCTGACGGGCCCCGCCGTTCTGGACCTCAATACCCAATATGATCTCTTTGCCCCGGATGGCGCCTATGCCCTGCGGGAGGCGTCCACGATACTACCGGCTCTGGAGAAGCTGTTCACCTGGCTTGAAGATTCATCCCTGCCCGTGGTCAGCACGCGCCTTCATGGAGTGTTCATGCCGGACCCCCACTTTCACACGGCCATATGCCTGGCCGGCACCCCCGGTTACCGCAAACTGGACTTTACCCTGCTGTCCCGGCGTGCGGAACTGCCGATGGATTGCGGCACCGACCTGCCGGTAGATGCGTTCCAGACCTCTCGCCTTGTCGAGTCGCCTTCCTCGGCACCCCGGCAATACATTTTCGATTTGCCGGATGCCAATCCCTTCAATTCTCCCCGTCTGGACCGGCTGCTGTCGGAAACCGAAGCGGCGGTGTGGCTGATCGCAGGCGGGCCGTTGGAATCGA
This sequence comes from Planctomycetota bacterium, assembly GCA_021785435.1. Lineage (GTDB taxonomy): Bacteria > Planctomycetota > Phycisphaerae > WQYP01 > WQYP01 > JAKCCC01. The sequence continues at coordinate 5,181 of JAJYFE010000064.1, forward strand.
CGGTGCGGATGGCGGTAATGGGTTTGATTCAGCGCCGTCAGAAAGTGGCCATGGTGAAGGATGCCCTGGGGCGGCGGGACCTGTACGAAGGGGAAATGGCGTACCGGCAGATTGAAAGTAAAAATGTCGAATGGCTCGACGTGAGAGAGATTATCAACCGGTATACCCCGCGGCGGCTGCGATGTGTTGGCGCAGCGGCGCTGGGCCGCTCACCCCTGCGCCGCATGGGGCGGCGCTTGGGGCAAGCGCTTAGGATGGCCGGCGCCGCGCCACGACTGGCCAAGTATCGTTCCCACACCCAGCACATCGCAGGTCGCCGAAGCGCCCCGACCAGACGGCCGAGGGTCGCCCAGGCGGCCAGACTACTTCGCCTCCGTGCCGGCCGGGACCGGGCCTCCGGCGGGGGGCGCTTCCGCTGGCCACGATAGGGCCCGCCGTCGCGGCCAGACTCCGCCACAATCCGCTAAACTCTCTGCACGGCGCGAAAATCTCCGGCGAGCCTTGCCGCGAGTTATGCCCAGATTCCTATTACCTCTTCGTGTCTGCGCGCGTTTTGGGGTCTTGGTTGCGGCCGGCAAAAGGTTCCCGGATGGTCGTTTGGCCGGTTCGGAGCCCGGGGATAAAATAGCCTGATTAGGAGCCGTGGTATGTTGGATTCTCAGAAAATCGCGCGCTTGACGCAGGAAACCCAAACCGACCCGCACAATGAGTTGGCTTTTTTCACACTAGGGCGGGCGTATCTCGAGGGTGATTGCCATCGCGAGGCCATTGCCCCGCTGATGCGAGCCCTGCAATTAAATAGCCAGTTGTCCCAGGGGTATGCGCTCCTGGCCGAGGCGCAGCGCGGCGCCGGCGATGTGGAGGGAGCCGTGGCCACGTTGCAGCAGGGGCATAAAGTGGCTTCGCAACGCGGCGATTTGATGCCCCGCAATCATATGGCGGATATGCTCAAGGAAATGGGCCGACCCATACCGGAACCGAAGGCGGCCGTGGCGTTGACCCCGGAATTGGCGGCGGCGGGGAACATTCAATGCCGGCGCTGCGGCCAAGTGGCGCCGCGCATGAAAGAACGCCCCTTTGGCGGCGCCTTGGGCGAGCGGATTCACCAAAGTATCTGTGGCCCGTGCTTTCGCCAGTGGATTGGCCAAGGAACGAAGGTGATCAACGAGTTTCGCCTGAACCTGACGGAAAAAGCCGCCCAGGATGTCTATGATGCCCACATGAAGGCGTTTTTGAATCTGGTTTGAGAATGAGGTTCGCGGAAGGCTATGGAAATACAACTGCTTACGTCCCAGGAAAAGCATCAGTTGCAGGAACAGTTGAAGGCGATGATTGCAAAACGGCCCCAGATCGCCACGCGCATCGCCGAGGCGCGGGAAAAGGGCGACCTGCGTGAAAACGCCGACTACCATGCCGCGCGGGAGGAATTGGCGATGCTGGAGGCCCGAATCAGCGATTTGCAGGAGCGCCTGAAATCCGCCTCCGTTGTCAACCCCGACGATATTCCCGCTGATATGGTTTTTCTAGGCAGCGTGGTGCGGGTGCGGGATACCGCCAGCGGTGAAGTTGAAACCTTCCGGCTGGCGGGCGAAGTGAACTCCGGCGGGTTGGACCAGGACGGAGATATCCTTGCCGTATCCGCAAAAAGTCCCCTGGGCCAGGCCCTCATGCGCGCCCGCCTCGGTCAGACGGTGCGCGTGAACGTGCCCCGCGGCGAAATTCATTATGAAATTCTTGAAATTCACTAGCGCTGTTTCCTGGACGACCGTATCCGTGCGAAACTCGTTCACTGGAAGCGGCGCCAGCCGGGTTACCGTGGGAGCCGGCCGTGATCGCGCCGCCTGAGGAGCATATTGAAGAGGCCGCCACCGAGTGGTCAACGCTTTTTCCGGGGAAACATCTGACGGCCTTGGAGTGGCGGGAACTGGTGGGGCTGGCCGCCGGCCATCGCCTTCTGGTCATCCGCCGGCCCTTCGCCGGCGTGTCCTGGTCCGCGTTGTTCAGTGTCGTACTGGCGTTGTTGGCCGAACTGGCGTTGGCGGCCGGCGCCTTCTGGCTGGTCCGTTGGCAGATGGTGCACCGCGGCGGCGGCGCCACCACCGCCAGTTCGGCGCTAAATAATTCGGCCCTGGCGATCGGGGGCATTCAAGTCCATTCCGTGCCCCGACCCCACCCGTCCGGTCCGGCCATCGACCGCTGGCGGAGTCCGCCGTGGCCGCAGCCGCCGCCCTTGCCCAATTCCAGCTTTACTGCGCCCCAAGCCACGGAACAGGCCCTGCTCAACTATCCCAATCCCACTGCCGGCCGACAAATTATTATTGGCGTGGCGTCTAATGTGAATGCGTGGCAAGCGCCCACCCCGGCCTTGGCGCTGCCGTGGGCGCGGAGCAGGCCGCGACGCACCCGGCGGCTCGCGACTGGGCCGCTCTCGCGCTGGGGCGCCAATCCTAACGCTGGCTTTGGCCAACCTTATTCACTGGTCAAAGGGGATCAAACGCTGGCTCCCGACGGCCAGGGCGGCGGCTTAGGCCGTGGTCTTTCCGCCGCAAATGAGCCAAATCCAAGGCCAATCGATCCGCCGGCCCGCCCCCTGTGGTCGTTCATTCCGCTGAAGAATCAATTGTCACCGCCGCATGTTTCGCCAGTCCTGAAGGTGCAGGTGCGGCCCGATGGAAAAGCCGCCGCGGTGACGGTGCTGCGCTCCAGTGGTCAGAAGGCCTTTGACCAAGCCTGCATCGATTGGGTCCGACTCTACCGCTTTTTGCCAGCCTTGAAAAACGGCCGGCCCGTAGTGGGATATTTTATTATGAAAATCGATCTGCATCGCGAATAAATTGTAATGGCTCAATACAGTACACGCGATTTAGCCGCGAAGGATGTGTCAATGTAAGAGCCACCGGGACAGCGCTTCCGCGGGGTGGGGCGTGAACTCGGATTTTGTGGCAGGACGTTGTCAAACGATCAATTTCGGGTTGGCGGAAGAGCCCCAGACTCGCCACCGAGCGAAACACCGGCCTTCAGGTCGCCAGCGGCGACTCGCCTGCGGTGAGCCGGTGAATGGCTGCCGGACGCGACACCCGAAAGTTAAGCGGTGACCAAGCAGTGGTGGGTCTGGTCAATGTGCAGCCGCGGGGGGCGGAAGCCCGATGGCTGTTGCCATTCTGCCTGAACCTGCCCACTGCGAAGTGGCCGCTTGGAACTACTGCCCCCACATCTGGCCACCCCCCAGCGACAGGGTGCGTGCCGAAATTTTGCCTGCCCCGCCAGTTTTGGTAATATGGGGCTTTATCCGGTGAGCCACGCGGTGCGACCGAGTAGACCGGAACATGGTGTGGCCAGTTAACGGTTAATGCTGCCAGGTGGACCAGGCATGGCACCGGGGAATCAACGGATCATCCTGAAACCGGTCGGGCTGGGGAGGTAAATTTATGGCGACCACATCAGGTAATGGTGGCATGGGCGGTGGATTCCGTGGACGGAAGGTGACCAATTGTTCGTTTTGCGGAAAATCCAGCCGGGAAGTCGGCCCGATGGTGGAAGGTCCGAATGATATTTATATCTGCACGAATTGTTCCGATCTCTGTCAGAACATTTTCAAGCAGGAAAAACGGAAGATTTCCGGCAGCCGGCCGGTGATAGGCCAAATTCCGCCGCCCCGTCAGTTGAAGGAATTTTTGGATCAATACGTCATCGGCCAGGAAGCCGCGAAGCGCGCCTTGGCGGTGGCGGTGCACAATCACTACAAACGACTCGCGCATACCGATGGCCGCGGTACGGAGGACGTGGAAATTGATAAATCCAACGTACTGCTGATCGGCCCAACCGGTGCCGGCAAAACGCTACTGGCGAAAACGCTGGCCCGCTGTCTGCATGTGCCGTTCGCGATCGGCGACGCCACGACCCTCACCGAGGCCGGTTACGTCGGCGAGGACGTGGAGAACCTGCTGCTGAAACTGCTGCAGAGCGCTGATTACGATCTGGAAATGGCGCAGCGGGGGATCATTTACATCGACGAGATCGACAAAATCGGCAAAACCAATATGAACGTGTCGATCACCCGCGATGTCTCGGGCGAGGGGGTGCAACAGGCGCTGCTCAAAATGCTGGAGGGAACACTGGCCAACGTACCGCCGCAAGGCGGTCGCAAACATCCCGAACAGCAGTACATCCAGATGGACACCACGCACATTCTATTCATCTGCGGCGGGACCTTCGTGGGACTGGATCAGATTATCGCCAAGCGGTTGGGCCGCAAACTTATCGGTTTTGGCTCAGAAGTGGCCGGGGTGAAGGGGACGACGGATCTGCCGGAAAAAGAGGCGTTGTTGCCCCAGGTGATACCGGATGACCTGATTGAATTCGGCATGATCCCCGAATTAGTGGGCCGTGTGCCGATCATTGCCCCGCTGGCGCCGCTGACGATCGAGGCGATGGTGCAGATTTTGACCGAACCGAAGAACGCGCTGGTCAAACAATATCAGAAATTTTTCCAGATGGAGGGATGCGAACTGGAATTTACGCGCGGGGCGTTGCAGTTGCTGGCTCGCAAGGCCCTGAAGCGCGACACGGGCGCCCGGGCATTGCGCAGCGTCATGGAAGAGTTGATGCTGGACTGGATGTATCATCTGCCGGATCAGGGCCGCCAAGGGCGCTACGTGGTGACGGAGCAGGTGGTGCGCGGCGACCAAGGGCTGTTCGAAGCCCAGCCGCTGGCACTCAAGGAAAGTGCGTAAGGCGGCCTCGCGGAGGTGTCGAGCATCGCGCGCCTCGCCAGCGGGCGGGCAGGTTTTGTCGAATCGCCTTGGGGCCTCTTGGCGGCGCCATGATAATGCGGTGGTTGGGGCGCGAACGGACATCAGCCACCGGATTATCCTCGGGGGTTCGTGTCAGCCTGCGCTGCGCAGCCTATTTTCGCTTCTTCGGCTCGGTCGGGGCAGCGGCGTTGAGTGCTGGCGCGATGCGTTCCAGATGCCGCCGGATACGCCACGTATCAATCAGGCCGGCCAGAGTGCTGGCACAGATATACAGGTTCAAACCGGAGGGAACGTTGTATAGGAACACGGGGAACAAAAAAACGGAAAACTGGGAAATTTTCTGGGCCTGGCGCTGCTGGGGATCAGCCGCCGCGGGAGTCAGTTTCATCTGATAGCGCATCTGGAAGAAAAAAGCGATCCCCAGCAATATCGGCAATAAGTTGAAGGCCAGAAAGTCCTGGCCATGCCAAACATAGCCGAACACCCAAACGTGAAACGGCGTGCGAAACGTCATCAAGGTATCCGGGCTGGACAGATCGGTGATCCAGCCGGGAATAAATCCCGCGTGGCGTAAGTCAATGTCAACCTGCAGTCCGGAATAAAGGGCAATCCAGATCGGCATCTGCAAGAGCATGGGCAGGCAGCCGAGCACACCGGCGGCGGGGTTGATGTGACGTTCTTTATAAAGACTCATCAGCTCGAGCTGCTGGCGCTTTTTGTCTTTGGCGTACTTCTTGCGAATGCGTTCCATTTCCGGCTGTATCGCCGCCATTTTGCGCTGCACGGTGATCATGCTGACTTGGCTGTAACGGGTGAGCGGATGCAACAACAGCCGCACCACGATCACCAGGATCATGATCGCCACGCCATAGTTGTGGACCAGGGCGTTAAGCACCGTGAGCAGTTTCATCAACCCCAAGGCCAGCCAGGAAAAAGTCAAGAAGGCGCACCAGCTTCCCTGATTGAACTGAATGACGGCCAGGTAGTGGTATAGGTTGTATTCGTAGGCGGGCGAACCAGCGGCCGCGGAGGATGATCCGGCCAGCAAAGAGCGTTTTTTCGGGCCAAAATAAACGGTCAGCGGAATCGCGGCGGCCCCATGTGCCGGCAGGGTCAGCGGCGCCGACCGCAAGACCACCGCGCACACCCCCCGCGGATCCGCCTGGTTGGCGGCTGGACCGATTCGCCGCACCTGGGCGGTTTGCAGGTCCGCCAGGCGAGGAATTCTTTGTCCATTATCCAGTAAGTCATACTGGATCGGCGCCACCGGCAGCGGTCGCATGATGGCGGTGAAGAAGCGGTTCGACGCGGCAATCCACAACAACCGATTGGGTCCTTGAAACGAACCAAGATGCACCGGCGCGGCATCCGCTCCGAGCATCTTTTCTTGATACACCTCCGGAAAGTTGCTGGTATCCAGATAGCGGCTCGCGGCGCGATAGCCGGCGCATTGGAACGTTCGAAAATCATAGCTGCGATCATCCTGCGGCAGGTTGATCGGCCCGAGCATATCCACCTGCACGGTCAGGGGACGGGCGCTAAGGTTTCGTATCCGCTGGCTGATGTAGACATCGTAGGTTTGGGGATTGATTCGAAATATTTTTTTCAACCGCACCAGCGGGCGGTTATGGACATCGGCCAATTGAAAGGCGAAAATCGCCGCAGTGGGCGTGGCACGCAGCAGCGTCCAGACCATCTGGCTGATCGGGTAGACCTGCCCGTTGACGACGACCTGGCCGGTGGAGAAGGCCAGGGGATAACCACGCCGCACCCGCATCAGCACCAGCGGCTGCTGGGAATTCAGATGCTGGCGATATCGTGCGGCGTTAAGCTCCACGCTTTCCAGACCAGCCGAGACCGTGCTGACCCGCAGCGCCAGATGGTACGGCCGGCCGCGCGCCGCGGAGCCGAGGGTGACGATCTGTTTGGCGGCGGAGATGGTTTGTTGGACCGACCCGGCCGCCGTCTTCGCCCAGCCGCCCGCTTGCCCGGAGGGCTTGACCGGCGCGGGAAAAAAACGCGGTAACACTATGTTCATCACCACCAACAGGACAATGAACAAAAGCAGAAAATTGATGAGGCGCTTCCAATTCATGGATCAGGTTCCTTCCAGCAGACGCTGGCCGAGAAAATTGTCCAGCGCATCGATGGAACGAACTTTCTCCACGGTGGTGTTGACGTCGTAATCCACGCGGACGAATTCCACCCGTTGGGGATGTAGGATCGCGAAACTGGCGCGGGGATTCCGATCCCGCGGCTGACCCACGGAGCCCACGTTAATGATCGCCTTTTCATCCGGCGAGATGCGGTATTCGTGCTGGAGATCTTCGGGCGGATAAAAATCAGGTTGCGGCACAAAAACACCTGGCACATGCGTGTGGCCGACGAAACAGAGGTGCTCGAAGCGCTCGAATATCGCGGCCAGTTTCTGGACGGCGGAGTAGGCGTCGTCGGGAAAGATATATTCGTTGATGGGCCGCCGGGGAGAACCGTGCACCGCGAGAAAGCGGCCGTCCGCCACGCGAATTGGCATAGCACCCAGATAACGCCAACGGCGGTTGCGGCGCGGACGATCGGGGTCCGTTTCCAATTGACTGCGGGTCCAGTAGGCGGCATTTTCGGCGGCCGTATTGAAATTGCAGGGTTCGTAGAAAATGGCGAAATCATGGTTGCCCATGAGGGTGAACTCGCATGATTCCAGCACCAGATCGAGGCACTCGCGCGGATTGGGGCCGTAACCGATCACATCTCCGAGACAGCAGATCCGGGTGATCTGGCGGCGGCGTATTTCCTGCAACGTCGCGCTGAGGGCTTCAAGATTAGCATGAATATCGGAGATAATGGCCAGCGGCTCAGCGGTCGGGGCGGCCTCCGTCTGGGGCGGGACCGCCGCGGGGATTTGTTCCGGTCGGTCCGTCGCGGCTTCACCCGCGGCGCCCGGTGCGGCCGTGGCCTGGCGGCGCAGGTGGTCCTTTTCAGGTAAAGAGGGTGTTTTCACTTTTGGGGTTGGGGTGGTCATCATCTTGCCAAAGCGTTGCCGTACGCCGGACACACGTTATACGTGCGTTATGCTAGTTGACGACCCCGTCGGCAGTCAAACGTTTACGAAAGGACGAAGGCGCAAGGGCCAGCCGGGACGCGCCGGCGCGGGTCAGCTTCGCGTTTTCGCCACCGCGCGGCATAATAGCTTTGATGCGGACTGTCTGGACCACCAGCTCCGTGTTTCTTCACGCGGTGCGAAGGTTTTTCCTCCCAAGGATGCCGATGTTCGGCGGAGCGTTATCCCCGGCAGAGGTCACCCCAGCGACTCTTCGATCCGCCGAAGCGGATCCGCCTCCGCGCGGACCGGGGGCTATCTATTTGATTGCGGCTCGGCCGCGCTGGGTTCTCGGTATTCTCTGCGGGCTGCTGGTCAGCCGCTGCAACACGGCCGCAGCCGCACCCCAGGTGCAATTTGGCCAGCGCAGCAGCCTTCGAGCTGAAATTACCCCCGCGGTGCGGCAGGCGGTCAATAAGGGCTTGCATTGGCTGGTCCGGCACCAGGCCGCGGATGGATCCTTCGCGCCCGGACCAAACAACGTCGCGATCAGCGCCTTAGGCGGCATCGCGTTACTAGCCGGGGGTAATCTGCCCGGACAGGGTCCCTACGCCCGCCAGGTCCAGCGGGTATTGCGCTATGTGTTAAGCCAGTGCCAGCATTCCGGGCTGATCGCCACGCCCGACGCGCCTGTGCCCATGTACGGCCAAGGTTTTGCCACTCTGTTTCTCGCTGAAATAGATGGCGAATCACCCGCGGCGGGGTTGCAAGAGAAGCTGCAACGCGCGGTTCGCCTGATTGTTCAAACCCAGAATAATCAGGGCGGTTGGCGTTATCAGCCCGTGCCCATGGATGCGGATATTTCCGTGACCATCTGCCAGGTCATGGCGTTGCGCGCCGCCCGCGAGGCCGGCATCGCGGCGCCCCGTAGCACCATCCAAAAAGCGATCCGGTTCGTCCGGGAATTGCAGGATCCGGACGGCGGCTTTAGTTACATGCTCAATGCCCGCGGCTCGGCCTTTCCCCGTTCCGCGGCCGGCGTGGCCCTGCTGTTTTACGCCGGGGTGTACCACGGCCGCGCCATCGATAATGGGGTGGCTTACCTGCAGCAATGCCTCCCCGGGACTCAGGCCAACAACCAGGGGCATTATTTCTACGGTAACTATTACGGTACCCAGGCTATGTTTCTTGCCGGCGGCAAATACTGGGCGCAATGGTGGCCCGCCCTCTGCCGCGATTTATTGCGGCGTCAACAGGATGGCGGAAGCTGGCCGAGCAGCGAAGGACCCGCTTATGGAACCGCCATGGCCCTGATTATTCTGCAGATTCCTGATCGCCTGTTGCCCATCCTCCAGAAATAGCCCGGAGCCAGCCATGTCCAATCCTGGACGAAACCATCCATCGACGACCCAGCGCGGCGCAGCCACAACCAAAATAGTTAGCCCCCGGTCCGCCCGGAGGCGGTTTGGCCCCGGCGGATCGTGGAGTCGCCTTTGGAGACCTTGCCGGGGGTGGTGTATCCGCCAGAGAACTCGGGCTTTCGTCTCATTCAAAAATCGTTGCGCGGCGCGAAGGAACACGGAGATTGTGGCCCAGCGCCGCTGGCCAGGCCGGGCGAGGCACGCCGTCTATGCCCTCTGTGCATTCGCTCTCCCGCTGCGCCCGGCCGTGGCGCATCCGGCGCGGTGCTGGACCGTTACCATCGCCCGGCTTACTACCGCTGGCCGGTTCATACGCTGGCACAACCTGACGGTGGTGGGCTCCACACCCCAGGGAAGGTTAACGCTGCGTGACCGTGCCGGACAAAGCCGCAGCATCGCCTGGGCGGACGTATTGCAAATGACCACGCCGCCTGCGGCCCCACCCACTGCCGCCCCGTGGCAACTCATCTTGCGCAATGGTGACATCCTTTGTGGCCAGCCGATGAACGCCGGTCCCGGCCAGGCTGTATTCAGCGTCCGGGACCTCGGATTAATCCACGTACCTATCCAGTGGATCGCCGGTCTGCGCCGTAAAAGCTCTACCGCTATTCCCATCCGACCTGCCGCGGAAGATATCCTCTATTTTCGTAATGGTGATCGGTTAAAGGGCGCTTTCTTGACGCTTGGCTCCAAGGCGGTGCGGTGGAGCAGCCGGCTGGGAAAAATCCAGATTCCCCTGACCCGCGTTGATCACTTGGTTCTCGGCGGCCCGGTGGGAAAAATTTCCAGCAAAGGCGTCGTGATCCGTTTGCAATTGGCCGGGGGCGGCGTTTGGTCGGCGTCCCATCCGCAGTGGACCAAGGGGCAGATTCACTGTCGCGATTGGCTGGGCCACTCACTGGTTTTTCCCAGCGCCGCCGTGGACCAAGTGACTGTGCGCGGTGGCCGGGTGCAGTGGCTCGCCGCCCTTACCCCAACGGCATACCGGCAGGTTTCTTATTTCGGCGGCCATTGGCCGCTGGTGGTTAATCGCAATGTCCGCCATAAGCCGCTGCGGGTGGATCAACAGGTTTTTACCCACGGCTTGGGCATGCACGTGGGGGCGGCAGTGACCTATCAGCTTCCCGGCGGTTTCCGTTGGTTGTTTTTTGCTCCCGCCATGGACGATACCGCCCGGCCTTACGGACAGGCCAAAGTGCTGGTGCTGGCGAACGGCAAAGTCCTTTATCAATCGCCGGTGCTGACACCCGGCGCCCCTATTCACCGCATCCGCCTTAGCCTCCGCGGGGTGCGAAACTTGGAACTTAAAGCCCTGGACGCCGGCCATTACGGCGTCCGTGGTTACGTCGACTGGCTGGACGCTGCCTTGTGGCGATAAACCCGGCGGGGAGCAATCAGCGCTCGGCGGCGAACGGTTTCCCTTCATGCTTGGATTGACGGTCAGCCGTGGTTCACCGGGGAACATGGCCGAACCCGGTCAAATCGGCCGGGGCGGAAACCGGTTACGTGGTCTGCCGGGGGCTGGGCTGGCGCTGCGGTTCCTCGCAGCGGCGATTGGGACATCGCCGGCTACAAGGGTGCCCAGCTCGCGCCGGGCCTTGGCGCACAGCGCTTGCCTGGTTCGCGCCCGGCGGCCGCGGTAGTCGGCCGTGGCTGGGTGGTCCCTGCGAATGCCCCCGGACCTGCCCATCAGGAACCACTCCCTGCGCATATTGTCGGAGCTCTACGCCAAGGGTGTGGTCGGATCTTGGGGCGGGGGCATACCTACGGGCGGCATGAATGCCGCTGCGAAGACGTTGGGGGCGTGGCGCTATCGCCGTGAGCCGGCGTTCGCCAAAAAATCCGGCCACACCCCTACGCCAAGGCGTGGGCTCTGGCCTTGCAGCCCGGGGCGGAAGATATGACAATGAATGGTTAGCGCCACCCCGCTGGTGACATTGGCGATGCGCTGGGTGCAGCCGCCGTCCTCCGCCGCCGCTGCCGGACGGAAGGCGCCGCAAGGCGAACAAAGGAAACGGTTTTGGAAAGTCCGTCGGTATCAGGTTTGTCCTGCAATGTGCTGGTGCTCAACCGCCTGTACATGGCGCTGCGCGTAGTCAGCGCGCGGCGGGCATTCTCGCTGCTGTGCCGTAATCTGGCCGAGGTTATCTCGGTGGAAAACGGGGCGTACTATGCCTACAACATCGACTCCTGGACCGAAATCTCCCAACTGAAAGCCCAATTTGAACGGGAAAACCACGACTTTGTTCGGACCGTCCGTTATGAGATCGCGGTGCCGCGGATTATTCGATTGCTTGGCTACGACCGTCTGCCGCGTCAGGATGTCAAGCTGAATCGCCGCAATATTTACGCCCGCGATCACAATGTATGTCAGTACTGCGGCAAAAGATTTCCCACGACCGAGTTGTCGCTGGATCACGTGATTCCGCGTTCCATGGGCGGCAAAACCGTCTGGGAAAACCTGGTCTGCGCTTGTGTTTATTGCAACGCGCGCAAGGGCGGCCGCGCCCCGCGCGAAGCCGGGCTTCATCTGGCCCGGCCGCCGCGCAAGCCCCAGCGTAATCCGGTGATCAATGTCCGGCTCGGCTCGGATAAATACGCTTCGTGGAAGCATTTTCTGGATCATGCCTACTGGAGCGTGGAATTAAAATAGGTTTCAGGTCTCGGGCGCAGGTGCTAAGTTCTGGAACCCGACACCTAGAACCTGAACGGGCCGGTCCATGTCCAGCCAGACGGCGCACCATGATCTTGCCACCAATTCCGAACCGCCCATGAACGCGAATATAGGCGAAGACAGAAGGTTCCCGTGCCCCTGCCCCGATCGGCGCGCACCGGTGTCTATTCGCGGTTCGTTGCGCTATTCATCAACTGTTGCGAATAGTTTAGCGGGTCGTCTTCGCGGTAGAGGGATTGGGGCACAGCGGCCGACGGTCGTTGCGGCCGGCGAGCAGCGTGGCAATGGTGGCGCTGCGGAGCGTCTTTTCAACTTCGCCGATAGCTTGGTCCAGGCGATGATGCAGCGGACAAAGCTGTGCGCCGTGCCAGTTTAGCGCCAGGGGGCAGGTTTCAATTCGGCGCAGCGGATCGACTACTTTAACTACGTCGTAAAGGGAAAGCTTGACCGGATCGCGCACCAGAATGGAGCCGCCGTGCAGGCCGCGTTGGGAGCGCACGAGGCCGCCGCGGCTTAGGGTCTGTAAAATCTTGGCCAGATAGCCCGACGGAACCAAGGTGGCGGCGGCAATCTGTTTATTGGTTGACGGCTCACCATCACGGCTGGCCAGATAAACGATTACGCGCAACGCGTATTCGGTAGTTTGTGAAAACATCAAGACGTAACCATCCCGCTATCGTGGCGAACCCAACACCAACACGCTATTCGATGATTATAGCCTATTATATACTTATGTCAACGGTGCCGTGAAGGGATTATCCCGGATATCGTATTATCGAGCCGCATGGTATATATATTTGTGGCCATTGGGCCTTTACCGCCAGGCCTTCCGCCGGGCGGATAGAACCGGCGCAGCGCTCCAACCACGGCGGACTTGGCTCCTGGGACCGGATTCGAGGGTAATATGGCATATCAACATATCAGCGGTTTTCCAGTATTATCGCGGGCGGCTTAGGCGCCGCCGCGCCTGGGCGCCTGCCCCGGCGCATTTCAAGGAGGGATTCCATATGCACCATCTGCATCCATTGGCACAACATTTAACGCTTGGACAGGCCGTTTTTTTGGGGGTCCTGCAGGGTTTTTCCGAACTCTTCCCCATCAGCAGCCTGGGGCATATCATTGTGATCAGGGCCCTGCTGCACTGGCATTTCAATACCCACAACCGCCATTTCCTTTCCTTCATCGTGGCCCTGCATCTGGCCACGGCTGCGGCGCTGGTCATCTATTTCTGGAAGCCCTGGTGGCGGGTGCTGCGGGCCTACCTCGGCAGCCTGCGCCGCCGCCAATTCGTTTATGACGAGGCGAGCAAACTCGCCTGGCTGTTGGTGGCCGGGACCATTATCGTGGGGTTGGTGGGTTTGATTCTCGAAAAAAAGTTCCGCCTGTTTTTCGACAACCCCGCCTATTTGCCGCTGGTAGCGGTATTCCTGATCCTCAACGGGGCTGTGATGGCGCTGGGGGATTATCTGAAGAAAAAATCGCTGCGGCGTACGGCTCAATCCAAGCCCCGCCGGGCCGAGGAGTTGTCTTTCCCGGTAGCCGCCGCCGTCGGCGGTTGCCAGACTTTGGCGCTGTTTCCCGGAATCTCGCGCAGCGGGGCGGCCATGGTTGGCGGCATTCTAGCGGGCTTAAGTTACGAGGAAGCCTGCCGGTTTGCGTTTATGCTCGCCACGCCCGTAATCGGCGCAGCGGGGTTGCTTAAGGTGCCCGCGTTATTTGCGCCTCCTGCCCGCGCCATCCTCCATTTGACGCTTCCGGCAGCGCTGGCCGCGGGCGTGGTGGCCTACCTGAGCACCGCGTTTCTGATGAAGTACTTCAAGACCAACCACCTCTGGCCTTTCGCCATTTACTGTGTCCTGTTGGGAGCTGGCACCTTGGCGCTATGGCACGGGTAATTTATCCCGCCGCTGCGCCGCTGAGCTGCTCACAAAGCTGCACCAGCGGAATCACGAAAACCTCTCGGCTTTAGGCGCCGGCCCTATCGCCCGGGTACGCCGCGAACCGACGCCGCAGGCACAGATCCGTCAGGGCGACGTGCATGGATTTCGTCAGGCCACCGGCATCGGCGTATTTGAGCTCAAGTCCATAGCGCCTTCCCGCTACGAGAAGCAACATAGCTAGAGCAGTTTAACTTTTAGTGTAGCGAATACCGATAGAGTAGGCAGGAAGACCTACCCGATGGCTGTACGGGATCGTGTCGTGGCGGCTTGCGACGCGGGGCTGGAATCGTGGATCACCTAAGCGGTTTGACGTATCGACGGCGTGGATACGCCGGTTGCTGCAACGTCGCCGTGAACCAGGCCACTATGCCCCCTTCACGGGCCGGCACGGCCGCAAACCGTTCTGCGTAGGCCCGTTGCGCCAACGGTTCAAGACGTTGCTCGTTGCTCAACCTGATGTGACGCTGGTAGAACTGCGTGATCGCACCGGCGTGCCCTGCACCTTGGCGGCGATCGGCAAGATTCTCCACCGGCTCGGGTATCGGCGTAAAAAAAAGACCCTCCAGGCCTCTAAGCAGGATCGTCCCGACAGCCAACAACCACGCCGGCGATGGCTCTCCCCGCAGGTGCGAATCGCCCCCACCCTTGGGTCTTCATTGATAAAAGCGGGGACAAAACGAAGATGACGCGTCTGCGCGGCCGCTGCGGAGGTGGGGCACGTCTGCACGATGCGGCGTCTGGGGGCATTGGGAAACGACGACGATGATCGCGGCCTGGCGACCGTCTGCTCCCTCCGCGCCGCTGCGGATCGCGGCGGCTACGGCCACCGCGGTGTTCCGAGCGTATACCCAGCATGGGTTGGTGCCGCAATTGCAACCCGAGCCGATCGCAGAAAGCGACAATTTGTCCCGGCACCAGGGGACAGTGATCCGCCAGCTGATCGAGGCGGCCGGATGCCGGCTGTGGCGACGGCCGCCGTATTCGTCGGACCGGAATCCCATCAAGAAGATGTGGTCCAAAATCAAGGCGTTCCTGCGTGCGGCCAAGGTCCGTTGTATGGAGGAACTGGATTGCGCCGTCGCTGCGGGGTTGGAAAAAGTTACACCGCAGGGCGCCCGTGGCTGGTTGGGGTCCCACGGATATCGCTACATTAAAAGTTAAACGGCTCTAGGCTCGTGATCCGGGCGGCGTTGCACTCTGCCCCGGCGTAGGCGGGGCACCCGAGCACTGTTCTGACGATAGTCGCGATTGGGCTTTTCATCCCGATACCGCTGAAAAATGGCCACGCCGGTCGACCGATTGCCGGCACAGTGGGATGGACGTGACGATGGGGTGCCGGTATGGTAGCGCCCGTCGAGTATGAAAGGTGGAAACATGTCTAAGCCGAAGCCGGCAACCTACCGTGACTTGGGTCCATTTAGCGATTGGGTTGGCGCCGCGAAATCGGCGTACGGCCTATATCCGCGCCTGGCGCCCGGGGTGGAGGCGGAAAAGACGATTGAACAATTGCTGGACTTTTCCGTGGCGACGGAGCAACCGCAGTTAATCCAAACTGGCCGGCGTTGGTGTGCGGACGGAGTATCCGGCCAGGAAATTTCCTGGTCGGTCGGTTATGGCCCCCGCACCCAAGCCTGGCTGCTGATGCCGGAGCCAAGGCCGGCGGGGCGACTGCCGGGGGTGGTGGCGCTGCACGACCACGGCGGCTTTAAATATTATGGAAAAGAAAAGATCGCGGATGGACCGGAGGGAGCGGCCCCATTTCTGGCGCCGTTTCGCCGGCAATGCTACGGCGGACGGGCCTTCGCCAATGCTTTGGCCCGGGCGGGCTTTGTGGTGCTGGTGCATGACGTATTTTTATGGGGTAGCCGGCGTTTTCCATTGAGCGTAATGCCTGCGTGGATGCGTCGCCCCGCCAGGTCAAAAACCCATGCCGCGGCGGCCAACGGGGTGCAGCGCCGTATCCAGAGCTATAACTTGGCCGCGGCGACCCATGAACACCTGGTGGAAAAATATTGTACCTTGTTGGGAACCAGTTTCGCGGCCGTGGTGAATTACGAGGATCGTGTGGCCGTGAACTTCCTACGTTCCCGGCCCGAAGTGGAGGCGGGCCGGATCGGCTGTGTGGGTCTTTCCGGCGGCGGCTGCCGGGCGGCGCTATTGCAAGCCCGCTGTAAGCAGATTCAGGCGGCAGTGGTGGTGGGTATGATGAGCGCCTACCCCGGCCTGTTGGATCAGCACGTCCAATGCCATACCTGGATGTTTTTTCCGCCGGGCTTGAGCCGGCGGGGCGATTGGCCGGATCTAGCCGCGCACCGCGCGCCATCACCGTTGATGGTGCAGTACGCCTGGAAGGATGCGCTTTTTTCACGGGCCGGGATGCGGACGGCACACCAAATTATTCAGGAACATTATCGACGCGCGGGGGCAGCGGAAAATTACGTCGGCCGCTTCTATCCCGTGCCGCATCGCTTTGATCGACGCATGCAAGCGGACGCGTTCACTTGGCTGAAAACTACGCTCACATGACATAGATGGGGTGGGCGCAAAACTCCTTCCTTGGCCACGGCATCAATGCGCCGCGTGGGTCATTTCGCCGGGCAGACTGGTGGCATAGGGCGACCTCGCACGGCCGCTGTTGGTTTTTAGCCCGCGCTGGCGCCGGTCCGGTCGGGGGCTGTTCAGCGCCGCCAGCAACGCCATCTGGTTGGGAATGATTTTCTGCAGCCGGAACGTCGCATTGATTTCATGTAACCGGCACATGGAATATAACGCCACCACCAGGCGCTGGTAAGACAGTGCGATATACGGCAGGTTCGGTCTGTAATCCGGCGAAAATGGATTAGGGGCCGCCGCCAGCGCGGTAATAATGGCCGGCAGTGACGGTGCCGCGGCCATGCGCACGACCTGCTGGGTCAGCGGATCCCGGTAATACAACAGGACGGGCAAGGCTGCACGAGGCTGCGTAGCGGCGCCGGGGCGCACCGGCGTCGCGGCGGCAAACGGGTAATCCACTGTGATCACGTGGTTCGGACCGCCGCTGACATACAGCGAACCAGGCAACAGCCGGGCGGCGCGGCCAATGAGGGCGATGGTCGGAAAACCGCTGGTGGTGACGTAAATGAGCGTCGGCGCCTTACAGGGCAGCACCTCCAGGCGGAACCGTCCGCCGATCTCATGGGAATAGATCAGGGGGGAGTGGATCCGGCGCAGCGCTTTATAGGCCAGAATATGCATGGCCAGGTCCGGCGAAGACAGCAGGCGGGTGAAGGCCAGACTCGCGTGCACGCGATCGCGGCAATTCTCCAGCACGTGAATGGCCCGTAATTGGAAGGCATTGTTTTCATCCGTCGCGAGGGAGGTCAGTCGGTTAATGGCCTCAATGTCGCCGAGCATGGCGCCCGCCTTAAGGCAATAAAAACGCACCGCCGGATTGGCGGAAGCATAGTGCCGACGCAGGGTGGGAATAATGGTCCGCCCCAACTGCTGCAGCGCCAGCCCCAAACCGCGGCGGGGCGCATTCGGATCGCGCAAATCGTGAATCAACAGCTGCCCCTGATGGGAAGTGAAACCGGGAAGATTCTGTTGCAGATACAGGTGCCCAACCAGTTGCACAAAGCGATCCGGATGCCGTCGATAGCGGCGGGGAATGCGCAGGTTCACGACCCGATCATTTTCCGCTGTGGCGATGGCGGGGTAGGCACCGTAGCGTTGGTTGATCATGCGCTGCACCAGCGCCGCGATACGCCAGGAGGGTTGGTAAAGCTCCAGCCAAACCGGCATGCTTCGCGTGACCACCCCGCCCCCTGGAACCATGCCGCTGCGCACCAGCGCGGTGGCGGGACGCAAGCGGCCCGCGGAGTCGAAAGGATTACAGAAGACCGGCCCGCGCCCCTGGGCCAGCGCCGGCGTCTTCAAAGCGGGCTGCACATTGACGCGCAGGCGTGCCGGCCAGAGTAGCCCGTTTTCGAGATTGGTCGTCTGCGTATTGGGCAGGGCGGTGACGTACAAATCGAAGGTGGTGCCACGCTGGGCGAGAGGGGGAACGGCGCCTTCGATGTAGACCGCAGCGATCTGCCGCGAATGTAGAATCCGCCGCGGGTCATATTGCGCCGTACCGTGGCTTAAAAATCCGATGCCATTGCGGTATAGCCGGTCGAGCATCATATGGCGGATCGGCGGGGGCATCTCTCCACTGCCTGTATCCGGTAAATCCGCCACCAGGCCGTAGCCCCGTACGACCGTGGGTCGGTCAAAGGCCAGGGCGCAGAACGATTCCACCGTGCCCTCGAGTGCTGGATATATCGCCGGGCGCATCCTGCGATCCTGGGCGGCCACCGGAGGAGCTCCGCGGCGCGGGGTCAGCGTTGAGGCGCAGGCGGAAAGCATTCCCCCTGTTGCAGCCAGCGCCACCAAGCCCCAAAACCTGCCGGAGCAGCAATTCCAAGGCCACATCTTTCCGTTCTCCGCGAGCCAGGAAGGAACTTCCAGTGCCAACGCTTCGAACTGGTCCAGGCTCAGGAACCAGTTCGCCCAGCCACAATCCATTGTAACTGTCGCTCTCAACCTTGGCCAATTCGCTGGGAAAAAGGTGGAGCCTGTCGGGCGTCTGGCAGATTTGGCCGCACCCTCCGCGAGGCGACCGCTTCGTACCGCAGGACCAGGCACCTTCGCATCGGGGATAGGGACATTCGCCGGCTACGGCAGGCTCGGGCTGGAACCGGGTATGCGGCTTGCGCCGCACCCGGGCGCAAAATCCGGATACCGCGCAACCGGCTTCGCCGCGCTGGGATGCACCCCGGCCATGCTACCAGAGCATGACAAAATTTATGAATAGACATAGACTGCGGCGGTCAGAGATATGGGCTGCCACGGAGCACACGCAGTGAAACTGTCCGAATGGCCGCGGCGGATGATGCTGCCCTTGCGGGCGCTGGAGGATAGCCTGTTTCCGCCGACGTGTTGGGTGACCGGGCGACCGGTGCGGCGGGAGGACCGGGGCTTGTCGCCGCAGGTGCGCCGGCGCCTGGAGCAGTTTATCGCAGCGCCATTTTGCCGGCGCTGCGGCGCCACCCTCGGCCCATGGGCCAGCCCCGCCGGCTGTCAGCGCTGTGCGCAGCGGAGGTTGGGGGTGGGCGAAATGATTCGCGCTGGTCCGCTGCAGGAGCCGCTGGGGAGGCTGATCCGTCGATTGAAGTTTCAGCGGCTCTGGGCGGTGGGGCCGTTGCTGGCCGAGCAGGTGTACACCGCCATGCGCTACCATGGTGCGGCGCCCGTGGATGTGTGGGTTCCGGTGCCGCTGCACTGGCGTCGTCGATGGCGCCGTGGATTTAACCAAGCGGAGGAAATTGCCGCGGCTCTGGGACGGCTAAGCCAACGGCCGATGGCGGCTGGGGCTCTGGTTCGCCGCCGGGGAACGGCTCCCCAAACGGCCACGGTCAGCCGCACGGCCCGACTGGCGAACCTGCAGGGCGCGTTTATCGCGCGGATTGATCCACGGCTGGCGGGGCGGCAGGTCTGGCTGGTTGATGACGTGTGCACGACTGGCGCTACGCTCCACGCGGCCGCCGCCGCGCTTAAGGCCCTGCCCGGCCCATACCGGCCCGCGTCCATCAACGCCGCGGTGGTGGCCGTTACAGATAGCACACCGATACCGGGAGGAGAAACATTTTAGATTTTAGTTTCCAGGGACCGGGGTTGGCGCGTGTAGGTTTTGGGGAGACTGGTCGACACGGGGCGGTCCTGCATCATGAACGCAGGAAAAAAGACGTTCCGGTGGAAGGAGTCGCCTCACGTGCCACCGACAGCATTATCGGCATGGATTGCTGAACTTACCAGCGGGTGGCCCGACCTTTCGGCCCCGCAGATCAAGAATGTGGCGCAATATTCGATGGGCATGGTTCTGGCGAAAAGCAGTGGACTGTGCCGTGTAGCGTTCTGCTTAACCTGACTTCCCATTCGGTTTTAAAAAAGCCGGAAAAGGCGTGGTTTGTGGTAAAAATGCAGCAAGTACTATTGTGGAGAATATTTTGTATCGGGTGCATGCCGTACAATGTTTGATCGTGTATTAGCTCGACTTTTGCCATTTTTAAGGCGTCCGGTATGAACCCATATTGCTATAAAAAGATCGGACTCCCCCGTACATTCGCAGCTGTTCACACAGTGAATCGGGAAGGAGTCCGATATGTTCTCGATGCCCACGGCGGCGGAGCCGCTGATCTCGACTTTCTCTATAGCATTTACCCGGCCCACTTTCCAGCGGGCGAGGGTGCTTTGGGTCGGGGTAATTT
>JAJYFE010000065.1 GCA_021785435.1 Planctomycetota bacterium
ATATTCCGCGGATACGGCGGTGGCTGCGGCGGCGCGGCATCCGGGCGGTCATCCCCAAAAAAAGTAAACCCTACGGACGTGGATCGGGCCGCCCGCCACGGTTCGACGCGCCAACTTATCGCCGGCGCAATGTGATTGAACGTTGCATCGGCTGGCTCAAACACGCCCGGCGCATGGCCACCCGGTATGAGAAAACGGCCGTCAATTTCCTGGCCATGCTGAAATTGGTGATGATCCAATATTACTTTAAAACTCACTTACGGGATACGACCTGGTCGCCCACGGCAACCTTGGGGCTAGGAGGTGCTCGCGGTCTCTGGTTCCTAGCCCGGAGATCGTCGCGGGCGAGTAACCCGCAGCGACGGGTTACGGCGGGCGAATCCCGATAGTCATCGGGACCCGTGAACGGTTACGTGCAGAGCTTGGCCTCGCTTCTGGAGGCATGGGCAACCCTGACCCGGAACCGATGCGTGCTGCGTCTGAAGGAAAACTCGGACGCGGCCAATACCCGGAAGACAAAGGCCTCGCAGGCCCATGCCAAAACCGCTGAAGATATGAAAGGAAACGTCGCGGAAGCCACGTTCACGGTGATCAGTGATGCGACACCTTTGCAGGAGCGAGCCTTGGAACTTCTGGGATTGTACCCAGTACGGTAAAAGGAAAAAAATAAGAAAGCCCCTGTAAATACAGGAGTTGTCTGCTTCGGGTGGGGGGAACTACGGTTTAGAAAGCCTGTAAAATCAGGCTTTTCGGTGCCTCCGAAAACGGCAAAGGTCGGGCTTACGGGCCCCAATCGAATTCGACGAACAGCACGCAATTGGTGGCCAGCTTCAGCGACAGGTTCAGGCCGCCGGAGGTGAGGGCCCTCGGCTGACCCTGGCTGGCAAACTGTTCATCCTTCGCGAGGGCGGCTGCTGAGCGAAGGTCGGCTATTTCCTGCGCCGAATAGACAGGTCCATGGTGCGGCGTGATTCGTTCGGTCACCGGGAACAGCGAGCCGTGATCCCGATCCAGCCGGTAAACCGTCACGCGGGCGGATTGAACGTGGGCCGGCAGGTTACGCACGCACAGGGTCACCGGCACGGCGCCGCGCTGCTGCGACTCCAAGTCGCCGACGGCGTGGTCATAGAGCAGCACCCAGGCGCGGTGCTCATCTCCCGGATTGTTGCCTGTTTCATAAACCGACCCTGGGCGATCGCAATATTTGGACATGATCCCGCTGATCACATGGCCCTCCTCTTCGTGCGCGGGCAACGCGGCGAGCCGCTTGGTCATCATGCCGATGAAGCGGATCAGATGCCGGATGTCCTTGGCTATCGCCACCTGGTTCTGAACCACTTCGATGCGGCGGCCTGGTGCGAGTTCCACCCAACCCAGTTGATCGGGGACCGCGTCCAGGTGCTGGCCGCCAAGCGTGGTCCACCGGGGTTTGGCCCCGGTGTCGGGTGTGAAGGTGGCCACGTCACTATTGGTGCCGCTGTTGTCCCGGTCGGGGCAGATGAAATTGTCAAAGGTGAAGAGGCCGTGGTTATAAAGGCCGGGCGGATGGCGGCCAGCCTCGGCCACAACGCGGCGCATGACTTCGGCAAAATAGCTCGGCCAGTAGCCGGTCCCTTGGAAAGGCCGCCCCAGGGGATTCGAGCCGTTGACAGACCAGGAAAACAACGCGTTCGGTGCGGGACTGAAGGCATGGCCGTGCAGGTAGCTGCGCACGTATGGGTCGGAGGAAGCCTGGCGCAAATTCGCATCGAGTTGGGCCAGCATTTCCTTTACCAGGAGATTGCAATCTGCCAATTGCGCCGCCGTCAGTTCGTAGCCCTCCACGGAGACCTGGCGGAAAGGAGAGCCTTTCCCGAAACGGGTGTTTTCCAGCAACCAGCGGCTGTGTGGCCAGCCTTCGGCCTGGAGGCGGGCCACCGCCCGGGAAGTCAGCCGTCCCTGCTCGTTCCAGTCGGTGGGCCGGACCCGGGGCTTACCTTGAGCGTCCAGAAAACAGGCGTTGTATTGCCACTGGGCGGCGTAAAACCGCCGGCGCTCCTCGGGCGTGAAGTAATACAGGGGATTGCTGCCGACCGGCTGAAGCGGCAATTTATCACCAAAGCTTGAGTCGCTCGGCGCAGTGGGTGGAAAAATCTGCTCCAGGGGCGCCGGCAGGGCGTGCGCGGCAACGGCACGCATCGTTGATTCCATGCCCCAGGCCAGCTGGCCGCCGGCCAGGCCGATGATTACCTTCTGATAGTCGGCACCCCGAGTGTCCAGCACCTCTTCATAGGCGCGCATGATCCCATCGGCCAGGTGGTCATAGAGGGCCATGTACCCAACACCCTGCTCGCCGTTCCAGTGGCCCTCGCTGTAAATCGCATAGCAGAAGGTATCCCAGTTGGCGTGGTAACGCGTCAGCACGTGACGCGACACGTAGTATTGGCAGTCACTGACCAATTGCCAGCCGGCCGCGGTCGGCGCGCCCGTAAAGCAGTCCCCGGCATAGGAAAACGGGTTGGCGAGTTGGAAGGCCACCCGCATCTCCATCGCGTGGACCAGAAAGTCAAACTTAAAATCCAAGACGCCCCAATTGACGAACGGCCGACCGTTAGGCAGACGCAGATAAGTGGCGGAAAGATCGCGGGCCATTTTGATCCTGGTAGGCGCCGTACCGGGCGGTCCGAGAACGACCGCGAAATCAATGGCTTGGGCTTCCGGCTGGATTGGCCAGATCGGTTCTCCCACCGCGAGAACCAACTGGTTTTCCGTCGGATTCACAGACGTCACCTTGGCCTTCATCCATTTTCCCCCAGGAGGCGAGCCACTGCCGGTCTCCAGAAGCACGACATCGCCGGGATGGAAGATGGACTCATGGTCGTCGGCCACCACGGGGTGGTCGCTTAAATAATCCGACTCCCAATCGGGATCGTGGTAATACTTGGCGCCGGTAAAGTGCGCCAACGTCACCACGGCTTTCTGCGCGGAGATTGGGGAGACTTTCGTCACCAGCCGCATCGAGCGATCCCGGTAGAGATTCGCGGACTCGAACCAGGGCGATCCGCCACCATCGCTGGTCAGATAGCAGTAGACCACCGTGCGCCAGAGATCGGGATACGCATCGCGCATCTGTTTCTGCAGCAAATAGTCCTGGCCCCAGAACGCATATTGAAGGCTCGGCGTATTATCAGCGCCAAGCAGGTGGCCGTTAAACCAGTCGCCTTGCCAGTCGATGAAATGGGATCCGGCGAAATCAGCGGTGATGTCGAGGTGCCGTACGGCGTGTTCCCGCCGAACGGTGAAACGCGTGGCCTCATAACGTACGCCGAGGTATGGTCGATGCGCCAGTTCGAATTGCAGCGAATAGGCCCGCCCGGCGGTCAGAAACGGCAAGTTTTGATAGCTTGGACCACCGGGAGCCGGCTTGCGCACCCAGACTGTGTAATGGCGATTGGAACCTTGAATATTTACATGATACCCCTCTTTCGCGCCGCTCTGCGCACCATCGTAGATCAACGTTGCACGGCCAGAAGGTAAATCCGCCTGCGTTTTAAGCGGACGCTTCAGCCACGCGGAGGCGGCGGGCGGCGACTCGATTTCCACCAGCTGAATTTTTAAGTACGGCGCCACTGGCCGGTCGGCCGGCCAGAATGGCGCGGCAGGATGGATTTCAAAGTACAGCGATGTGTTGGCCGGCAGATTGCGGCTCATCGCCTTATAGACCTCCGGCGGCCATTCGAGAAAGCCGTTCCGCGGCAGTTCCGGCAGGCTGTAGCATGGCAAGGCTTGGGTTCCCACCCCGATGAGGGACGGGTACGGACGAATATAAAACGTATAGGCCGGTTCGGTGGCAGCTCCCGTCAGGATCCGGCCGGCGTAGAGCGTAAACTGATAGGAGGCCCGGGGAACAAGCGGCGGAGTCTGAAAACGGAAGACTCCCCGGCGGGACGCGGCATCGTAGTGGCAGCGCGACCCCCACGCGTACGTCGTGTTGCCGGGAAACCACTGAACGTTCCACTGACTGTTGATTTTAAGCTTCGTAATATCCACCGGGCTAATGGCGTGCAACGTGAACTCAATGGCCACCTTGGCCGGCTTCCCGCCGGCGTCCAGGTCAGCGCAGCCGTGTTCAGTGGAGTAGTTGCGCCCATTAATAACCAGACGATGAACGGTGAGAAATTTCGGCGGTGCGGCGGCCGCGGCCGCCGCGCTTTTGCCGGCGGCGCCCCACAGCGTTACCCCGGCGACAGTCGTCGAAACAAATTGCCGTCGTGTTAGGGCGCGCTTGGAATTCACGGCTTTCTCCATGATTCAGATCATACGGCATAGGGGGCCAGCTTGCATTGCCGTGGACACCGCTACGTTGCGTTGATCGGCTGCAAATGGTAGAGTCCAGCGGTCGGTCAAATTGGGCCGCAGGGGATACCGCTCTGGAAATAGACCCGCCACGTGCTGTCATTGCCTTTCGGGACCGCGATGCCTTGATGCGGGCCGGTCAAAATGACTTCACGAATCTCGAATTCAAGAGCGACTTGCGATCAGTGACGGGGCCGGGGAGGCTCGATAAGACCGTAGCGGAGTGTCGCAATGCGCCTGCTTCTGGCTATCCGGAAGAGCGGCTAGCAGCGCCGCTTCAGTCTTAAACCGTTCCGCCGGCGTCTCGGGAGGCGTCCGATTGAAAAGTATACGTGGCGGCGGTGATGATAATGTGGCCCGCGCCGTTTCGTGGGCGGCCAGGCGCGGCGCGCTCTGGTAAAATGCCCAACGTTGAGGGCCGCGGGCGAATATCGATCGGGAACGAGGCGAAGTCCAGCTGGGCGGGTGCAACTTTGTCTCGAGGAGTACGTGCATGGAAAAACCGTGGCGCATCGCGGGGATTAATTTCGATCACATGCATATGGGCGAATTGCTGAACCTGGCGGCGGAACATCCGCACGCCGAGGTTGTTGGCGTCTGCGACGACCGGCCCGAACGCATGCGGCCTGTGGCGGAAAAGCTTAAACTCCCGGCGGAGCGCATCTTTACCGACTATCGGGCCTGCTTGGAGAAAACCAAACCGAACCTGGTGGTGCTTTGCCCCGCCACGGCCAGGCACGGCGAATGGACGGAGAAGGTGGCCCCCTATGGGGTGCATATATTCATGGAGAAACCGTTTGCCGCCACGCTGGCCGAAGCGGATCGCATGATCGCCGCGGTGGCCGCCACGGGCCAACAACTGGTCATCAACTGGCCGCTCCGGTGGTATCCCTGCCATGTCACCGCCAAACGCCTGGTTGATGAAGGTGCCATCGGTGAGTTAATCGAAGTCCATTATTACGATGGCAACTGCGGTCTGCTGAAACATGTGACCGCGGATGTGAGCGGCGTTGAGTGGGGCACGTCGCCGGACGGCGGAGCCCCCGGCCAAGCCCAGGCCGGTGCGACCCGGGCCGATGTACTGGCCAGCCTGCCACCGGGCCTGCGCTGGTTCTACCGCCGCCGCGAAGGTGGCGGCTCGCTGCTGGATTACCTGGGCTACGGCGTGACCCTGGGCACGTGGTTCATGAACAGCCGCACGCCGCTGGAAGTTACAACCGTCATCGAACCGCCGCGGCCGGGCCTGGAAGTGGATGAACACAGCATTACCGTCGCCCGCTACGAAACCGGCTTAAGTAAGTTCGAGACGCGCTGGGGTACCTTCAACAGCCCCTGGGAGGCCCAGCCCCAGCCCAAATGCGGCTTCGTGCTGGTGGGCCGCAAGGGCACCATCAGCAGTTACGACTATGAGCCGACCATCCGGCTGCAGGACGAAGCGCACCGCGCCGGCCGCGATATTCCGGTCGATCAACTGCAGCCGCCGGAACAAAACCCCATCCAATATGTCCTGCACTGCTTGGAGAATCAGCGGCCGATCGAGGGGCCGCTTTCGCCGAAAATTGCCCGCATTGGCCAGCAGATTGTCGAATCCGCGGTGCAAAGCGCGGCCCAGCAGCGCACGGTGCCGCTGGCCAGGTAAATGCTAAATGCTGAAAAAGGAACGATTCAATGGCGGCCCAAACCTACGGTCTGCCCGATGAAGCCGTGAAGCGGAAAATCCCCGCGCCGGAACTACCCTATCAGCCACGCGATCCGAGGCGGTATCATCCCCCCATCGGACTGATCGGCTGCGGTGGCATTACGCAAAGCCATCTACGGGCCTATAAGGCCGCCGGCTACAACATCGTGGCTCTGTGCGATCTCGCTCGATCCCGGGCCGAAGACCGCCGACGCGAGTTTTACCCGCACGCCGCAGTT
Organism: Planctomycetota bacterium; assembly: GCA_021785435.1. GTDB lineage: Bacteria > Planctomycetota > Phycisphaerae > WQYP01 > WQYP01 > JAKCCC01. The sequence goes on from JAJYFE010000065.1 coordinate 6,253, forward strand.
TACACCGATTTCCGCGAGGTGCTGCGCCGTGGTGATATTGAAGTAGTCGACATTACCACCCATCCGCAGCCGCGCGTGGCCATCATCACCGCCGCTCTGACCGCCGGAAAACATGTGCTCAGTCAGAAACCCTTTGTACTGGATCTGGATGTCGGCCGGCGGCTCGTGGATTTGGCGCGGCGGAAGAAGGTCTGCCTCGCGGTCAATCAGAACGGCCGCTGGGCGCCGCACTTCAGCTACATCCGCCAAGCGGTTCACGCTGGGCTGCTGGGCCGCATTATAGGGGCGCACCTGGATGTGCATTGGAACCATGGCTGGGTCGCCGGCACCCCGTTCGATCAGATCCGCCACGTCATCCTCTATGATTTTGCCATCCACTGGTTCGACGTGCTCACGCAAATTCTTCCTGACCGGTCGGCCCGGCGGGTGTTCGCTTCGCTCGCCCACGCCCCGGGGCAGAAAGCGAAATCGCCGCTGCTGGCCCAGGCGCTGATTGAATACGATGACGCCCAGGCGTCGCTGATCTTCGACGCCTCCACACCGCTGGGCTGGCGTGACCGCACCTATATCGCCGGAACCGAAGGCTCCCTGGAGAGCACGGGGCCGGACTTGAATCGGCAGCGTCTGACGTTGTGGACGAAGGGCGGCATCGCCACGCCGCGCCTGCGCGGGGCGTGGTTTCCCGACGGTTTTCACGGCACGATGGCGGAGTTACTGTGCGCCATCGAGGAAAAACGCGAACCGCAAAATAACGCCGCCGATAATCTGCGCAGCCTGGCCTTGTGTTTCGCCGCTATGCGCAGTGCTGACACCGGCCAGTGCCAGGTTCCCGGCCGCGTGCGGCGCATTACCTTATAAAAAGCGGCAAGGGAATAGGGGAATTAGGATGGCGTGGACTTTTGGCACACCCGTATCAAAGACGTGGTGTGTAAAAACTCGCCCGGCCACCGCGGTTTCCGAAGGATTCGACCATTTATGGTCCGGAAAAATGGCAAAAGTCGAGCTTAGCCAAGGAACACGGGCTCTCACTGCCGGAACCTATCCGGCAGGCGGTTGTGGCGCCGGTGAAGAGTGCCAGCTAGCGGTTCATTACGCTCATTGGCGCACCGCCTCTTTAATCCAAGGCACCTCTGCCATCCGTATGTTTGTTCGCCCACCTGCGGAGAGTTTGTGCCGGGACTGTGCGAGCATTTCGCATTTCCAGCCGCCACGGCGTGGTAGCCGATCCCACGCCATTTCTGGCACCAGGTGGCACGATATGCAACATCGTAAGATATGCACCAACCAGGCGACTAACGGTGGAGGCTGGTATGCAAACCGTGAATGCGAAACCATTGTCCGAGTATCCCTGGTTCATCCGGCTGTTTTTCTGGAAGCAGAAACGCAAGTACGGACAAATCCTGCAACCCGGCTTGCTATGGGGCCGCTCGCCCAAGGTCTTTGTGACCCTGGCCTTGTTGTACGGCGCGCTGGATCGGCGATCGTCGCCGCTTTCCCCGGCCTTGCGAAGCCTTGTGACCGTCCGGATTTCACAGATCAATCACTGCGCTTTCTGCGTGGATATCAACTCGGCGACGTTACTCCAACGGGGCGTGTCGTTGGAAAAAGTTGCGGCATTGCGCGACTGGCGCCAGGCCAGTCAAGCGGAACTTTTCTCCGTCGAAGAACGCCTGGCTCTGGAATACGCCGAGGCCATGACGCTCAATAAGGTTGCTGACGATTTGCGCCGACGGCTTAGAGGGTGCTGGCCTGACGATGTCATCGTCGAACTGACCGGCTTGATCGCTTTTCAAAACCTTTCATCCAAATTCAACGCGGCACTGGACCTGCCGGCGCAAGGCTTCTGTCAGGCGCCACGGAAGCCCGCTGACGGACAGCAAAGTCCAAGTTAACAGCCAGCGAGTGTTACCGATGAAACCGACTCTTTACATGTTTGGCGGCACCGCCGCCGTGGCGACTATCATCCTCGCCGTCGGCTGGTGGTGGTATGGTCCCCGTCATAAGCCTACCCGGCAGCAGGTGAACGCCATGATCGCTCGTGATTTCCCGCAGGTGGCCCAGATAGATGTTCACCATCTGGCCGCCTGGCTCCACGATCCGCACCGAAAGCCCCCAATATTGCTGGACGTTCGTTCACGTCCCGAGTACGCCGTGAGCCATCTGCACGATGCTCGCTGGATCGATACTGCGGCGCCTGTCAGCAAGGCCATGGCCGGCGTGTCGCGAACGGAACCTATTGTCACCTATTGTTCGGTCGGATATCGATCTTCCGCCTACGCTCAGCGTCTTCTCAAGGACGGATTTACCAACGTGCGCGACCTGAAAGGTTCCATCTTCCAGTGGGCCAACGACAAGCTGCCGGTGTACCGTGATGGCCGGGTCGTGCATCAGGTCCATCCTTACAACCATTATTGGGGGTGTTTGCTCAAACGTTCGCTCTGGGTGTTTCACGTCTCGCCACCTGCCAGGTCACCATGATGGCTTTGTTCTCAGTCCGCGATTTCAGCTAGTTCTTGCCGTAAAGCGGCCGCGGAGCCGTCGGGGGCATTGGCCGCCAGACGTTCGAGCAGACCGGTCAAGTCCGCATAGGTATCGATATCGTGTAGTGTCGGCAATTCGGAAATGGCCGCACTTTGCCGGGCGGCTATCTGGCGGGTTTGATGGGCCACCTGCGAGGTGCCCCACAAGACGTCTTGGAATAGCGAAGCCTGGCCGGTTGGAATACCCAAAAGCACATAGCCACCGTCGCGTGCGGGAATCATGGCGTAACGAGATCGGCGAACCTCCTGGGCGGCCCAGATCAGGTGACTGACGGTCAATTCCGGCGCGTCTGCCCCGATGAATACACAGCCGGCACAGCAGCTGTTGGCAAGAGCAATCCGGGCGGATTCCAGGCGCCGCCCCAGCGCGCCGCAGGCCTGGGGCATCCGCCGCCAAAGAGTCCAACCGCTCCAAGCGGCGGGCCTGTCGGGTGGATCGAACAGCAGCACCAAATCGATGAACCTGAATTTTGCCGCCAGTTGTTCGCACGTGCGGCGCGTGTGCCGCAGCAGCAACTGGTGGACGCGTGCCGCCGCGTGCGCCGACAATTTGGGAATAAGCCGTGTCTTGACGTGGCCGGGTATCGGCTGTTTGGCCACGAGCACCAGCGAAACGTGCGAAGTATCCCCGGCATTCAAGGGTCTGGCGGCGGTCATAAGCGTTCCTTGTCGCATTGGCGGCGCACAATATATTTCGCTGCCAGCGACCAGTTACGGATCGTTGTCCGGCACACGCCGCGAGTCCAATGGCGTACGCCGGTGATCGCGGGGGCGTTTACGAATGTCGCTGGTGACAGGTGGCGCAGCCGGAGCGATAGCTCCAGGTCTTCCATTTCCGGCTGAAAGGGCCAACCGCCTGCCGCGGCAAGCAAATCCACGCCGACGAACATGACTTGATCGCCATACGGAACGTTCATTATCACGCCGCGCCAATGGTTTCCCCATTCCAACAATCGGAACCTGAATCGGTGATCGTCAATATGGTGACCGAGCCAACCCCACCGAAGCTTCGCGTGCGCGTCCAGCGCAGCGGCCAGTTTAGCCCGTGTGCCAGCAAGCAATGTCATGTCCGCGTGGCAGATCAACAATAAATCCAGAGGCGGCTGGTTAAGCACCCACGCCACACCTTGGCCGATAACCGCCCCCCGCCGGCGGTCCGGACTGTGCAGGTACGCCATGCCTCTTGATTGCGCCATTGAAGCCACGGTCGGATCAGCGTCACCATCCACCACCACGATCGGATCTCCAGCCTGCACAAATTGCCTTAAGGAATCGAGACAGGCCGGTAAAAGTGCCTTATCGCCGCGGCAGGGGATCACTACGCCGATACGCAGGTCCGACTTGGCGAAGGTACGCGCAGGCGCCGGAGCGTCTACTGCCGGCGCGGGTGGCAATTCCATTGAACCGGTCGCCACCGGATCCGGCGTGGAATTCAACAGCGTGGAAGCCACGGTTTACTTTCTCCGCCGATAATATAACTTGCCGCACCGGTTATCGCCGCGGCGGAACCAAACTCCTGTCCCTTGGTCGTGGCTGGACGCGATATCTTACCGCCTATTTGGTGTAATATGTTCAGTGCTGCTCCGACTTAAAGAGACGGGATGCCGCGGAAATTGTCTATCATCGATGTTAAGGGGCGCTTTAATGAGCGTACCGCCTTGGTCGTATGGGTAGGCGCGGGATCGGTTTTAATAATTCTCGCCGTTATTCTGGCGTGGTATGCGCTCGGCCGGCCGGCGCAACCGATAAGCCTTCGAAGTCGGGACCGGCTGGTGGGCGGCAATGTGCTGGCGGGCGCAATATTTTTTTTGAGTTGTCTGTGCCTGCGGTGGTCCCGGCCGCGTTGGATGTGGTTATGGATATTAATTGTGGGGGCGGTCTGCCGGCTGGTTCTGCTGCCGGCGCCGCCGGTCTTAGCGACCGATTATTACCGCTATCTCTGGGACGGGGCCGTCTGGTGGCACGGCTACAATCCGTGGCGTTTCAGCCCGGCCGCCGTGTTGGCCGGGACATCACGAAATATTCCGGGCGAACTGCATCATCTGGCCATCCCGCACGAAAAACTGATCAAACACATTAATCATAACCGCCTGCCTACGATTTACCCGCCGGTCAGCGAGGCGGTCTTCGCGGTCGCCGCATGCCTGCGGCCATTCAATACCATGGGGCTCAAGGCGTTGTTGTTGCTGTTCGATACTGGCACGGCGATTGTGATCGCCTTGATGCTAAGGCGTTTTAGATTGCCGAGCCTGTGGCTGCTGATTTACTGGTGGAATCCGGTGGCAATCAACGCTTTCGCCAATGAAGCCCACTTGGATTCGATAACATTGTTTTTTGTCGCGTTGTTTTTGTACCTGCTGGCTTGCGACCGGGCTGTTACGGCGGGAATTGCGCTGGGTCTGGCCATAGGCGCAAAATTCTGGCCCGTCATTCTGGCCGTTGTCGTGCTGAGAAAGTATTGGGCTGTTCCCCGCCGCCTCTTGGCCTTCGCTCTGGCCGCATCACTGTCGGCCCCGATCGCCTTGTCGCCCATGTTCATTACCGGCCCACCCGCTTTCGTGTCGCTTTCCGCCTATGCGCGTTACTGGCAGGCTAATGACCTGGTATTCCATTCGTTGTTTGTACTCTGGAACCTGGTGCTGACCTCCTGGTCGGCGGCTCACATGGGCAGCCTGGTGACCGTGTTGGTTCTCTATGGCATGGCGACGCTGTTTCTATTGAACAAGCCGGTGGGAGGTGTGCAGGCGATACGTACAAGCCTCATGATGGTGGCGTTGATGTTTCTGCTAAGCCCTACCGAATTTCCCTGGTATTACACGTGGTTGCTGCCCATGCTGGCGGTTTGTCCCCGACCATCCCTTTTGCTTTGGTCGTGCACCCTGGGCCTGTACCATCTGTCCTACGTGACCCCCCAAGTGGTATGGATCGAACATTTGCCGGTGCTGCTCCTGCTGATTCTGGAGGCATTCGTGCCGACAATTCGCCTGTTCTTCGAAAATACCGTCGTTACACCGGCACTGATGCCGGCGAATGGGTCATCTGGTGGGCCGGGAGGTAAGACCTGATGCCTGGCGAAGCAAATCGAGACTTGGCCGCAAAATCCGTCACCGTTGTTATTCCCGCACTTAATGAGCAGGAATCGATTGACCGTGTTATCGCCTCCATTCCTTGTTGGGTCACGCGGATAGTCGTCGTCGATAACGGTTCCACGGATGCCACGGCCGAGCGCGCCCGGCAGACAGGGGCCAAGGTCATCACCGAACCACGGCGCGGTTACGGCCAAGCATGCCTGGCCGGGTGCGCCGCAGCCGGAGATGTGGACATCCTGGTGTTTCTCGACGGCGATCTGAGCGACTACCCGGAACGGATGGACCGGCTGGTGCGACCGATCGTTGAAGATCGCGCGGACTTTGTTTTGGGTTCGCGCACGTTGGGATCACGTCAAAAGGGCGCCTTGTTGCCGCAGCAGCGCTTCGGCGGATGGCTGGCTTGTCTGCTTGTCCGGCTGTTGTGGCGCTGTCGCTACACCGATCTGGGGCCGTTTCGCGCCATCCACGTGACAAGCCTGGATCGTCTGCACATGGACGATCGAAATTTCGGCTGGACGGTGCAGATGCAGATTCGTGCGGTGGTCGCGGGCTTGCGCATCATGGAAGTTCCGGTGGACTATCGCCAGCGGATAGGGCGTTCCAAGATATCCGGCACGTTCCGCGGCGTAGTTATGGCGGGAATCAAAATCTTCTACACCATCGGCCGTGAACTGCTCGTCGCGCGCCGAGCGGTCGATGGGTCATGGTCTGGTTCCTGGCTGAACAACCAGCCAGGATCATGAATCCAGCGACGGCACAGCAAGCCCAGTATCGTACCGAAGATAAGATGCGCCAAGCCAACGGTAACCTGCATGGCGGGTATTTGGGATGCAAAAAAGCCAACGCCAAGGGCCGTCGTCGCGGGGCTTAATAAAAACCCCGTCCCGACCAATAGGCCGTAGATGGTTCCCCAGAACCAGCGCCGCCGGCCCAGGATAACGGCAAAAATTATGCCGAAACAGGCGCCATTCCAAAAGTGGTAGGCGTAGCCGAGAGTGGTGGACCAGATCGTCGGCCCCTCCATGAAACGGTTCAGCAGCAGCACACCGAGCAATTGGGGCAGGTCGCCCGGCATACCGTTGAAGACGCGGAAGCTGGTAATGCGCACCGCTTCCAGGCCGATGGTGGCACTCAGGCCGGCCGCGATTCCCACCACCACGCGGTCGACCAGGCGCCGATAGCCGCGCCATATTGCGAATCCCAGCGTGGCCACCAGCACTCCGATGGATGGCAGCAGCAGCCACAGGGCCAGGGTCTGCATGTTCGCATAGCCGGCCTGCGCAGCGACGAAGATATTCGGCGATATCCCGGCGCATAGAAGGATAACACCGGAGAGAGCGATCTCTTCGACAAAACCGGCACGCATGGCATACTCCCAAAAAAGCGATGGCGGTCCACAATGGACCGCCATCGCACCCGAAGCACAACTGTGTAGTTAATGCCCGATCATGGATGTCAACTGGCGCAGCTTCTTGTCCAGCATCTTGGCGATCATCGTCACTTTCGGATTGTGAAACTTATCGAGCTGCTTGGACGGCGGAATATACCGCACCACCGTGTCGCCCGCGGCGTCTTGGTAGACGTTGATTCGGATCGGCACCACAGCACCCACGCCAGGGTCAGCGGAAAAGAGCATCTTGCCCACGCGGGGGCTGCCGACAAACAACGTCTCCGATTGCACGTGCAGGCCGGTCATCGCCAGCACCTTGCCCTGGTTGAGCTGGCCCATGACCATCATGCCGCCGTGGGCTACGGCCTGCTTGAGCTTGCTGACCGTTTGAGCCACTGATGCCTGCGTCGTCACGGCCACACCCGGGCCGGTCGGCACATAGGTTGTGTCCGAACCTTGGGCGAAAGCACCCACGGCCAACCCGCCGACCAAAATACCTGCCGCCAATACCGCCCGCCAGATTCCTTTTTGCCTTCGCATAGTAAAACTCCTTTGCAAGGCCAAACCACAAAACTTTTGCCACACCGCTCCACCGCAGCGTGGCAGCATTGGAGATACAGCGACAATCGCTTTTCAATCCAACGCCAAGTTCACATAACACAGTGTTTGTCGTGACGGATGCGATATTCTTACACGTCACGGCCCAAGATCAGGGTAGCGCAAAAGCCACATAGGCCGACAAAACCCAGTCCCCGCCGCGACGAGCGGTACTGGTGATGGCGGGGCCGGCGCCGACGCCTATGTAAGGCGTCAAGTAGCCCCATTTTGGTTCGGGATTGATTTCCACGCCGAAAAGCGTCGTGATCGATTGCCGGCCCACGTCCACGCCGGACAGGGGATCGGAGCCGACAATTTCAAATACGGGCGTAACGTCCGCGATTCCCGGCAGGGGCAGATCTTTATGATAAATGTTGCAGCCCAGCACGGTGTCCCAGGTGAGATTTTTCTGGCCGCCCTGATGCGAGCCGGTCAGAAACAAAAGCCCAATGCTGGTCATCACGCTGAAATGGTCGCTCAGCGCGATGGCCTGCATCAGGCGGGGGGAAATCGTTGTGCCGGTGCTTACTTCTGAACCGGAGGGCGGGTCGATTTCCAAGCCGGGAACAAGTGAATAATCGAAATTCCCGTTTTTGCTGACGTATTGGTAGATTGGCGAACGCATGACGACGGCGAAATTGGCCATGCCGTCGAAATTCCTGCTGGTTGGCTCGCCGGGCGCGGCGCGGGGGTATGACACGTGTCCATGCTGGTAAGGAGCCTGGAATTCAACTGTCCATTGATCCAGCCCCCATTTGAATTCGTTGTAAAACAGGTCCAGTTGCTCGTTGCCGCGTTCAAAGTGATACCAGGTCATCGCGATTTCGCGCTGGGTGGCAACGTTCGCCGCAAGAAATGCTCCCGGGAAAAAACCCTTGGCCAGCTTGCTGCGATGGTCCAGCAAGCCAAAGAAATAGCGCGAAGATCCGCCCCCGCTTGCCGTAGCGTCCAGCGATATCACAGGTGAGGCATCAGCCGCAAACTCTTTTGTCACCGTGTCAGAAAGGGTATGTCTATCCGTTTTGGCGGGCCGGTTGCTGAGGTCAAGATAGCTGCTGCTTGTATGGACACCCGCGTTGCCGAGATATAACGCAGACTCGTCACACGCTGTTCCAATGGCCCATCGATTGGTTTCTGGCGTGGACGTTGTGGTGGCAGCTTTTACGGTACTCCCAACCGCGATACAATATGCGGCCGCCCCCACCAACAGCAGCATGTCCTGCCGAACATTGCAAACATCCATCACTGGCGTTCCCCTGATTTTATAACATGAACACAAGCGCGCTCTGTTAGTCGCGACCCAACGCCAATTCTTACGCAACGCGCACAGACAAAGAGAAATATGACCGCGGAACCCATTGCGAAATGTCAACCGCCACACCCTATCAAAAACTGATCACTCCATAACCATCGTGGACCAGCGTTCGGATACTCGGATGCCCTCGAAACTCACTACTCAGGGGCAATCCGACGGCGCGAATCTCGTCTGCCACGCCGTAGGCCGTGGCGCAATAGCTGCAAACGGCCGTGAGGCGATGCCGGATTTTCTGAAACGCATCATGATATTTGTGGTCCGATTTGGACAACTCGCCGGCCCAGCGTGTAGCCGCGCCGTCGAATATCAGCACGACATCGTCGCCGGCCTCATCACATTCCATTACCGTGGTCAAAGCATTGGCCATACGTCCCATCGCTTCAGGCGTGACCGTATCCGCCAGTAATAACACACAAATTTTGGCCATGAACCTATTCCTGACAAGGGGGACGGCAAACCTTGGTCAACACGACCAAAGGATTACCACCGATTCATACTGAGAATCAGACCGAGCAACTTCCGGACCCGCGGCGTCAGACGGCGCCGGTTGAACTGATCAGCGGCGCGTTTGATTATTTCAGCCTGGGTGGGATAGGGGTGAATCACAGAAGCGATCCTTCCCAGGCTCACCCCCGCCTGCATCGCCAGCGTGAGTTCTGAAATCATTTCCCCGGCATGGCGAGCCACCAGCGTGGCGCCGAGAATTTGACCGGAACCTTTCCGCACGTGCACTTTCAAAAATCCGGTGGTTTCGGAATCCAATACGGCCCGGTCCACTTCTTCCAATGGCACCATGACGGTATCAAAGATGATTCCCCTTTTTTCAGCTTCGGTGGGATAGCGTCCCACGTGCGCCACTTCCGGATCGGTATAGGTGCACCAGGGGACCATCAGCGCACGGATTCTCTTGCGGCCGAGGAACAGCGCATTGTGGATCACGATACGAGCCATGGCATCGGCAGCGTGCGTGAACTTATAGGGTGAACAAATGTCGCCGGCCGCGAAGATGCGCCCGTTGGTGGTACGCAGGAAATCATCCACCTGAACGCCACGTTTATCGTACTTAACGCCGGCCGCCTCCAGATTCAGCCCTTCCACATTGGGCGCCCGACCCACGCCGATGAGAATCTCATCCACGGTTAATTCACTGGCGGCGTCCGGACAGTCTAGGGCGAGAAGTTTCCGGTTGTCGCGTGCCCGGATCGATTTGATGTTGCAACAGCAATTAATCTCAACGCCATCATTAACCAATGCCTTTTTCACAATCGCGGCGGCGTCCCGGTCTTCCCGCGGTAACAACTGCCGCTGTTGCTCGAGCAAAAAGACTTGCGTGCCAAGACGCGCGAACGCCTGGGCCAATTCACAACCGATCGGCCCACCACCGATGACGGCCAGCCGGGCCGGCCGCCGTGTAAGACAAAAGATATTTTCATTGGTCAGGTAACCAGCCTCGGCCAGGCCGGGGATGGGCAGATCAACGGCGCGGGCGCCGGTGGCGATCGCTGCCTTGCTGAACCGCAAGACCTGCGGCCCGATGCCGATGGATCGGCGATCCATGAAACGCCCCTCGCCGATAAATACGTCCACACCAAGGCCGCGGAACCGCTGGGCGGAATCATGGCCGCTTAAGTCCGCCCGCAATTTACGCAGCCGCTGCATGACCGCCGGAAAGTCCACTTCAACAAGCCCTTGCAGTCGCACGCCGAAAGCGCCGGCCTCGCGGATTTCAGCAGCGGCCCGCGCAGCACGAATCAGGGCTTTGGATGGCACGCAACCTACATTCAGACAATCGCCGCCCATCAGACTTTTTTCTATCAGGGCCACCCTGGCCCCCAGCCCCGCGGCACCCGCTGCGCATACCAATCCCGCCGTCCCAGCCCCGATCACTATCAGGTCATATTGCGGCTTGGGGGCCGGGTTGACCCATTCCGGCGGATGGACGTTTTCCTGAAGCCGCCGATTGTGTTGATCCAGTGGAGTTAGCGATGGAATCTCTGCCAAGGTTTCGGCGGCCATTAATTGTCCCCCTGCACCGGCTTGTTCTGAATGCTGTCCAGGTCCCAGTTGTAAGACATGAATACGACGTGCGGATCGACACCTCTCGCCAATTCCGCAGCGAGGCGCTGGTTATACCGGGCGACAAATTTGATCGCTGAGCCTGCCGTCTGCTCGAAGTCGCCGCTGTACCATTGATAGATGCTGGTCAGATATACCGTTCGGCCATCGCGCGAAAGCCGCACCCATCGCGGATTGTTATTGACGAATTCCGCCTGGCTCTGCAATTGCCTATCGATGGTTGTCGGTTCATAAGCCTGTTGACGCAGGGGTGGACAGCCGATGGAGGCGCAATTGATCGCGAAATGAATCCGCGGATCGGCAAAGTCACTGCGCAGCATCAATTCGATCTGTTCCAAGCTGTAAAGCTTTCCGCCAATGTTCCAGTGAACCCAGGCCCAACGTTGGTCAGCGGGAATATCCCGAATCGACCGAATGCCCGGATAATGATCCAGGATCAGCCGCAGTGTGAAAGCGTTGTAGGCGTTGATCAAAAGGGCGAGCTTATGGTCACGCCCAAGTTTGGCGAAGGGCGCCTTGGCCAGCTTGGCGAGGTAAGCATTCAGATCTTGCGGATGGGCGGCAAGCCCCGTATAGTCCACCCAACCACCTGACTCCACATACCGGCCAACCACCTCGTTAAACAGAGCATTGCTGAATTGCGGCCCATTTGGATTGGCCTTGAATTTGTTCACAGATTTCACCGGTGGCGGGCCAAATAAGCCTGCCAACGCACCGCGATTGAACCACGTGCACGTGGTCAATCCTAGCATCAGCACTGCCAAGCTGCTCAAAATTATCGTCCGGATTGCCCCTGTGCTGGTTCGCTGTGGCGGGGTGCCGACGGTGGATGCTTTCATTTCCGTTACTCCTGTTTCCGCAACCGATGCCAGGGCCCGCCGGGCGACGCGGGTTATATATACGCTTACCGCGAGCACGAGCATCAGTCCGCCCAGCAACAACATCCAGTGCAGCGGGCCGGTCACCACACCCGCGCCGGCCGCGGCCCCGGCGGTGTAACCGAGATATACGTACAGCAGCGTACCAGGCAACATGCACAGCCAACTGGCAATGACGTATCGCCAGAAGCCAATCCCGGTAAGACCAAAAAAATAATTGCTTAAATTGAACGGGACGATCGGCGAAAGCCGCAGGAGGGCGAGAATGACCCACCCGCGTGCCGTGACGGCACGATCGATCGCTGCAAAGCGCGGTTTGGCGGAAAGCCGCCGTTCAATGGAGTTGCGAAAAGCATATCTTCCCAGGACAAATGCCAGGGATGCTCCGACGGTCGAGGCCAAAGAGACGATCAACGTTCCCCGCCAGATGCCAAAAATCACGCCCGCCAATGCGGTGAGTGCGGAACCGGGAATTAAGAGCACCGTCGAAAGGATGTACAGCAAACCAAACAGCAATATTCCAAGAGTTCCCCACCCCGCCAGACTGCTGCGTAAAAGGTTAATTCCAGACCCGATCGGCAAGATTCTCGCTATAACGACGGCACAAGCCGCGATCACAATCAGCGCCGTCCACTGAACCACCTGCGACAGCCGTGACGATGTATCTGCCATGATCAAACCTTTGTACCCGCCGCCGCGCGTACGACGGAGTGGTGCCACATGTTGCTGACAGATTGGTCTAAACAACGGCTGAATTCTTACAGGCCGATGCAGAATCGGATACGAGGCTGCCGCCGCAGGAGGAGCCACAGCCGGCCGTGCATCCGAAGCAGTGCGAGCCGGTGACGATCCGTCGGGTCAGGAAGTCCGCTGGATCGAAATCTCGGATATGGCCGGAACCGGCTGGCAGTTTCAGGGCATAATTGAAATCGCAGTCGTAAATAGTTCCATCCCATCCAACATGCAGTTGATGCCGGCACATCAGACCATCGAGTGTATCCGGGTTGAATGTTCGCTCCAGCAGGTCCTGGTATTGCCGGGCATAGCCTTGGCGCTCGAGATCGTGCAAAAATCGCCCGATGGGCAAATTGGTCATCGTATATAACCGCGTAAAACGAATATCGAACTGTTGGCCGAGCTCGCGGTGATACGCCTCTTCCAGCGCTGACTGCTCCGGCGGCAGCGCCGGCCCGCCGGGGTTGTAAACCAGGTCCAGTGGCAAATTTTCCCGGATGCCATAACCCAGTGCGTTGAGGCGCTGAATAATTGCGATGCTCTCCTGGTAAACGTGTCGGCCGCGCTGCTTGTCCACGTTCGTTTCCAGATAACAGGGCAGTGAGGCCACCAGGTGCACGCCGCGGGAAGCATAAAATCGCGGTAAATCCGTATAGCCATCCTTCAGCATGATGGTCAGGTTGGTGCGAACCATCACTCCATGTCCCTGCTGTAGTGCGGCATCGACAAATCGTCGGAAATTCGGATTCATCTCCGGCGCGCCGCCGGTAATATCGATCGCCTCGGCCCCGGCTTTGTACGCCGCAGCCAGCACCCATTGCATCGTTTCCCACGTCATCTCTTCGGCGCGGGTGGGAGATGACTCGACGTGGCAGTGGTGGCAAGCCAGATTGCATGTCAGGCCAATGTTGACCTGGACGGTCTTGATGCTCAGTGGTTGTAATGCCGCGATGCCGGTGCGACTCAATTGGCGATCAAACCGATTCTCCGCGGGCAACACCGTCAGCGTTATCTTGAAGGCGGCTGTTGCAACCTTGCGCCAGTTCAGCCGCAGACAGCCTCCGGCGGGGCGACGCTGGACAACGCGCTCGACCGGCGGCAGACTTTTAACCCCCACCGTCCATATTCCGGTAGCCAGTGGTTCTACGTATACCTCGGCGACCCCCTCACGGCGCAGTTGCGCCGCCCAGGTTTCGTGGTCGTATTCGACGCGGCGAATTTCCACCGCCACACCGGCGCCTGTAACTTCCAGAATCAAGTAATGCACCGCCGGATCGCCGTCATGATCCGGTTTTCCGACCACGCCGCAATTGGCCGCGACTCCCGCTTCGCCGATGTCCCGCAGCCAAGGCAAGCCGGAATGGGTGCAGACGAATCCACAGGCCCTCGAATTTGTTAACATGCTTCGCAACGACTTCTCGTCAAGGCCCGACTGATAGAGGAATTCATTGGTTTTGCGCGGGCTGCCATGGCAAAGAAGGATCAGGCCTGCCGTCGTATTTAAGCGATAGAGCGCCGGCCATGTCGCCAGCCATCGGCGATTGTCTTCTGAAAGGCTCCTGCTGGCATAAGCAAATGCCTGGCAACTGGCTTGTTCATCTTCCGCCGATGAATAGCCGCATCCACATTCGTTTTTACCGGCCGCCGCCTGCCGCTCATGATTGCCGGCAATTACCATATCGAATTCGGCGCGGATCAGGTCTACGATTTCATCGCTATGGCCGCAGCAACCGATGGCGTCGCCAAGAAATCCGTATTGCGTGCAAGCCTGCCCGCGGGCATCCTCCAGACACGCGCGCAGGGCTGGCACATTTCCATACGCACCGCCCATCAGCGCGATACGAGCCGCCGTCTGCACATGACCGGTATCCGTGGTCATACCTTGAATCATTTTAGCACCGTCCGTCCGACACGAGAACCGGTTGCACAATCGTCTCCAACGATACCCCCGCCCCTTCGATTCCCCAGAGACCCCACGGAATCATGGCTAACGCGCCGGCCAGCCAAAGAAACCCCATCAGGCCAAATACGCCGGCGTCACCCCATGCGGATTTAGAAACTGCCACCAGCAGCGGGCCCGAGGCGATTGCGCCGACGCGTCCTATGGCTACGGAAACGCCGATTCCAGTGGCTCTCAAGTGCGTCGGAAAGATTTCCGAAAATGTTGGATAGGCACTGGTCCATGCTCCCGTGGCGCAGAAATTCGCCGCCATGAACGCGATTAGAACCAGCGCCGGTGAATGTGTCGCCGCGGCCGGCGCCATCAGCACGCTGGTCAAGGCCGCCAGCGTGTAAAAGAGTGGTACGGTTCGCTTGCGGCCCAACCGGTCGAATTTCCAAGCCATCAACAGGCCGCCGGCAAGCGCCCCGACATTCCCCAGGAGGTAAAACCACGGCATTTGGCTGTTGGCAATATGCACCTGGGGCAGCACGACCAACGCCAGAAAAGTGAAGAGGCCATAATAGCCGAACGCTTCCGATAGGTCCAGGGTGGCCCCCAACATCAGCCGATACGGATATCGGCTAAGCAATTCCCACCAATCGGCTATAACACTGCGTGCCCGGTTGTTGGCCGGCGCGCCCATTCCTGGCACGGGCGTCGCCGTTTGATCTTCCGGTTGCTGTTCCGCGGAACGTACAATGCCATCCATGGCTTTTCCGGCCGCTTCCAGCCGCCCGCGCGACAGCAGCCAACGCGGCGATTCCGGCAACACACGCCGGAAATAGGCCACAAACAATCCGCCTATCGCTCCCAGTGCAAAACCCACGCGCCAGGCGATGGCCTGTTGCGGAATCAGATTCAAAAACAGAATGCTCACCAGGGCCGCCAGCATTGCCCCTATCGGCCAGAAATTCATCACGACCGCCGCCGCTCGCCCGCGATGTTGCACTGGCAGCAGTTCACCGATCGCGCCGTTGATGGCGGAATATTCCGCCCCCACGCCGATGGCCGTCAGAAAGCGGAACACCATGAACGACGCGAATCCCGGCGAAAGGGCCGAACACAGGGTGAAGACGGAGTAAACAGTCAGCGTTAACAGAAAAAGCTTCTTACGCCCAAACCGATCGGCCAAGTAGCCAAAAAGCACGGCTCCGACCATGATCCCGGCCAGCCACAATGACGTGATGAGAGAGGCCTGGCCGTTGGATAAATGCCACTGCGCCTTGAGAATCCCCAGCAGACCGCCGGTCAGATTGACTTCGAAAGCATCAAACAACCATCCGATCCCCAGCGCCAAAGTCATCGTGGTATGAAAACGGCTCCAGCGTAGTGTATCCAGAACAGCCCAAGGAGACTTGGTCTGCGAACCGGTCGGCATAGAACCTCCGCTCCGCGGTAGGGTTGGTTATGAAGCGGCCCCCGCCGGCCGCTGCATCCTACCGTTCATGCCAATTTGTCGTATGGGACGCTCCACTATTACCGGAAGGTCTCTACGACCGTGCTCGTGCGTTGTCAAACGATAAATTTCGGGTTGGAGAAAGAGCCCGAGACTCGCCACCGAACCGGCAGCACCGGCCTTCAGGCCGGTGAATCTCCGGCTCGCCGTAGCGAGTCGCCCGCGGCAACCCGGTGAACGGCTTCCGGACACGACACCCGCGAGTTAAGCGGTGACAAAGCACTTGCCAGTATAGCGCAACGTACTCGTAGCGCATCCGCTGGTATTTGAAAGCGATGCGTTCGCATCAGTGGTGTTCCTTGCGTTGGCTGAGTAGCGCCGTCGGATACCCGGCAGCCGTAAATTTCCTCACGAGTGTCTGCGGATCAAACGTATGTGGATCGGCGGTAATCACAACGCTGCCATGCGCATAGGAAACCCGGGCGGTTTTTACGCCCGGCAATCTTGCCGCCACGGCCTGCAAGCCCGCGGCGCAGGCGGTGCAATCCATCCCCTTTACTTGATAGTTATAGGTGTGCCATGCTGCGGCAGCATCCGTTTTGGCCACATTGCCTGCGGACACATACGAGGCTGCAGCCGCAGGCGTGTGGGGAGCGGCCGTTGTGGTGGCGGCGTGGGAGGCGCCCCCACCGCTGACGGCGCGGATCAATGGCGCCCCGTAGTAGGGAAATGCGGCGAAAAGAATTACCAGCACGGTTGAAGCCCAAAGCGCCCAACGCCCACCGGCCCGCCGGGTTGAACCGGTGGCGCTGCAGCACGCCGCGGCCGGTGTCCCCGTTCGCCGCCGAAAATAGGCCCGGTAAAAGGCCAAGCCCAGTGCGATGGCGGCGATGCCCAGCAGCGGATACCGCAACGAAGCGACAGCATTGGCCGCCGCTCCGGCCGCGGAGGCGCCCACCGCCAGCAGCAGCACGGGCAGCCAGCAGCACGCCGAAGCCAGAATAGCCGCTCCCATGGCCACCAGGCCGGTTCGCCAAAAACCGCCGGGCGTCGCATTTCCGCTAATGTCGGTTTGCCCAGGCGGTGCGGATTTTTCGCAACAGTCTTGGGCGTTCTTGATGGTTGGGGGCTTTTCCATACCGCATCTCCTTATGTAGCGCAACAACTCAAGTGGGCGGGATCCTTCACGAACGCCAGCGCCGCCAGCTTCATCCCTTCACCCAGGGTCAGATAGGGATGGAAACTTTCACGAAGCTGGTGGACCGTGATGCCGAATTTGATCGCCAGCGCCGCTTCCATCAGCAGTTCTGAACCTTCTGCCGCCAGAATGCGCGCCCCCAGTAATCGATCGGTTTTGCGGTCGCGAATCAATTGGATCACACCGCGGGTATCGCGGGCGGCTATGGCCCGCGGCACGTGGGCCAAGGGTAACGCGGCGGATTCAGCCTCCCAGCCTGCTTCGCGTGCCTGGCGCTCATCCAGGCCGACGCCGGCTACCTGCGGATCTGTAAAAATAACCCACGGCAGTGCGGTATAGTCGGCAGCGCGCCCGGCTCCGGTCAGTGCATTCTCCGCGGCCAACGCACCTTCATATGCCGCGGTATAAACAAACATGTGCTGGCCCAGCACATCTCCTGCCGCCCACACTCCCGCCCGCGTGGTTTGCAACGTTGGGTCGACGGTGATAAATCCACGTTTATCGAGCTGCACGCCCGCCTCTTGCAGTCCCATACTGCGGGTATTCGGCGCGCGGCCCGTCGCCACCAGAATCCGCGCGGCGGTGAAATCCCGCCGCGTGCCATTGATTTTGGCGGTCACGAGCACGTTTGATTCACAGCGCTGAACCTGCTCCACGGTCACACCGGTGACGATCTCCAGACCTTCGCCCACAAGATAGGTCGTCAGGAGGTTCGTGATATCCTCTGCTTGCGTCGGCAGGATTCTGTCGGAACGTTGTAAAATCGTAACGCGACTGCCCAGGCGGGCGAACAGTTGCGCGCATTCCAACGCGACGTAGCGCCCGCCCAACACGATCAGTGATTCCGGCAACGATTCCAATTCAAATAGGGATTGATTGGTCAGATAGCTGACGTCGGCCAGGCCGGGAATATCTGGAATGGCGGCCGTAGCGCCGGTGGCGATCAAAATGTGATCCGCCACCAACTGTTCGCTGCCAACCTGCACCGTCTTGTCGTCGATTAGCCGGCCGCGGCCCTCAATCAGTCGCACCTGGGGTAAACGACGGATTACATCGAGATATTTTGCCTGGCGCAATCCGTCCACCAGACGGCGTTTTTCTTCAATGATGGCTGGAAAATGCGCCAGGTGGCCCCTGGTTTGAATGCCTGCGAATGGATTATGCCTGGCCCGATACAATGATTCAGCGGCGCGTATCAGCGTTTTGGAGGGCACACATCCCACATTGACGCACGTTCCACCAGTGGGAAGGCCGGTGTTGATAATGGTAACTTGATCCGCGCCTAATTCGACCGCGCGGCTGGCGGCGGCGAAGGCGGCGGAGCCGCCGCCGATGATAATAATACGCCTTGGCCTGCGGCCATTGCGGAGCGTGCCTGGCGTACGCTCCAGCCTATCCGTGCCGGTGGTCTTGTCGTTGCAACACGTGGTCATGAAAATTCCTTTCAAACTCCTCCCCCCGCGGATCGCTGCCTCTGCGTGGGCCGGATCACCTGCTCATAAGTCTACACCATGTACTTAGGTACTGAGTCAAGCCCCCGTGTTGGGGCGCGCCGCTCGTACTAACGCAGCGTTTCAAGATTTATCGCCTCACCAACTCTCCACATACGTTGCTCCTCGGCTCGAAACCCAACTTTGTTCGACCAATCCAATCTTCCGTGCATGGCCCGGCAGTTTT
>JAJYFE010000197.1 GCA_021785435.1 Planctomycetota bacterium
TGTGGATGAGGGACTGCGATCCCTCTTCAACAATCCGGGCCTGGTCCGCTCCGCCTGCGGCGGATCCTCATAGGACAAAACTTTTGAGAACCGCTCTAGGTTCCCACCACATTGATTTCCATGATGCGCTGGCCGTGTTCCGGCAAACCATCCGTCACCGCCGCCAAATGAATAACCGCCTCCATGCCCTCCGCCGCCTCCCGCATCGCGGCCAAGTCTGTAATATTCGCCCGGACGTACGGCCAGTGGGTGGTCAGCGGCTGGTGAATCCGTTCCAACTGGCCGGGAACGAAAATCGTAGCCGCCGCGGGATCCACGCAGTCCACCAGACGCAATTCATGGCCCGCCGCTTCCAATTCCTTCGCCACCACCCGGGCCAGCCAGCCGGCGGTGCCGGTTAACAACACCTTCACGAACCGGCTCCTTGCCAATCCAGAGTAATCCCCATAAACGCCTGGCCGGGCGTTTCCAGCAGCGCGTACATTGCCGGCGCCGCGGCGAATGGAACCAGGTGTGTTACCAGCGGCCGCAGCCGGATTTTGCCCTGCGCCATCAGGGCCAGCGTCGCCTCCATACGCGGCCGATTCCAACCGCTGACAAAATGCGTGGTTAACTCCCGTTGCTGCAGCAGGGCCATATCCGCCCACGTCGGCGCCGGTGTGAAGCCGCTGTAAACAATCTGGCCTTGGCCTGGCTTGAGCCATGGCAGGTACTGGCGCTGCGCCTCCGGCTGTTGCACCGTATCCAACACCGCCGCCACCACTTCGCCCCCGGTTATGCGCCGGACCGCCGCCATAAAATCATCCCGGCGGGTGTTAACGGTCGCTTCCACGGCCCATTGCCGCGCTGCTTCCAGGCGTGCCGGGCGATGCCCCGCCAGCAGCACCCGAGCGCCCCGCGCCCGCGCCGCCTGGCCCGCCAACTGGCCGATTAATCCGTCCCCATAGACCATAACCCAGTCGCCAGCTTTCATATCTATCCGGCTCGCAGCGTTGTAGCCGACCTGCGCCACCACCGCACCCGAGGCGTCCACCGGATCCAGGCCGGCCGGCAGACGATATAGCTCGGATGCGGCGGTATTGGCCTCGGCGATATGCGAACCCCAAAACGGCACGACCGGCCCTTCCCATTGGCCTGTGGTAGCCATTACCTGATCGCCAATCCTCCACCCCTGCACATCCGCGCCCAGGGCGGTGATCGTCCCCACCCGCTGATAACCCGGCACACAGGGAAACCGTGTCGGCGACCACGTAAATTCGTTCCGCCAAACCCAACCTTCAGTTCCGGCGCTGACCGTCGAATAGGCCGTCCGCACCCGCACCTGCCCGGGACCGGGCGAGGGCATCGTCATTTTTTGCAGTACCACCGCGCCGGGGCGGGGGAAGACTACTGCGTCCGTCGGTAAGGTTTTCATTTCGATTTCTTTCCGGCAAAGGCCTCATGCAAAAATCGGATTTTTTCAACCGTCTGGAAACCACCGCCGCCATCGTGGTGGTTGTAACTCCAGGTGCGGATGTCCTTGGGACCGGCATAGTGGTTGTACGCGGCAAACACCGTGGAAGGGGGACAGATTTCGTCCATCAGCCCCACGGAAAACAGCGCTTTAGCCCTGGCCCGCGCCGCGAAATTAACCCCATCAAAATACGCCAGCGTCTGAAATACCGTTTCCACCTTGTCGCGGTGAGTCTGGCAAAACCGGGATATCTCTTCGTAGGGGTGCGCCGCCGTGATCTCGGTGGCTCGGCGGTAATGGCACAAAAACGGCACATCGGGCAGCGCCACTTTCACCGTGCGCGGCGCCAGGCCGGCTGCGGCCAGCGCGATTCCACCGCCCTGGCTGACGCCCGCCACCGCGAGGCGCTGGGCGTCCACGGCCGGATGTGCTTCGGCCGCCTCCAGAGCCCGGACCGCATCGGTAAACACACGCCGATAATAATATGTTTTGGGATCCAACACGCCACGGGTCATAAAACCGGGGAATTGTGGACTACTGCCTCCCGCGTCCAAGTCGGGTGTGTCACCCCTCGCCCAGACGCTGCCCTGACCACGCGTGTCCATCACCAGATGGGCGTAACCCGCGGCGCTCCAGAGGAGCTTTTCCGGCGGGAAATCGCGGCCGCCGCCATAGCCGATGTATTCCACCACGCACGGCAACTTTCCCACCCGGCTCCGCGGCAACAGCAACCAGCCTTTGATCGGCTGGCCGCCGTAACCGTTGAAGGTCAGGTCGAAGGTCTCGACGGTTCGCAAGCCGAAATCGACTGGCTTAAACATGGCCGCCAAGGGAACTTGGCGTGCCTCGGCTAGCGTCTGCCGCCAGAACGCATCGAAATCCCGCGGCTCCTGGCGGTTTGGCTTGTAGGTCTTAAGCTCATGCAACGGTTTGTCAAAAAAGGCCATCGCCTCCTCCTGTTCTCGTATTCACGGTGTGGGCAAAGACTTCCGTTCGTTGGCCTTCGGTATTTTGATCCATTTGCACACAAAGGAAAACCTGGGCGCATCCCCGCTTGCGCTATCCGCCTGATTCCGGGGGGCATAAATCAAACTGAGAACCGCTCACGCGAAATGCCGGACTGTCGAATGATGGCCTACAGCGTACCCATTTTCACCGTGCGGTGGAGGGGCACAGGCACAGTGATGGTGAGGTCGTCGGTTCGCTTTTGCAGGATTAAGTGGCTGCCCTTTTGCCGCGCCCGGACGAACCCCTCCGTTTCCATAATGCGGACGATCTCCTCACCGGAGAACACGCCGAGTTTAGGCACAAGCCACCTCGACGTGGGTGAACAACACGGGCTTCTTCAAGCGGCGTTTCACCTCCTCCGGGCTGGCGGTTTCGAAGAACCCCGCCAGCGCCTCTTTCAAATTGGCCAGAGCACTTTCAATGGTGTCCCCCTGGCTGGCGATGTCCAATTCCGGGCACAACGAAACGTAGCCATCGTCTTCCGGCTGAAGGATGGTGCTTAACGTAATCACTTTCATGCTTTTATCATAACCGGCGCCACCCAACGCGTCCATCCAGCCGTGGCGAAGCAGAAACAGCGGGGGCGGGGCTGAAAGCTGGATTCGATGCGCCACCTTCCCGCTGGTTGGCGCGTCGGAAACGCCTTGGGGGACGTGTCTTCGCTGGGTGGTTGGCCGAAAAAGGCCATCGCCTTGTTTTATTCTTGTATTCAGGGCGTCGGCAAAAACTTCCGTTCGCTTGCCGTCGGTATTTTCAACGAATCGATCCTTCCGTGCTATTGATTCATCACTGTTGTAAAAGTGCTCACACACCGCGGGAGCGGACAGTACGCGCCAGCATTAGGGGCCGCGCAGACTTCCAGGCCAAGAGCAGCCATCCCAGCGCGGCGAGGTCGTGGGTGGTATTAACGATTGGCCACCCCATACCGTTCCATGCACACCCTGTTGCCGCTGTCGTACTGGCCCAATAGAATGTTGAAACGACACTTGGCACCGGCGGCCGACCGTATGCCAGGCATGGCCGCCCATGCTTCTACCGCCGGAATGTGGGGGTATCCCCTATGGCCGCGCGTGCGTTCCTCAGGTTCCATTTCGGCGACAGAGCCAATTGATCTTGATTTCTTTTTCGAGCGTTTTGAATTCCGGGTCGCCGGTAATCGGTTCAACTTTCCTTTCTTTCGCCAGCGCGGCGGCGAAGGCGTCCGCAAGGCTGAGGCGATGGTTGGCTTTGAACTCGGCGGCAGTGTCTGCCAGCGTGCGGGTTGCCGGTACGAACTCGACCGGGAGCGAGTCCACCGCTGCGGCCACCTGTCTCCATGCCGCCCTTCCGGTCTTGCGCAGGACAATATATTTGACCTCGGCGTATTTGACCTCGGTCATCAGCAGAGGGGCATCCTTTTCACCGGCCTTTTCCAGCAGCTCCTGAGCCATCGGCGCGCCGTCCTCATCGCGCAGGTAGGCGAGGAGCGCAAAACTATCCAGCACCGGCGACGCCATGTTTTACCTCTTCGAGTTGCCGCTCGAGTTGTTTATGTTCGGCCCACTCCTCGGCCAGGGGTTTTTGTCCCCGCGAACGCTTCAATATGCCGCGCGCGCGCCGAATGGTTGCGGCGGTGACCGGCCTTAACAGAATACCGCCGGGAACCGCCTTCACCATGGCCCGGGTGCCAATCTTAATATGGAACTCTTTTCGCAACCGCTGTGGAATGACCACGTGTCCTTTGGTGGTAAACCGGACGGTGGCGGCTCTGGTCGCTGTATTCATAATTATCTTACTTGAAACATGGATTCCGTCAATATATCCGCAGTAGGAACAACCCGAACAGGTCGGAAAGGTCGACTCGCCCCGCCGCCTTCCCGCTTGTTGGCGCGTTGAAAACGCCTTGGGGTACTTGCCTTCGCTGGGTGGTTGGCCGAAAAAGACCAGCCTCCTCCTGTTCTCGTATTCAGGGTGTGGGCAAAAATTTTCGCTCACTTGCCCTCGGTATTATCATCGCATCAATCCCTCCGTGCCATTCATGGCGTCACCGTTGTCAAAGAGGGGTGTGGCAATAATTGGTGGTCCCGGCGCACCCGGACTGTGGGACACGCTTCTCCCGATCTATCGGGATCCCCGGCGATTGCGGACAGGCCCGATGCGTCTGTCCCACCATCTATAAAGCTCGCCCATGCCGAAAATGATTGCCACACCTCTCAAACATCCACACACCGCAGGGGCGGACAGTGCTCGCCAGCGTTAGGGGCCACGCAGACTTCCGGGTCTGCGTCAAAAGGAGCGCTGGTCGGGTGCATGACAGATTTGGCACCAGCGCCGTCCCCAGTGCGCCAGTTCCCGCACCGGGGTAATGACGGCAAGTGATTATCGTAGCCCAGAGGTCGCCGCAGGCGACTAAACTGCAACGACGCTTCGAGACGCTGCCGCCGCGCCCCGCGCCCGCACCCCGGCCCTTGAAGAGCATGCCGCAGAATACCCCACGGATAGTTCGTAGCCCCCCCCCGACGGCCATCGGGACAGGCGCAGGATCGGGCGCGGCCCGCGAACGATTACGTCACCTTTTCGTGCGCGCGGTAAGATATTGCGGTTCGTGGGAGATTGTCAGTTTCATTCCGTGCACCCCGGGTGGAACCACCACGGTGCGGGTCTTGGTGCCAATGTAGTTGGTCAGCCGCCAGCGCCCCGGCCGCA